>JALYIS010000098.1 GCA_030775705.1 Actinomycetota bacterium
GTTCAATGTCGCTCGCCTCAGGGCTGGCGATCACGGTAGCTCTCGTGCTGCTCGGCGCCTGCGGGCCGTCTCCGGGCGCTTCCCACCATGCCGCCGAACCGGCAACTGCATCGCCGCAGACACGGCATCCGGCCGGCACCGTGGTCCAGGTCGGGCCACAGCCTGAGGGCATCGTCTACGACGCACAGCTCGGCGTGGTCGCCGTGGCCGTACGCGATCCGGATCGACTTTTGGTGCTCAACGGCACCGATCTCTCGATGGTTCGAAGCGTCCTGCTGCCAGGCTCGGTCCGGCACTTGCAGGCTGGCGCCCCCGGGACCGTCTTGGTACCGGTAGAGAGCTCGAACCAGCTCGATGTGGTGACGCTGGCCGACGGGTCGCAAAGCCTCACAAGTGTCGGCCGACAGCCCCACGATGCCGCCGCGGTCGGTGGCGGCGATGTCGTGGTCGGTAACGAATTCGGACACTCGATCGCCTTCGTCCACAACGGCGCCGTCGGTGCGACGATCTCCGACGTTCAGCAGCCCGGCGGAATCGTGGGCTACGGCGCGACGGTGGCTGTGATCGACGTGAACGGGTACACGGTCAGTACCTATGACGTCGCCACGATGACCCGCGTCTCGCGGGCGAAGGCTGGCCGGGGCCCCACTCATGGCGTGCTGCTGAGCGGTCAGCGGCTGGCGGTCGCGGATACGCGGGGCAACGCGGTGCTGCTCTTTGATGTCTCGCCGCTACGCCAGGTGGGCAAGATATCGCTGCCCGGGACTCCGTACGGGATGGCGGTCGACAACAGCACGCACACCGTGTGGATCACCCTCACCGCGCGCAATGAGGTGGTCGGAATCGATACCTCGTCGAACTCACCCAAGGTAATCGCGCGCTACCCAACCGTGCGCCAGCCCAACACGGTTGCGGTCCAGCCGGGTAGTCATCGGCTATGGATTACCGGCACGGTCGAGGGCGTTGTCGAGCGGATTGACGTGCCCTGATTGCGTGTGGTCTTGTTTCGGCGGTCAACCGGGGGTTAACAACGCCGATCCCGAATCCGCCGAACCGTTTCGGTCGAGAAGACCGTTGTCAGGTCTCGTCATACCGGCACGATCTCGATGAGATGTTCGATCCCGACCAGATCGCCGGCGTTGCGCGTGTAGAGGCGAGCGGCGTGAGCGTGAGCGGTGGCCGCGATGAGAAGGTCCATGGCTCGCGCCCTCGGCTGCCGCCCAGTCGCGGCGACCGCGGCGGCGAGACGGCCGTAACTGGTAGCCACCGCGTCGTCGACAGGCAACGCCGAGAAGCGGCGCTGGAACTCCGAGAGTCGACGTAGCCGCTCGGCCCGCGTGCCGGGGTCCGACGTGACGAGCACACCGAAATGCAACTCGGCAATGGCAGCGGCGCTGATGGCCAAGTCGCCTTCGAGGGCCGGGACGTCGGAAGCGAGCAGAACGCTTGTGTCGAGGATTGCCCTCACGCGCCGGAATCCCAAGGGTTGGCCAGCGACTGATTGATCCGGTCACGATCCTGGTTCCAGGTGGGGTCGCCCGGCCCGGCGAACGCGTCAGCAATGTCTTCCCAACGCCGCCAGACCTTTGGCGTCACGGGTACCAGCCGCGCTGCCAGGCGGCCCGACACGGTGATGTCGATCTGTTCGCCGTTCTCTACACGACGCACAAGTTCAGAAGCATCTTGGCGAAGTTCTCGCAGGCCGACCGTGCCCATGATCGGCACAGTAGCAGATGTGCTACCGCAGGCGGCGCCCTGGCCCCCGCGGGACCTCACACGCGCGCACACCTACTCATCCACAGGGAGCGCATGCGCGGCGCGGGACCCAGCAGCGCGTGGCGGGTTGCCAGTAGTGACCCGCGACCTGGGCGTTGCCCACGCCCGCTGGCTGTTCGCCGAGGCGCCGATCGGCCGCCGACTAGCAGCAGGCGGTAGCCGATGGGGCCGCGCCGGAGGTGAACTCGGCGCCACAGCAGGTGCCAACGTCAGCATCGGTGGAGGCGAACGTCGGGCTGTCGGCGAGGACGGTGTAGACCTCCCACCGTTGGCCGTTCGGGGCGCCCTGGACCCAAAACTTGTCCTGCTTGGCGTAGCAGCACGTCGTGCCTCGCTCGTCGATAGAGGCAAGACCCGCTTCGGCTAGCCGCGTCTGCTCTGCGTCGACGGTATCGACGTCGGCAACCTCCACCCCGAGGTGATTGATGCTGCCGCCCTGACCACGGTTCTCTATCAGGATCAGCTTCAGCGGCGGTTCGGCCACGGCGAAGTTTGCGTAGCCCGGCTTGACCTTTGCCGGCTCGGCATTGAACAACTTGCTGTAAAAGATGATCGCCTCATCCAAGTTGTCGACGTTGAGGGCGAGCTGAACACGAGACATCGGGCTACCTCCGGAAGACTTCGACGGACATCTATGTCATTGCCAGGTTGCCACTAGGCATCGACATCTGTCAATATCGACGTATGTCGAAGTCTTCGGCTCGACTCAGTCCGGCAGACGCGGTGGCGTGCTGCTCGCCGTTATCGCGGGAACCGCTATCAGCAGCCGAGGCTGATCAGATCGTCCCTCTGCTCAAGGCACTGGCCGACCCGGTGCGGTTACGGCTGATGTCGCTGGTCGCTTCCCACGAGGATGGCGAGGCGTGCATCTGCGATCTGAACCCCGCCTTTGACTTGTCCCAGCCCACGGTCAGTCATCACCTGAAGGTGCTGCATGAAGCGGGACTGCTCGACCGCGAGAAGCGCGGCGTATGGGTGTACTACCGCGCCCGGACCGAAGCGCTGGCGAATCTGGGCGCGGTGATCGGTGACCCTTCGGCATGAGTCGCGCTCTGGCGCGGCGGGCCTTGGCCGAGTTCGTCGGCACCGCGTTCCTTGTCGCCGCGGTGATCGGCTCCGGCATCGCCGCCCGCCGGCTCTCGCCGCACGACGTCGGGTTGCAGTTGTTGGAGAACAGCATCATCACCGGCGGCGCACTCGTCGCGCTGATCCTGGCCTTGCAACCCGTCTCGGCGGCGTTCAACCCCGTCGTGACGTTGGTCGAGCGAGCGTTGGGGGCGATCACGAGCCGAGACGCTGCGGCACTGATCACGGCGCAAGTCGCCGGCGGGTTCGTCGGTGCGGTCCTCGCCAACCTCATGTTCAACCTGTCCGCCGTGAATCTCTCGACTCATCACCGCCACGGCGCAGGCGTTCTGCTCGGCGAGGTGGTTGCGACACTCGGTCTGCTCGTCGTCATCTTTGGCACCGTCCGCGCCGGTCACTCGGATCGGGTCGCGTACGCGGTCGGCGGTTACATCCTTGCCGCTTACTGGTTCACGAGTTCAACGTCGTTCGCGAATCCGGCAGTCACCATCGCCCGGATGTTCTCTAATACGTTCGCCGGCATTGCCCCGGCGTCGGTCGGTCCGTTCGTGGTGATGCAGTTCGTCGGTGGCCTGCTCGGGTACGCGCTGATCCGTGGTCTGTACCCGAACACGCCCACCATCGCCGCCGAGGCCGTCGCCACCCACACCTGAAAGGCAACGCCATGTCCTCCAAGCCCACAGTCCTGTTCGTCTGTGTCCACAACGCCGGTCGCTCCCAGATGGCCGCCGGCTGGCTCAAGAGCCTGGCCGGCGAGCGCATCGAGATTTGGTCAGCGGGTTCGGAACCTGCAGAACAGGTCAACCCCGTCGCCATCGAGGCCATGCGTGAGGTCGGCATCGACATCAGCGCCCAGACACCGAAGATCCTGACCGCCGACTCGGTAGCGCGCGCTGACATCGTGATCACGATGGGCTGCGGCGAGACGTGCCCATACTTTCCCGGCAAGCGCTACCTCGATTGGGAACTGATCGATCCCGCGGGCCAAGGGATCGACGTCGTCCGCGAGGTCCGCGACGACATCAAGGGCCGCATCCAGACGCTGCTCAGTGAACTGCTCACCACCGTTACGTTCACCCCGCGATGAACGAACGCTTTCGCCCTTTAGCTGATGGCGCGGCGCCGCGGCGCACCGAGTCGAAGATGCTCGGCGTGATACACGGCTTCGTCGAGCAAGCTGGCGACATGGTCGTCATAGAGCGAGTACGTCACGTTGCGACCGCTGCGTGAGGTCGTGACCAGCCCCATGGTCCGTAACAAGCGTAGCTGGTGCGAGACCGCTGACTGCTCCATTCCGACGGCCTCAGTGAGCTCGGAGACCGTCGACGGTCCGTGCCGAAGCGTGGCGAGGATCAGCAAGCGGCTGGGTGCTGTCAGCGCCTGAAGTGTCGCGGCGACCGCGACAGCACTGTCCGCGTCAAGCCGCGCAGCCGGGGTATCTCGACCCTCAACGCCGTGACCCATCGCACCATCCTACCCGCCTGAACGAATGAAGACCTCTTCATGTTGTCCTGTACCATTGGGGGCGAACCTGAGCCGTCCGGCCGACCCCTCTGCTTGGAGCATCTGCGTGCCCGCCATGTTGACCGCGCCACCCCGTCCAACTGTGACACCCGGCCGTCCGCGCGCGGCCACCAAGCTCCGCGACATGCTGGCGCTGCCCGAGATTCGCTGGGCGGCGCTGGCCACGGTGCTGTTCTGCTTCGGTGGCCTGTGGGAACTTGCCGGGGCCCCAGCCGGCATCTGGTGGACGTGCTACTTGGCCTGCTACGTGGCCGGAGGCTGGGAACCGGGCCTCGCCGGGATGCGGGCGCTTCGGACCAAGGCCCTGGATGTCGATCTGCTGATGGTGGTCGCGGCCATCGTCGCGGCCGCGATCGGGCAGGTGCTGGACGGCGGGCTCCTCATCGTGATCTTCGCGACCTCCGGTGCGTTGGAGGCATTGGCCACCAAGCGGACCGCCGACTCAGTGCGTGCCCTGCTCGATCTCACCCCACAACAGGCCACCCGACTGTCATCGGATGGGTCCGAGGAGCAGGTGGAGACTACAGATCTCGCTGTCGGTGACCTGGTGCTGGTGCGCCCAGGCGAGCTGATTGGCGCCGACGCCGAGGTGATCGATGGGGCCAGCGATGTGGATCAGGCCACGATCACCGGCGAACCGCTGCCGATCACCAGGCAGGTCGGCGACGAAGTGTTTGCCGGGACGCTCAACGGCACCGGGGCATTGCGCATTCGGGTGAACCGTCCGCCCGACGAGTCGGTGATCGCCCGCATCGTCGCCCTCGTCGAAGAAGCGTCCGCGACCAAGGCCAAGACTCAACTCTTCATAGAGAAGATTGAGCAGCGCTACTCCCTCGGCATGGTCGCCTGGACCGTGGCACTGTTCGTTGTCCCGCTCGCGTTCGGCGGAGCTTTGCAACCAACGCTACTGCGGGCGATGACATTCATGATCGTCGCCTCCCCGTGCGCGGTCGTGCTCGCGACGATGCCGCCGCTGCTGTCCGCGATTGCCAACGCCGGCCGGCACGGGGTGCTGGTGAAGTCCGCCGTCGTGATGGAGCAGCTCGGCTCGATCGACACCATCGCGTTCGACAAGACAGGCACCCTCACCGTCGGGACACCGCGAGTCGCCGAAGTCCAGCCACTGGCCGGCTCCGGACTCGGCAGCGACGACCTACTGAGCTTGGCCGCGTCCGCCGAGCGGCCCAGCGAGCACCCGCTCGCCACCGCCATCGTGAATGCTGCCCGTCAGCGCGACTTGCCAATCGTCACCGCGGACCGCTTCCAATCCACCCCAGGACGGGGCATCACCGCGCATGTGGGCGGGCGATTCGTGCGCGTGGGCTCCCCCGCAATCCTCACCGATGTCGAGCAATCGGGCAGCCAAGAGCTGGCGCCCATTCGAGCGGCCATCGCCAAGGCCGAAGCACAGGGCCGGACCGCAGTCGTCGTGCTGGTCGACAACAGTCCGGCAGGACTGCTGAGCCTCGCCGATCAGCAACGCCCGGATGCGCAGTCCGCAGTCGCCGCGTTGACTGCCCTGACCGGAAACAAACCTGTACTGCTCACCGGCGACAACCAGGGTGCAGCGGTCCAACTCGCATCCGAGGTCGGTATCACCACCGTGCACGCCGGGCTACTCCCGGCCGACAAAGTCGCCCACGTCCGTAGCCTGCAAGCCCAAGGCCGCCGTGTCCTGCTCATCGGTGACGGCGTCAACGACGCCCCCGCGCTCGCTGCCGCCGATCTGGGAATCGCGATGGGCCGCCACGGCTCCGACCTGGCGATGGAGACCTCCGACGCCGTCATCGTGCGCGACGAACTTGCCACGGTGCCCAAGGTCATAGACCTGTCCCGCCGGGCCCGCCGTGTCGTGATGGCGAACCTTGCCATCGCCGCCGCCGTGATCACGAGCCTCGTGATCTGGGACCTCGCCGGTCACCTGCCACTCCCACTCGGGGTGGCGGGCCACGAAGGCTCCACGGTCATCGTCGGCCTCAACGGGCTGCGCCTTCTACGTCCTCGCGCGTGGCAGTACGCCGGCCGAACGTCATAGGAACGGCTCTCGCTCCTCCCTCGGCACGCGCATAACAGGTTTGGGTATCTACGCAGTCCGCACCCGTGATCACTCGCACCCGCGTTCACGAATGCTGCCGCATGCAGGTATCACGCCACGCCGCGACGGTGCGATCACTCCAGTACACAAGCCGCCCGTGTGGGGATTCGTTGGCCGACTGCGAAGAGCACTCGGTATCGCTACGGGTTCTGAACACGTAGCGATACCCGATCCGCCGCGACCGGCACCGCAGGTCGCCGTCGACGGTGACCAGTTCGGATGTCGCCCGACCGTCCGGGCCCTCGTGCTCCCTCTCACATACGAGCGGTATGGCGGGCCACTCAGCGAGGGTTCGGATACGGCAGAGTCATGAGAGGTGCTCGCCGTTGACTCTCGGCTTTCCGATGCGCTTCGGACTGCATGCTCATGCACGTCCGACCTTGTGGTCGCTCCGCTGGGCCGAGGCGTCAGATCGCTCTCCGTGTCAACGCCTCACACCGACCTCACGCAGCTTAAGACCCAGCCGCTCGTCGCGCTGAACCTGCTACCAGCTGACCTTCCTGGTCATCAACGCGTTCGCCGCGGCAATGCTGGGACGCCTGCAAAGCCTGCCCTACACGTTCCTCGGTGCGATCTGCCCAAAGACACCTCCTCTGGTCGCGACCGGTCGGGCGCACTCGACGGAACTCTCCCTATTTGGGTAGCGACCCGGGAGCGAGAGCCAGAGCGACCTCGAGTCGCCGGTGCAGGTGAAGGACCGGCCGGGTCTGGCCGTTTTCCCATCGCCGAAGGGTCTGCGGGTGCACGCCGATCCGTGCTGCGAGGTCGGTGACCGTGTCGCCGCGCCATCGCCGCACTTCCCGCAGAATCTCCGGCAGCATTCCGGAGCGCCAGCGTGTCCGATCCAGGTAGACCGGTCGGGGGCAGCGGACTGCTACGGCGACCTGCTCGACCGGTCGGCGGAAAAGTAGCGCGAGGCGCCTGACTTGTGGCCAGTTCGGAATGCTCCGCCCGCGTTCCCAGTGACAGATCAGTGGGTGGGTGACGTTCAGGCCGTCGGCCACCTGACGTTGAGTGAGCCCTGCAGCCCTGCGCATGCCCGCCAGCCGCGATACGGGAGGGGTAGCGATCGGCTGGCGCAACTGGACGAGAACCTCACCCGGGGGGAGGTTGAGTGCCCCGGCGATTGGGGTGATCCGCCGGGCCGGCAATCCGCGTCGTCCACATTCCCAATGAGCGATGGTTGCGACTGAGACGCCGATCTTCTCCGCCAGCTGAGCCCGGCTCAACGAAGCCTGGAGTCGGAGCGGGCGTAGCCCGTGTGCGCGGATGATCGACTCGGTCGAGAGGGCAGGTGTGTGGGTGAGCCATCGGGCGATCTCGGCAGCCGGCCGATCAAGAACATGCGCTAGTCGCGCCAGATGACTGGAGTGGGGTCGTCGCACGTCCGTCTCCCATCGGCTGGCCGAGGCAAGGGAGACGCACATCGCCTCTGCGAAACTGGCGAGCGTCAGCCCGGCCTCAATGCGGGCGGCGCGCAGCCTGTTACCCGGACCAGCCTGGAATGCGGTGGGGCGAGTGTGCTCTCGGTTGTGGGCACTTGCGGTCGGCATCTCGTTCAGTCCAAGTCGAAGGAGTTCCGCGGTGGTTAGGTCAGGGGTGTGCGGGTGCGAGATGGATTGGACGAGAGTCCGAGCTAGCAGGCACTTGCGCCTTCACGGCGGCGCGATGGCGGTGCAGGATCGGCTCGGTGTACCCGGAAGGCTGGTCGGCTCCGCGGAGGAGGAGTTCGCGCGCCGCGAGGAAGGCCTCCCCGTCGTACGTCGGCGCCATCGGTCGGTATGTGGGGTCGTTCGAGTTCTGTTCATCCACCAGTACGGCCATGCGACGCAGGCTCTCCTCGACCTGCTCGTCCGTGATGACACCGTGGTGGCGCCAGTTCGAGACGTGCTGGGAGGAGATCCGGCAGGTGGCACGATCTTCCATGAGCGGCGTGCCAGAGAGGTCGGGAACCTTGGAGCATCCGACGCCGGCATCGATCCATCGGACGACATAGCCGAGCGTGGCTTGGACGTTGCTGTCCAGCTCGGTACGACGCTCTTCGTCGCTCCACACAGTGGGGTCAGCGAGAGGCAAGGTGAGCAGGTCGCGCAGGGTCGTTCGGCGACCGGCCGCGGCTAGTTCGGCCTGCCGCTGTCGCACGTCGACCGCGTGGTAGTGGATCGCATGCAGAGTCGCCGCGGTGGGCGATGGCACCCAGGCTGTGTTCGCGCCGGCCTGGGGCTGGGCGATCTTCTGTTCCAGCATGGCGGCGAGGTTGTCCGGCGCGGCCCACATTCCCTTGCCGATCTGCGCGCGACCCATGAGTCCGCAGGCGAGGCCGGTGTCTATGTTCGCGTCCTCGTATGCCGCCAACCATGTGGCGCTGCGCATTTCGTTCTTGCGGACGACCGGTCCAGCGAGCATGGCGGTGTGGATTTCGTCGCCGGTGCGATCGAGGAAGCCGGTGTTGATGAAGATCACGCGCTCGCGCGCGGCGTGGATACAGGCGGCCAAGTTGAGCGTCGTGCGCCGCTCTTCGTCCATGATCCCGATCTTGATGGTGTTTGGATCCATGCCGAGGCTCTGTTCGACCATCCCGAAGAGATCCACGGTCAGGGCGACCTCCTCTTGGCCGTGCAGCTTCGGCTTCACGACGTACATGGAGCCGGTTCGAGAGTTGCGAAGGCGCGTGTTGGCGCGGATGTCGTGGCAGCTGGCCAGGGCGGTGACGAATGCATCGAGGATGCCTTCCGGGATGGGCTCACCAGTCGCGTCGAGCACCGCGTCGGTGGTCATCAGGTGACCCACCTGACGAATGAACATCAGGGCCCGCCCCGGCAGCTTCACGGTCGCCCCGGAAGGCGTTGTGTAGGCACGGTCTTCGTCAAGCTCGCGCGTGAACGTTCGTCCGTGCTTGGCGACTTCCGCGGTGAGCCGTCCCTGCATGAGCAGCAGCCAGTTGCGGTAGCAGGCGACCTTGTCGTCCGCGTCGACGGCCGCGACGGAATCCTCCAGGTCCATGATCGAGGTCAGCGCCGCTTCGAGAAGCACATCTCTGACGCCTGCAGGGTCTGTGCGTCCCACCTGATGCTCACGATCGATTTGGATCTCGACGTGCAGGCGGTGGTGGACCAAGAGGATCGCTTCGGGCGTCTGAGGCGAGCCGCGGTACCCCACCAACTGCACCGGCGCGATCAGCCGGAAGGTGTCGTCCTCGCTGCAGGCCATCAATCCGCGGTCATCGATGGCGTAGGCCGTTACGTCACCGTGCGAGATTCCGTCGAGGGGGGCCATCTCGTCCAGAAGGGCGCGAACTCGCTCGATCACCTGTGCTCCGCGCAGGGGGTTGTAGTCCCGTCCGGGGTCGAGGTCGCCTCTCTGGTCGATGACGTCGCTGCCGTAGAGCGCGTCGTAGAGGGAGCCCCAGCGAGCGTTGGCTGCATTGGTGGCGAACCGGGCGTTGAGTATCGGCACGACAAGCTGCGGTCCGGACTGCTCGCTAATCTCGGCATCCACGCCCGAAGTCGAGACGGTGAAGGGTGCTGGCTCCTCGACGAGGTAGCCGATGCTGCGAAGGAAACTCTCGTGATGCGCCGGGTCGGACAGCGCGCCCGCGCCGTGGCGGTAGTACTCGTCGATGGCTTGTTGCAGTTCGTCGCGGCGGGCGAGGAGAGCGCGTTGACGGCCCGCGATCTGGACGCTCGCACGCTGTAGCCCGGCCCAGAAGTCCTCGGTGGCAACGCCCGAACCAGGCAGCGCCTCGTCCTCGACGAACCGATGCAGTACGGACGCCACGGAAAGGTCGCCGACTCTCACATAGTTCGTCACATCGCACCTTCTGCTTATTCCGCATTATGGAACGTTCTTTCTTCTTCATGGAAATCTATGGCACCATGGCGTGTGTGGTCAACTCCCAACAATCTCCTGCTGTGGACCGCGCGGGGGTCCAGTCGCTGCATCGCGCTCTCGACATCGTCGAGGCGGTCGAGCAGCGGGGCGGACACCTAGCGATCGGCGAAATCGCTGCGATCGCCGGGTTGGCGCTGCCGACGACCCATCGACTACTCCAAACCCTGGTGGAGCGCGGTTGGATGAGGCAGCTGCCCAATCGCCGGTATGCTCTCGGCTTTCGACTGGCTCCGTTGGGAGCGACAGCTGCCCGTCTAGCTGCGGCGGGAGCAACACCGATACTCGCGGACCTTGTGGCCGCAACCGGCGAGAGCGCGAACGTCGCGGTGCTTTCCGGTGATCACGCCGAGTACGTGGCGCAGGTGCCGTCCGCCCACTCAATGCGCACCTTCACCGAGGTAGGACGCAGAGTGGAGCTGCACTGCACCGGCGTCGGCAAGGCGATGCTGGCCCAGTTCGACGAGGACGCCGCCGGAGCGCTCCTGCGGCGTACCGGGCTACCGAGCTACACCCAGCACACCCTCACCTCGGAGCACGACCTGTTGGCCGACCTGGCCCAAACGCGATCCCGCGGATACGCGGTCGATGAACAGGAGCAGGAGATGGGCGTGCGTTGCGTCGCGGTGGTGGTACCTGACAGCGGTCCAGCCTGGACCGCCCTCTCAGTGTCGGGTCCGGTCACCAGAATGACCCATGAGCTCCTCGCCAATGCCATCCCCCTGCTTCAGTCGGCGGCGAGGCGACTCGCCGCCGCCACGATTCACCTGAGTGAGGCGACCTCCCGATGATGACCATCGACGTCACACCCCTTGTCCAGGCACTGGGTGACGATCGCGTCCTCGTCGAACCCGATCGGATGGCCGGCTACCGCTGGGATCGGGCGGGCGATCCCGATGCCGGTACCCCGCTTGCTGTCGTCCGAGCCGAGAGCACATCCGACGTGCAGGTCGCGGTCCGCTTCGCCGCCAATCACGCCATCGCGGTCGTCCCCCGGGGCGCAGGCTCGGGATTGTCCGGAGGCGCGTCGGCCCGCGACGGGTGCATCGTCGTCTCCACCGAACGCATGCGAGAACTACACATTGATCCCGCCACGCGCACGGCCGTTGTGCAGCCCGGCCTGTTTACCGCCGAGGTCAAGGCAGCCGCCGCCGCCTACGGCCTCTGGTATCCCCCCGACCCCTCGTCCTACGAGATCTGCAGCATCGGTGGAAACGTCGCGACCAACGCCGGCGGACTGTGCTGTGTGAAGTACGGCGTAACCAGCGATTACGTGCTCGGCCTCAGCGTCGTGCTCGCCAACGGGACCGCTGTCACACTCGGCGGCCCGCGCCTGAAGGACGTGGCCGGGCTATCGCTGACAAAACTCTTCGTCGGCAGCGAGGGCACCCTGGGCATCGTTACCGAGATCGTGTTGCGCCTGATACCGGCGCAGGAACCATTGTCCACAATAGTCGCAACGTTCGCCTCCCTCGACGACTCGACCCAGGCCGTACTGGACATCACGCGCCAGCTGCGCCCGGCGATGCTGGAGTTCATGGACCAGACGACAATCACCGCAGTCGATGACCTGACCCGGATGGGCCTGAACCGTGACGCGAAGGCGATGCTGGTGATCCAGTCCGACCAGCCCGGACAGTATGCATCGGTCGAGTGCGCCAAGATTGCCCAGGTCTGCCGGGAAAACCGAGCGTCCGAGATCGTCTCGACCGACGACCCCACCGAGGGTGAAGCCTTTGTCGTTGCCCGACGGATGGCCATCCCAGCCGTCGAGAAGAAGGGTCCTCTCCTTCTCGAGGACGTCGGTGTACCCGTCCCCCAACTCGGCGCGCTCGTCCGAGGGATCGACAGACTCGCCGATCAGCACGGCGTCACCATCGCCGTCATCGCGCACGCCGGTGACGGGAACACCCACCCGCTGATCGTCTGCGACCGCTCAGACGCCGAGCTCGCCGCCCGCGCCCAGCTGGCCTACGGCGACGTAATGGGACTGGCCATCGCACTCGGCGGCACCATCACCGGCGAGCACGGAGTGGGGCGCATCAAGAAGCCCTGGCTCGCCGACTACCTCGGCCCAGCGGCCCTAGCGCTGAACCAACGGGTGAAACAAGCTCTCGACCCGCTGGGGATCATGAACCCGGGCACAATACTCTGAGCGCCACGCGGCTCAAATTTTGCAAAACACTCGCTACGAGGACGGCAGATCGATGGCAAAAATCGTTCGTGGACTCGTGCGACTCGGCACCAGTCCTCGTCGCCGCGACGGCATATGCCACCCCGATCAGATACGCCGATCGCGATTGGGAGTCAGCGAGCTGTAGGAGTGGTGGTCGTCGATGGCGGCGTCGGGCCAATCCGGTTGGACTCTCACACCGCTGACGGGCAACGACCGTTTCATCTAGAGCGACTCGCCGAGGTCTCGCGTCATCCAGCCGGGCGTATCGAAGCGCACGGACGAGGGGCCGACCAGCGCTGCTAGGTGCGCCTCGAGCTTCTCAAGTTGGGCGGAGCCGATCTGCCGCTCCCATTTCTCGCGCAGCTCGTCGAAGATCGCTTCTCCTTCGCGCAGAACATCGAAGCCAAGTGCGGTGACCTGAAGGCGTTTGCGTCGCGCATCGGCTGGGTCGGCATCGCGTGCCACGTATCCGCGTTCCTGTAGCACCGCGATGGTCTTCGCCGCCGCCTGCTTGGAGACCGACATCCGGCGACCCAGTTCTGAGGCGTTGTCGGCGCCCGCGGCAATGGCCCGCATCGCGAAGTCATGGACGGGACGCACGTCCTCGTAGCCGCGCCGGGCCAGCTCAACGATCGCGGCGTCCACGAGCGTGCGGAAGCCTCCGAGTAGAAGTAGGGCGAGATCGGCGCCCGAGCGAGACATGGAGGAAGGCTACGACACCGCCTGGACAAAAGACAGCCATGGTGTCTATAATTC
>JALYIS010000099.1 GCA_030775705.1 Actinomycetota bacterium
CGCGACCGGCACCACCGGTGCCGGCGGCAACTCGGGTGCCAGCGGTGCCGCGTCCGGCACCACGTCGAGCACCTCGGGTGACACCGGCGGTGCCGGCTCCTCAGGTTCAGGTGGCTCCGGCTCGACCAGTAGTTGGAGCATGCCGACCCTGTCGGGGACTACAACCATGCAGTCGACGCCCGATCCCATGATGACGCTCGTGACCAATGCCGCGATCGCCATGATGGACCTGTTCGCGCATCCCCTTTTCGCGTAGGCGTCACGACATCGGCACGCCGGACCATGGTTCGGCGTGCCGATGTCTGTCAAATTTGCGGCGGGGAAGCCCTTTGCGCCACGTGCCTGTTGCTACCTTCGTGCGACCTGACCTGGGCGTGTTCTGCCGTCTCGACGAGCTCGGGTTGGAGGTCGTCGGTCTCCGGCTCGAGCCGGATCGCGGCGGTGCTGGCGTGTCGGGTCGAGCCGGGCGAGTTCGACCGGTGGTGTTGCAGCTGCGGGCCGAGGGAGTGCCGCGAGACACGGTAAGCAGGCGGCTGGCGCACGAGCCGTTCGGGTGGCGACCGACCACGCTGCTGCTCACGATCACCCGGCCATCGGCGGCTTTCCTGCCGGCGCACTGACTGCCTGCCCGCTGTGGCAGCACGGTGTGTGCTCAGCTCACCGGTGCTGGGATTCGTGGGTCCGCGTCGCGCGCAGGGTCGGCTCATCTGATGTCGTCGTGTTGGCATGCGGGTGAGCTGACCGCGGCGCCCGGTCGGATGGCCGAATCCGGTCGAGACGGGGAGCCGGCAGGACAGAACGGCGAGTCGAACCATCAACTGGCGACCGAGGAGGCGACCTAGGAGCCGCCGACCACGCCCCCCAGGTGCGCGTAGAGTCAGCGGTGGTTGAGTCTCCAGCCAGCACGGAACCGAAGATCGACGCCTGCGTCAACCTTCGGGGGCGTTCAGCCCGAGTCCGGGCACCTTCGGTGACTTCCCCTCGGCGAGGGTCACCATGAGAACGTCGTCCCGCACTCAGCCCCCGACCGTCCAGGTATTGGATCCACCGATCGCTCTGAGTGGTCCCCAACGAGCGGCCGTCGCCGGGCGGGATAGCCCCGCGCCAAACGCTGACCAACACCTCTTCTCCGATCCCGTACCTGCGCGGCAAGACAGTCCGGCACAGCCAGCCGAAACGGAATGTGAGATGGGCGCAGCGATTGCGATCCTGATGGGGCATTTCCCGGTCAGCTACACCAAGGCGTTCGCCCTCATGATCGTCTACAGCGAGCGCACCCAACGCAGCCTGTCCGACCTAGCCTGCGCGGTCCTCAAGACCTCCTCGCAACAGCCCGGCGCCAGCTCACCCGGCGTGGGAAGCGGTGGTTCCTCAGCCAACGGCACACGGCCACCACTCGTCGGCGCAAGGCAATGAAGCGCGCCGCGGCCGCGTTGGTCGCGCTCGGATGCTCGGTAGTGGTTGCCGTCGTCGCGATGCCCGACGTCAAGCGCTACTACACGATGCGGTCCATGTGATGCACCAGGCCCGTTCGCCCCAACCGTGCAGACAAGATGAGGACCGCCGTTGCACGCCTGCGAGCACTCCCCTTCGCGTCGACGCTCGCTGCCTGGTGGTCTCCAGACGCCTGGCGCGACACGACCACGAGCGCGTCTGGACCCACCCATGACCAAGCAAGACAGCCGCGGCGCCCCGCACGCGAGACCCATCCGACAAGCTGAGCCGAGGCCGCAGGGGCCCCTGACTACGCAGACCACCACCGACGGGGAAGAGCGCCTCGAAGAGGAATGGGCCGTCCACCAACCCGCTGCGCCCCCGCCGGAGGAATGACACCCGGCGCCCGAGGACAGGCTCCCACTCGTGCGTGGCTGCCAAACCTGCTCAACACGCGTCACGCCACCCCGCATTTCCTCACCAATAAGACAGCCCAACCCGTGAACATCGAGGTCGATCCCATGAGCGAACCGACGATCACCGCCGGAGTCCCGCCGAGCCTGTCCCACGAGGAGCTGGTGGCGGCGCAGCGAGAGACGCTAGCCACGCCTCGGCGCCGTTACAGCATCGCCGCCCGAGCGTTGTTCCTACTGCTGGATCTCATCTACGGGCGCAAACGCAGCCTGTCGAAGTTCAAGATCCTCGAGGTGATCGCGCGGGTTCCCTATCAAGCGTGGGAGCACGTCGCCTATATCGCCGCCACCCAGGTACATGAGGAGTTAGGGCTGGCCAAACGCATCCAAGAACGCGTTCTAGAAGCTCGCGCCCAGCAGGACAACGAACTGTGGCATCTGGTCATCCTCGAAGAGCTGCTCGCCGAGTCGGGGAAGGCCCAGGCCAGGCTGAAGTTCTTCTGGCTACCGCAGCTGATCGCGTTCGTGTACTACCAGCAGTCCTGGCTGCTCTACGTGCTGCACCCACGCTGGAGCTACCGGCTCAATGCCGACTTCGAGGACCATGCCGAACACGAATACATGCTCTTCGTCCAAGAGCATCCGGACTGGGAGAGCCAGCCGTTTGGCTCCGACTTCGCTGACGAATACGGAACGTTCGACTCTCTGGCTGACCTCTTCCGCCAGATCGGGCACGACGAACGGGTGCACAAGAACGAAAGCCTTGCCCAGATGGACCAGCCCCGGTTCACCTGACACATTCTCATCGACTGTGGGTGCCGAAAACTTCATCCGCGCTGATCGGCCACCGCTTCGGCCGCCTCGGATGGTCTTGGTTTGCGGGTCTGCGCCTGGTCTACGTGTCCATCAGCGGGCCGCTCTAAATCGGGCGCTTGGCACGGGCAGCGTAGCAGAGTGCGACGCAAGTGCTACAGTCGTAGAATGACACGTGTGGCCTCTCGGGAGCTTCGCAACGACACGGCCGGCGTCCTGCGTCGAGCAGCCGCCGGTGAACCGATCGAGATCACCGTGAACGGGGAAGCGGTCGCCAGAATCGCACCCCTGGTTCCCGAGAGATCACACTGGACGTCACGATCGGACCTTGTCGCCAAACTGGCGCGCATTCAGGCCGACCCAGGACTCACCGACGATCTGGCAAAGCTGAACGCTGACACGGAGGAACTCGGCCCAATCCGATGACCCGGGGCCTTCTCGACACCTCCGTCTTCATCGCAAAGGAGAATCGGAACGTGGCTGCATCCAACCTGCCCGACCAGCTGGCGGTATCGGTCGTCACCCACGCAGAGTTGAGCGCGGGCGTACTCGAGGCGGCAGATCTCGATGTACGCGCCCGGCGCCTGGTGACGCTCACGACCGTCGCTGAGATGAACCCGATCCCGATTGATCTCGCGGTCGCTGAAACCTGGGCTCGGCTCCGGGTCTACCTGGCCAACGCCCGGCGCCGCGCAAACGTCAATGACATGTGGATCGCAGCTACCGCGCTCACATTGGGCATTCCGGTAGTAACACAGGACCACGACTTCGACGTCATCGCCGAATTGTCAGACCTGCAGGTACTGCACGTCTGACCGCGCGTGTGGGGTTGAAGGATCCCTGCATGGGTGAGGATCTCCCACACCGTCGAAGGCGCCGGGCGGATGCCGAGTCCGGCGAATTCACCATGGATGCGCTGCAACCACCCGAATAGCTGGCCCACGGTCAGGAAGAGGAGGCGCAGACCACGGCCCAAGATCATTCCAGGATGGACAAGGCCACCGAACCTGGGGGCCGATGAGCGCGGATGGGGTTCTCGGCATCCACGTGTGTCCTGAAAGGAGAGTGACGGCGATGTAGAAGGTCGTCTGCATGAACCGTGCTGTGCCAGTGATGGGGGTAGGCCCTCCGGGTTCGCCGTGCAGGCGGAGATCCCAAACCACCGCAGTGTCATGCCGGTTAAGAGCCGGGGTGGGAAGCGACTGTGGAGAAGGCCCGCAATCAGCGGGTCAGGTGTGCGACGGGAAGACGAACGTGTGTGAACCACTGCTGACGCATCGTGAGAAATTACGGTGGCATCGAAACCGGGACCTGTGGGTGGTTCCGGGATATCGGCATGCTGATGGTGGTGTGCTGTCAGCCAGGGAGCTGCCTGCTCGTGGCCCTGGTGGTGCCCGGTGTATAGGTGGCGTGAGCTCGTCGCAGGCGCTGGCATGGAACAGGAGAACCTGTCGCCCCGATAGCGACGGCCAGATGGGCCGGGATGGTCCGGGCTTCTGGTCGCGAGAGGGAGACCCGCAAGCGGCGAACACCGTGAGCGGCAGAGGACCGATGCGGGGCACAGGGGCGGACCGGCTCGTAGTAGCGATGAAGGCCCTGTAATGGGCTGGAGCCAAGGGGTCGGGCAGTCCACGGTCAGTTGCCGGTCAACCCTTCGGGGGAGGAACCGGCGGTCAGGCCGAAGCCGATGGTGAAGTCGTTTGAGATTCACAAACGCCTCGTGTTCGGGGCGTGGCTGAAGGTCCAGGCGAACGGCGGGGCGCCGGGTGTGGACGCGGTGAGCATCGAACGGTTCGCAGCTGATGAGAGGGACAACCTCTACAAGCTGTGGAACCGGATGTCGTCGGGAAGTTACTTCCCGGGACCGGTGCGGGCCGTGGAGATACCGAAGGATCATGGGAAAGGGGTCAGGGTGCTCGGGGTGCCGAACGTGGCAGACCGGGTCGCTCAGACCGCGGCCGCGATGCTGCTGGAAGCGAAGCTGGAGCCGATCTTCCACCTTGACAGTTACGGCTACCGTCCTGGGCGCAGTGCCCATGACGCGGTGGCTGTGAAGCGTCAGCGTTGTTGGAGACAGGACTGGGTGTTGGATCTTGACGTCCGGGCCTTCTTCGACAGCGTCCCGCATGATCTGTTGTTGAAAGCGGTTGCTCACCACACCGACGAGTGGGTGTGATCACCTGACTTGGCCCCACTTTGGTCTTCGTTCTGCACGCGGATTCCGGCGATCGTCGCAACACGTGCTGTTGTGCGGACGGTAGCAGCGGTCAGTAGATGAGGTTTCTAACCGTGTCATTGGGCGGCGTCTTGTCCGTGCGCGCGACCGCCGCGATGGTGGCG
>JALYIS010000100.1 GCA_030775705.1 Actinomycetota bacterium
AACAGGAGCCCTATCGTGTCACCGAGTGCATCTGCGCGGACCGTGGTGATGTTGTCACAACTGATCACGCAGTCATGATCTAGTCCGTTGCGCGGCCCGACGCGAACCTCGCTGGTGATTTCACGGATGGTGCTGGTGATCGGGGGGACGGTGACCCAGGTGAGCAAGTGCAGCGCGGATTGCCGGGTCAACACCAGTGCGAGGCGTCGGTTGTCCAACCGCACGGTGACGATTGATCGCATCAGTCCAGCAACGGGTAGTCCGCCGTCAGCAGGCCGTCGAGATCTGGATAAATGGGTTCGCCCCGTTGAGCCAACTCGACGAGCCGGACTTCCTCGTCACGGTAGCGGCGCGCGCGTTGCAATTGGGTGATCCCGCGACGCACGGCGTCGGATCTGTTGGTTGCGAGACCATGGCAACCTCGGCGTCCAAGGCGGCTAGTTCTTGATCGTCGAGCCGGATCGCGATCTGGGTGGTCATGGGCTCATGATGCTTCCAGCGTCAACCAATTGGTATGCGGCGCCGTCTTGACCTCAACCAGACTCGAGGTTGTCAACTGGTGCCAGCTCGACTCATACCGATTCGATTCAGAGAGAGGGAGCAAGCGTGCCTGCTTGGATCTGCGTGACCTGTGCGGTGCAGTGCGCGAACACTGAGGTGCCGCCCGAACACTGCCCGATCTGCGAAGACGAGCGCCAATACGTCGGATGGGGCGGCCAAGAATGGACCACGGCCGCCGCGCTGGCCCGCGACCACAAGACAGATCTGCGCGATGAGGAGCCGGACCTGATCGGTGTCGGCATGGCTCCGGCATTCGGAATCGGCCAGCGAGCGCTGCTCGTTCGCACGCCGCAGGGCAACGTGCTGTGGGACTGCACCGCCCTCGTCGACGATGCCGCTAGGGACCGCATCCGCACCCTCGGCGGCATCGACGCCATCTGCATGTCCCATCCGCACTTCTACGGCGCCCACATCGACATCGCCGACGCGTTCGACGCCCGCGTCCTCATCCCCCG
The DNA here is from genome assembly GCA_030775705.1 of Actinomycetota bacterium. Lineage (GTDB taxonomy): Bacteria > Actinomycetota > Actinomycetes > Mycobacteriales > Jatrophihabitantaceae > JALYIS01. Next base: position 1,017 of record JALYIS010000100.1, read on the forward strand.
CGCTGACCAGCGGTGGATCCAGCGCCCCTCGTCGCGCATCGAATTGTTCGACGACGAAATCCAGCCGGTGCCCGGGCTGACCCTGCTGCGGATCGGCGGACACTTCGACGGCGCCGCTGTCCTGCACTGGCCGGCCGGCTCGGAGGGCCGGGGCGCCCTACTTACCGGCGATACGATCACGGTCGTCCAGGACCGGGCCTGGGTCAGCTTCATGTGGAGCTATCCGAACCACATCCCGCTGGACGAGCTGACCGTGCTCGACATCGCCGCGCGGGTCGAACGATTCCGCTTCGACCGGGTGTACGGCGGATGGTGGGGCCGCGTCGTGGTCCAGGACGGCGCTGGTGCGATCCGGCGATCGGCGGACCGATATGTCGATCGGATGCGAGGGAACCGCCCCAGGCACGCATAGGTGGTGTGCCCGCATCACGCGATGCTCGCCGGAGCGCCCGGATCGGCGTCCTCGGTGCGATAGCTAGGCTGGTAGCTCGCGCACCCGACGTGACGAGCCGCCACTGATTCTGGAGTTCCGAGTGCCCACCGACCGCAACGACGCCGTAGTGAACCTCGCCAAGAGGCGTGGCTTCGTCTTCCCGTCGAGCGAGATCTACGGTGGCTCGCGGTCGGCCTGGGACTACGGCCCGCTCGGGGTCGAACTTAAGGACAACGTGCGCCGCCAGTGGTGGAAGGCCATGGTGACCGGCCGCGAGGACATCGTGGGACTCGACTCGGCGGTGATCCTCGCCCCTCAGGTGTGGGAGGCCTCGGGCCATATCGCGACCTTCTCCGACCCTCTGGTCGAATGCCTGCATTGTCATCGACGTTACCGGGCCGACCATCTGGAGGAAGAGTTCCAGGCGCGCAAGGGTCGGGCCCCAGAGAACGGGCTGGCCGAAGTCCCGTGTCCCAACTGCGGCACCCGCGGCCAGTGGACCGAACCCAAACAGTTTTCCGGCATGCTGCGCACCTATCTCGGCCCCACCGAGGACGAGTCGGCTCTGCACTACCTGCGTCCGGAGACCGCGCAGGGCATCTTCGTGAACTTCCTCAACGTCATGACCACGGCTCGACGCAAGCCGCCGTTTGGCATCGCCCAGACCGGAAAGAGCTTTCGCAACGAGATCACTCCGGGCAACTTCATCTTCCGCACGCGCGAGTTCGAACAGATGGAGATGGAGTACTTCGTGGAGCCCGGCACCGACGAGACCTGGTTCGACTACTGGCTAGAGCACCGGTGGAACTGGCATGTCGACCTCGGCATCGATCCTGACAACCTGCGGTACTACGAACATCCGAAGGAAAAGCTGAGCCACTACTCCAAGCGCACCATCGACATCGAGTACCGGTTCAACTTCGGGGGTTCGGAGTTCGCCGAACTGGAAGGGATTGCCAACCGCACCGACTTCGACCTGTCGACACACTCCAAGCACTCCGGCACAGAGCTCACCTACTTCGACCAGGAGAAGAACGAACGCTGGACCCCCTTCGTCATCGAACCCGCGCTCGGCCTGACGAGGTCGGTGTTGGCGTTCCTGCTCGACGCCTACAGCGAGGACCAGGCGCCCAACGCAAAAGGCGTTATGGAGACGCGGACGGTGCTTCGTCTGGACAAGCGTCTCGCGCCGGTGAAGGCGGCGGTGCTGCCGTTGTCGCGCAACGCTGACCTGTCGCCCATCGCCCGTGATCTTGCCCAGCAACTGCGGCGGAACTGGAACGTCGAATTCGACGACGCCCAGGCGATCGGGAGGCGGTACCGGCGCCAGGACGAGATCGGCACGCCGTTTTGCCTCACCGTTGACTTCGACACACTCGAGGACCGCGCGGTCACCGTGCGCGAGCGTGATTCGATGGCCCAAGAGCGAATCTCGCTCGACCAGATCGAGGGCTATCTCGCCGGGCGTCTAGCCGGAGCGTAGGGCTCGGTCACGCGCATTCCTGACCGGTGGGGGGAGGGGACCACGTGAGTGGCTTCGACACGCCTGAGCCGCCTGGCGACGAGGCGGTCTCCGCCGACGCAGTCACCGGCCCGATCCCCTACGTAGCAC
>JALYIS010000101.1 GCA_030775705.1 Actinomycetota bacterium
TGCTGAGGGCGACCAACCAGAGCGACAGGACGAAGGTGGCCCCCAAAAGGCCGTAGTCGTGCACCTGGCTGACGAGTTGGCTGGACATCAACGGACCGGAAAGGGCTACCAAGGCGCTCATGCCTAACGCCCCGAACAGCGCGCTGGGGAGCAGGTGGAGCCAGCGAACCTGACCGGAGAGTAGGAGATGGAGCCCCCACCAAAAGAACAGCGCAGAGACGAGGAATTGGACGAGCGGCCCCGCGGGCTGCCCTGCCTCGACGAGATCGCCCACGCGACGACCGACACCGCCGGCGTAGAACACGACGAGCAGGTAGACGCAGAGCCCGACCACCCACAGCATCTGGCGCAACACGGCTCGAGCGGCCTCGGGACGCGGTCGCGACCAGATCAACTCATATCCACGTTGCTGAGTCGAAGCCACCCCGGTGGCAAAGAGGAGCCCCAGTCCGAGACCCACTACCGTGTCGAAGTTGCTCACCGAGTTCTTCCCGGCGAACAGCCCCACGACGACATCTGATGCGCGGTGCGACAGTCCGAGATAGCGAGCCAACGGCGGCCCGATGCTGGCTCCCTTGGTGCGCCGCGCGACGACTGAGAATGCAACGAGTAGGGGAGCCGTGCACAGCACCTGCTGGGCGGCGAGAGCGAGACTGAGGGTGGCCAGGTTCACCTCCTCGGCTCGTCGCCAAAGGTCACCAAGCACCGAGCGCACGAGGCGGTCTCTCAGCCGCCCACGGCCGCTGGACCTGGCGGCCGTCGGCCGCGCTTGCGTTTCAGCGCCACCCGCGCTCACATGCCACTCCCTCGATCCGCACGTGACAAGGTCCACGCTCAACGTGTCGTGAGTATGCCACCTCACCGGCACCAAACGGCCAGGATTCGGCTAGTCTGCCGGTGACCATCCACAGCATGATTGGTCGCGCTCCTCCGGTGAATCCACCCAGAGGTGTTCCTGCGCCGTCTCGTTGGTCTCGGGCACAGAACCATCCAGGCCTGCGAGTCCCTGGCAGACCGGTCGCATGATTGGCGAGCTCCGCACGGGCTTCAGAAGCGAAGTCAGCTGGTGAGGTTGATCAGCTCGGGTGCCGTGGCGACGTCGGGCTGATGAACCCTGCCTGGTAGGGCTGACGCCCCGAGGGCTCCGAGCCAGCAGATGATCGTTCCCACCAGGCAGGCGACGCGGAAGCCGCTCATGAAGGAGGACCGCACTGCGTCCAAGAGCACGTCGTGGTTCGCTCCGGATCTTCCCACTGTTGCGAGGGCCGCGGCGATCGAGTCCTTCGAGGACCTGATGACGGCTGCGGACTGGGTACTGAACGAACTGGAGCCGAGGTGGGTGGCGTAGAGGGAGGTGAAGATGCTGCCGAGGACTGCCACGCCGAGCGTTCCGCCGACCTCGCGGGTGGCGTCGTTGACCGCTGAACCGACTCCGGCCTTTGCGGCGGGCAGCACGCTGAGGATCGATTCGGTCGCGGGTGCCGTGGTGAGCCCGAGGCCGAGGCCCATGAACATCATCTGGATGACGATCCAGTGGTAGGGCATGAAGGTTGACGACACCGCGATCCAGCCGAAGGCGAACCCGAGGAAGGTGAGCCCGGTCATCACGACGCGGCGCGTGCCGACCTTGCCGGCCAGGGTGACCCCGACGATTGAGCCGACCGCGATGGTGGTCGCCACCGGCAGGATCCGAACGCCGGTGGAGAGCGTGCCGAAGCCGCGGATGAACTGCATGTACTGAGTCACCAGGAAGATGAACCCGAATAGCGCGAAGAATGCAACGCTGATGGCCGCACTTGCTGCTGAAAATGCTGGCGTGCGGAACAGGGTCATATCGATCATCGGGTGTTCGCGGCGGCGTTCGACGGCAATGAAGGCTGCGATGAGGGCGGCTGTCACTGCGAATCCGCCAAGCGTGGCGGGGACCAGCCAGCCGCGGTGCGGACCTTCGATCACCGTGTAGACGAGAAGGGTGATCGCCGTTGTCGAAAGAAGCAGTCCGCTCGGGTCGAGGCGGGCCTGTTCCGGGTCTCGGGACTCGGGAACCAAGACGAAGGTCGCGACCATCGCCACGACGGCCACTGGGACCAGCGCGATGAAGACTGCCGGCCAGGTGAAGTGCGCGAGTAGCAGCCCGCCGCTCACTGGACCGATCGCGACGCCGAGTCCGGAGACTGCGCCCCAGAGGCCGACTGCCTTTGCGCGTTCGGCCCGGTCCGGGAATGTGTTGGTGATGATCGAGAGTGTGGTCGGGAAGATCAGTGCTGCGAACACGCCCATGACGAACCGGATCGCGATGAGCGCGTCGATCGATCCGACATAGGCGCCGACGCCGCTGGCGATCGCGAAGCCACCCAGTCCCGCGATCAGGGCCGGGCGCCTGCCGAATCGGTCGCCCAGCGAGCCGGCGGTCAGGACGAGGGCCGCGAAGGCCAGGTTGTAGCCGTCCACGACCCACTGCAGGTCGCGCGTCGTCGCGCGCAGTTGCTTGCCGAGGTCGGGCAGCGCGACGTTCACGATCGTCGTGTCCAGGTTGATGGCGAACGCTGCGAGGCAGACGGTGGCCAGGATCGCATATCGCCGCCGGGTACTGGTCACGGTCATCGCTGTTCTCCTTCGTCAAAACGCCCTGATGTTGACATCGCCAACATTGACGAAGATGCCACACTAAGTGGACACTGTCAACATGCAAGGAGTCGATCGTCCGTACCACCACGGCAACCTTCACCGCACGTTGGTCGAGGCAGCGGTTCGACTCGCGCGAACGGGTGGCCCGGATGCCGTCGTATTGCGGGCTGTCTCCCGGGAAGCCGGGGTTTCCCACAACGCCGCCTATCGACACTTCGTTGACCGCGTCGATCTGCTCGCTGCGGTCAGCGAGGTCTGCATGCTCCAGCTCGCCACCCTCATGGCTCAACGAACCGCTGCCGTCAGCGTGCGAGCAAGAGGTCCCCGGGCAAGTGCCCGTCTCAATGCGGTCGGCCGGGCCTACATCGAGTTCGCCCGAACGGAGCCAGGCTGGTTCAAGACCGCCTTCTCCGGAACACCCGGCGGACCGAAAGATTCCGCGGAGGGCGAGGCGGCAGTCGGTCCGTTCGATCTGTTGAGTGCCCGGCTGGACGAGTTAGTCGAAGCAGACGTGTTACCGGCTCAGCGTCGCCCCGGAGCCGAATTTGCCGCCTGGTCAATGGTGCACGGGCTCTCAACCCTGCTCATCGACGGGCCGCTACGTTTCCTGCCCGATCCCGAAGTGGACGCGCTGATCACTGCGGTGCTTGACGTCGTCAAGCGAGGGCTATGACAGCCGGAGATCGCAAGATGCCTTCGCGCCGGATCTCGCTCGCGAGCCATACTTGAGAGGCAACCGCCCTGACGCTGTCCGCCAGTCCGAGCCAATGTCTGACGTGCGTCGGGTCAGAACTCTGCCAAGTCCGTGCTCCCAGCTTGTGGCCGTCTCCGCGGGGTTGCTGAAGGCCGCAAAGGTAACCGTCGGTCCCGTGTCGCGCGAGACCAGGTGCAGGCTCGCCCCGGTGTCGGATTGGTGTAGCGGGCCACCCAAACCGCCTGCACCACGGCGTAGGGGGCGCTGGCTCGATTGGTGGAGGTGGTGCAGGTCGGCCGGTTGGTGGTTAGGGCAGTGCTGCGCCGGGAAAGCCGCGGACGGGGTATAGGTCGTAGCTGAAGATGCCAGCGCGGACGCCCGGGTCGTCTTCCATGATCGTGTGCACGTTGTCGGGGGTGGTGGCGAAGACGCCGATTCCGGCTAGGTCGCTGTCATCGGTGACGGGCAGCACGATCGCGAGCGCGCCGGCTTGGGCGAGGGCCATGTTTCGTCGTCCGTGTTCCCAGATGATCGAGTCCACCGCTGGGCGGACGAACGCGCTTGTGGTGCGGAGCAGCATGGTCGTGTATGTCGATGTCGCGGCTAGGCGGGTGCGCATGACGTCGTCGGTGATGATCGGCAGTTCATGGTCGGCGGCGTGATTGGACCGCTCGACGCGCTCGGCGAGCGAGGTGAGGTTCCAGCCGCCGGCCACCGCGTCGCGCATGTCTGTCCAATCCTCGCCGTGACGGTCGAGATGACGATGGGTGAGGATGACGCGAGTTCGTTCGGCGGTGATTTCGGTGAAGGTGATCTCGACTTCGCTGGTCCGTCGCGGGTCGGTCTCGATCTGCCAGCGGGTGTTGATATCCCAGCTGAAGCGGACCAGGTTCGGGGGTTCGTAGGCGAGTATCCGTGCCCAGCGGCATTCGCTTCCGTCGGTACCGCGATCAATGATGTTGCCGCCGACGAACGGCTCGAACACCATTTCGGCCAGGGGCGCTTGAAGGATGTGCTTGTCCTCGTCCCACCATGTTCCGATCTCGGCGGTGAAGATGTGGAAGGCGCGAGCGATGGGGGCGTTGACGTCGGTGCAGACACTGACGGTGCTCGAATCGGTGGTGGTCATCGGGTCCTTTCTGTGGGTTCGGCTGCCTGGTGGAACGACGCGAGCGACCGTTTCCAGAAGGCGTCGAAGTAGGAACAGATGATCGCGAGCGCATCGGGATCGACCTGATAGATACGGCGGGTGCCTTCGGCGTGGTCGGTGACCAAACCAACTGACTTAAGCAGTTGGAGATGCTGGGAAACCGCAGACCGGGAGATGGGCATGTCGCGGGCGATGTCGCTGACCGCGGAGGGTTGAGCGACGAGGCGCTCGAGGATGGCGCGCCGAGTCGGTTCGGCGAGGACGTCGAGCAAGCCGCTTGCGTTAGTCATAACTAACGCAAGTTATGACTAACGGGTATGGGTGTCAAGCCTCGGCAGGGACTGCCCCAACGGCGGTTGAGTCCTTGCTTGTGGGGGTTGCTCCTCGCTGCAACGGATCGCTATGCCGAACACCACACGCTCTGCGCGATCACCATCGCCGGCATCTCCGGACCGCCAATCGAACACCTGCGCGGCGTCGATTCTGCGGTATCTCATCCACGCCGCGAAGTCTTTCGCGACGGGTTCCCCTTCCGGATGATCGGGCGGATCTCGACGTCGTAGTCCAGGAATGGGATGAACTCGGACCAGGCGTTGTCCCAGAGCCGGATGATCGCCGGGTAGCGCTCACCCCACTTGTCGGCGAGCTCGTCGAACGCCGCCCTCGCGGCGGTGGCGTTGACCGCCGTGTAGATGGGTTTCACGTCGTGCTTCAACGCGTCCCAGTACCTCTTTGATGCGAGCCGGAACGTGTTGCGGATCAGGTGGATGTTATGCCGACCTCGGCATAACACGCATTATGCCGACCTCCGGATTATGCCGATGTTGATACGGGATCCTTTGCGGCGCAACGGTTTGGTGCTGGCGAGGTCGGCATAATCAGAGCGCTTCGAGCCAGGCGATCATGTTGTCTGGCGGTTGGTATCGGCTTGCTGGGCTGCCGAGTGGCCGGGTTCGAGCGATCGCGCGTTCTTTGAGGTCGAGGTCGGCGAACAGGTAGATCCGTGTTGTCTCGATGCTCTCGTGGCCGAGCCAGAGGGCGATGACGGCGGTGTCGACTCCGGCATGCAGTAGCCGCATCGCGGTGGTGTGGCGCAGGACGTGGGCGGTGACTCGCTTCGTTGCCAGGCTCGGGCATCGGTGGTGGCGGTTTCGGTGTGCTTGGCGATGCGGTGTTCGATGGCGTCGCGGCTGAGCTGCGGGCCGGTCCGGCCGGGAAACAGCGGAGCGCCCGCTGGGCCGTCGCGTTCGGCGAGCCAGGTTCGCATCGTGGTCACGGTGTCCTGGGTGAGCGGAGTGATTCGGTCCTTGCGGCCTTTGCCGCGGCAGCTGACGTGGGCGCCGGTGCCGAGGTGGACGTCGTCTGTTGTGAGGCCGGTGAGTTCGGAGACCCTCAGCCCGGTCTGGATGTCGAGTTGCAGCAGGGCGTGGTCGCGCCGCCCTGTCCAGGTGTCGAGGTCCGGAGCGCCCAGCAGCGCGTCGACCTCCGCGTCGGTGAGGTAGGTGACCAGCGCTTGGTCGCCGCGTTTGGGTGGGATGGCCAGCACTCGAGCGATGCTGGCTGCGTGCTCGGGATGGTGCAGCGCTGCGAACCGGAACAGTGAGTGGACTGCGGCGAGGCGGGCGTTGCGGGTGCGGACGCTGTTGCCGCGCTCGTGTTCGAGGTGGTCGAGGAACGCGCCGATCATCGGTGCGTCAAGCTCGGCCATGTCGAGACGCGACGGGGGGACGCCAGCCTGATCGGCGGCGTAGGCGAGCAGCAGTCGCAGTGTGTCGCGGTAGGCGGCGATGGTGTGGGCGCTGGCGTTGCGCTGGCGAATCAGCCGGTCGGTGAAGAACGCCTGCAGGGTCGGGGCGAGCGCGGTCATGACCGGCCCACTTGTGGGTGTTCGAGGCGTTGCGCGGCGTGGGCGAGCAGCTCCGGTGAGGCGGACAGATACCAGTAGGTTCCGGCCGGGTCGACGTGACCGAGATAGGTGGAGAGCAGCGTGAGCCGGACCTGCCCGTCCTGCCCGGTGGCGTAGGCGTCGAGCATGGCCGCGACGGCGAACGAGTGCCGCAGGTCGTGGATGCGGGGCCGACACGACGCCGAACGGGCAGTGAGGCCGGCTTCCTGGATCATGCGGTGGAACGTCCAGTGGACGTTGCAGTAGAGCAGCCGGGTGCCGGCAGAGGAGATGAGCAACGCCGGGCTGGACGGCGTCGGGTGCAGCCGATCGCGATCACGCAGATAGACGCGCAGGGCCGCGACTGTGCTGTCGTGCAGCACCAGTTCACGGCTCTTGCCGAACTTGCCGTGCCGCACCACCAGCGGGCTGTGCCGCTGGTCGAAGTCGGCGCGATCGAGCGCGATCGCTTCGCCGACCCGCATCCCGGTGACGGCGAGCAGACCGATCAGGGTGGCGATCGTGGCGCGCCGCAGCGGTGTCGACAACGACTGAGCCGCGGTCAGGAGGGCAGCGATGTCAGCGGTGGAATACAAGTATGGACTGGCTCGCCGGACCTGCCAGGGCAGCAGGTCAGTCGCCGGGATCTGTGCCGTCGGGTCCAGGGCGTGCAGGTAGCGGGCGAAGCCGCGCACCACCGAGAGGCGGTAGGCCCACCAGTTCCCGTCACCACCGGCGGGCAAGCGCGACCAGGCCAACGCTGCCTCGCTGGTCACCGTCGTGACCCCGGTCGCATCGAGGTGGTCAAGGAATTGGTTGAGCAGCTTCTCCGGGCGGACCAGCCGATACCCCAAGGCCTGTCGCATCCTCAGGTAATCAACCAGCGCGTCGCGCAACTGCGCGGTCACGACCGGCCATCCGCACTGGTCGGTGCCCCGGACTGCGGCCAGGCGCGGGGCGAGCACCTGCAACGCGTCGCGGTCGACCTTGGCATAGATCGCCGTCGTCAGCGCACGGCGCTGCCGCAACACCAACCCGACCTCGCTCAACGGTGTCCCCGCGCGCAGCATCTGCGTGGCCGCGGTGTGCCGCAACCGATGCGCGTGCATGGTGCCGAGCCCCGCGCGTTGTGCGGAGTCGTGCACGACCATCGACACTCCGGCCGTGGTCAACGCCAGGTGCGGCGCTTTCGCGCGGACGAACACGCTGCGGCCCTGCGCCGTCACCGGCCGCCCGCACCGCAGATAAGCGACGATCGCCTCGCCGACATCGGCGGGCAGCGGCAGCAGTTCGGACCGGTTGCCCTTGCCGACGACGGTGATCTCGCCGGCGTGCCAGTCGAGGTCATCCAGCCCGAGCGCAGCGACCTCGCCCGCCCGCAGGCCGAGCCGGGACAGCAGCAACAGGATCGCGTAGTCCCGCCGACCGAGACGGCGGCGCCGATCGCAACTGGCCAACAGCCGGCGCAACTGCTCCGGCTCGAGCGCACGGGGCAGCCCAGCCAGCCGCCACCCGGCCACCGACGGCACCGCGGCAGCCAACGACGCCGCAATCACCCCCTCGACGTGCAGGAAGGTCAACAGCGAGCGCAGCGCGGTGACGATCAGCTTCGCCGTGCCCTGCGCGCGCCCCGGACAAACAGCCAGCACGAATCCGGTCACGTCGGCGGGCGTCAACGCGGCCAAGTCCAGCTCACCGGCGCGCAGCCGGCTGATTACAAACGGGCGGATCGCGTCGAGATAGCAACGAGCGGTGCCCGGCGTGAGCCCTCGCTCACTGATCAGGTAGACGCGATAACGCTCTAACAGGGCCGGCACCGGCCCGACCACCACCTCCTCTGGTAGCACCATCCCAAGCCGATCGAGATAGCCCAGCAGCGGACGCACCGCCTTGACCGACCGGTAGTTCACATACCCCGCGGCCCGCCGCTCGCACAGATACCGATCCACCACCGCGGCACTCAGATCGCCGACACCCAGCCGCTCGACTGCAAGCCACCGATCCAAATGCGCGATGAAACAGACATGCTGCTCCAGCGAACAACGCGTGTAACCCAACTGCGCGAGCTCGTCGGCGAACCCCAACACATACGGCTCCAGCGGCCCTCGCACGAACGACCGCAACACAAAGACCATGACCGTGCTCCTCTCCTCAAACGGAGAGACAAGCCTCGATCAGATCACTGGATTATGCCGACCTCGCCAGCACCAAACCGTTGCGCCGCAAAGGATCCCGTATCAACATCGGCATAATCCGGAGGTCGGCATAATGGATGATGCAGGTCTGCACGATCGTCTGCGGCCAGATGTTGCTGACCACCTCGGGCAACCCTTTCAGCCCGTCAAAGACGAGGAAGAACACATCGCGCACGCCGCCGTTGCGCAGGTTGGTGAGCACACTCATCCAGAACTTCGCGCCCTCACCGCCGGTGCCAGCCCACAGCCCGAGGATGTCCTTCTCACCCTCAAGCGTGACCCCGATCGCAGCGTAGATCGGGCGGTTGGCGACCTGCCCGTCGCGGACCTTCACCACGATCGCGTCGATGAACAAGGCCGCGTAGATCTCATCGAGGGGACGCACCGCCCAGTCGTTCATCTCCTCGATGACCTTGTCGGTGATCCGACTGATCGTCTCCTTGCTGACCGTCGCGCCGTAAATTTCCGCGAAGTGGGCGCTGATCTCACCGGTTGTTAACCCTTTGGCATACAGCGACAGCACGATCTGATCGACACCGTTGGGCCGGCGCTGGCGCTTGCGCACGATCTGCGGCTCAAACGTCCCGGCCCGATCGCGCGGCACTTCGATCTCGACGGGCCCGCTCGCATCGGTCAACACCGTCTTGGCCCGGGTGCCGTTGCGGATGTTGCCCGTCCCAGCATCAGCCGGGTCATGCTTCTCATAGCCCAGGTGCTCGGTCATCCTCGCTCAACGCGGTCGCGATCACCGCCTTGGTCAGCTGCTTGAGCAACCCATCCGGACCAGTCAGGGGGAGCCCTGTTCCGGGCCATCCGAACCAACTCGGTCGCTGCCTGCTGTTCGGCTCGACTCCTCGGCCGGCTCCTTCTCCTTCGTCACATCGTTCAGTGTCGCGGTCATCACGGCACCTCCCCGCCGACCCCACGCTCAGCGGGTCAGGCCGGAAACACCGTTTCTTGCACAGTCCCCCGAGATGCGTTCGGCCTTCGGCTGATGGGTGACGGTGTTTCGGTTGATGGTTTACACCTACTTCGGTTATTGGTGACACTCCCGGCTCATGAGGGGAAGTCTGTGGCTGAGTAGCGGTATGAGGCCGTGCGAGCGGCAATCGGCGACGGCGCGACGGTGACGAGTGTGGCTGCCCGCTTCGGGTAGCGCGCACGGCGTACGCCCGCACTCCGACGCGAAGAATCCGCTATGTCAAGCGCAGCCGGTAGGGAACTTTTGCGCCGCCCGAGGGGAGCAGGAGCTCGTGCTTTCCTTATACGTCGGCCGTTCGATCACCGGGGCTGAAATAGCGCGCCGCGGCAGGGTGTTGGCGCGGGCAGCGCAGGCAGTCACGAACGAAGCTGGCGGTGGAGGGCCGTTGA
>JALYIS010000102.1 GCA_030775705.1 Actinomycetota bacterium
GTGCCACGACGGGCTTCGCGCTCGCGAACCTCCAAGAACGGGGCACGATGTTCGTCGGCCCCGGTACCCAGGTCTACGAGGGCATGATCGTTGGCGAGAATTCGCGCCAGGACGACATGGACGTCAACCCGACCAAGGAGAAGAAGCTGACCAACATGCGCCAGTCCTCCGGCGACGTGCTGATCCCGCTGATCCCACACCGCATCCTGTCGCTGGAGCAGGCGCTGGAATTCTGTCGCGATGACGAATGTGTAGAGGTGACGCCGGCCATGGTGCGGATCCGCAAGGTCGAGCTCACCGCCGAAGGGCGGGCCAAGCTGCGCGGCAAGCGCGCAAAGTCCCAGTAAGACGCGGCCCGGGGAAAATCGCCGCTCAGCGGCCGACGGCCTTCTCCAACTGTGCCTTGGTCATCTTCGAGCGCCCCACGATCCGCTGGCGACGCGCTTCGGCGTAGAGCTGGTCGCGAGTTCGTCCGGCTGAGCCGCTGTGTGAGCGCAGACCACCGCGTCGCGCGGAGGAGATGTCGCGCGTCGAGGTTAGGCTTGCGGTTCTCGCCTCTCCGGCGCGCGCCCGCTCCTTGTTGACCGTGCGGGCCGCTATCTGCGACGCAACCTTCTTGGGGCGGCCGCGGTCCTTCAGGCCCTGTTCGATGTGTTCGTACTGCCGTTCGCGCTTGGCGCTCCAACCATTACGAGGCATGGCCAGTCGGTACCCGGCCTCCGGAACGGGCAAACTGGGTACGTGACACCTTCGCCCCGCCTCAGGGACCCCCTCGTCGAACGGATGCGGTCCTTCGGGCCCACAATCTTCGCCGAGATGTCGGCCCTGGCCCTCGAGACCGACAGCGTCAACCTGGGTCAGGGCTTCCCCGACACCGACGGGCCGCCCCAGCTGCTGGAGGCGGCTGTCCGGGCGATCCGGACCGGCCACAACCAGTACCCGCCCGGCCCAGGCACCGCGCCGTTGCGCCGGGCGATCGCGGCGCACCAGCACCGGCACTATGCGATGGACTTCGACGCCGACACCGAGGTGCTCGTCACTGCCGGCGCGACCGAGGCCATCGCCGCCGCCGTCCTAGCGCTGACCGACGTGGGTGACGAGGTAATGATCTTTGAGCCGTACTACGACTCCTATGCCGCGTCGATCGCGCTGGCCGGCGCGCAGCGACGGACGGTCACCCTGCGCCGGGTGGCGCAGACCTGGCAGTTCGACGTGGCGGAGCTGGCGGCTGCGATCACGCCGCGCACTCGAGTGGTCCTGCTCAACACCCCGCACAACCCGACCGGGAAGGTGTTCACCCGAGCCGAGTTGGACGCAGTGGCCCGGCTGGCGCAGGAGCACGATCTCATCGTCATCTCCGACGAGGTGTACGAGCACCTCACCTTCGACGGCCACGTCCACGTCCCCATCTCGACGCTGCCCGGCATGCGCGAGCGAACGGTCACGATTGGCAGCGCGGGCAAGACCTTCAGCGTCACCGGATGGAAGATCGGTTGGGTCTGCGCCCCCGCGCCCCTGCTGAGCGCGGTGCGGACGGTTAAGCAGTTCCTCACCTATGTCAACGGCGGGCCGTTCCAGCCAGCCGTCGCCGAGGCCCTCGACGCGGAGAGCTACGCAGGGCTGGCCGCGCAACTCGAGAGCCAGCGCGACCAGCTGTGCGACGGTCTGCAGGGGATGGGCTTCGACGTGATCCGTCCGCAGGCAACCTACTTCGCGACGGTCGACGTGCACCGCGACGCCGTCGCCTTCTGTCGCGAACTTCCGCACCGCGCGGGTGTCGTCGCGATCCCGAGCAGCGCGTTCTACGACTCGCCGGCGGGCGACAGCCTGGTTCGGCTCGCGTTCTGCAAGCAACCGGGCGTGTTGGACGAAGCGCTGCGACGGCTGAAGGAGATGTCGTGAGAGTCGCTGCGATCCAGCACGACATCGAGTGGGAGGATGCGGCTGCAACGCATGAGCGTGTCACGCCGCTCATCCGGCAGGCCGCCCGCGCCGGCGCTCGCCTCATCGTGCTCAGTGAGATGTTCGCCACCGGTTTCTCGATGCATCCGCAGGACGTCGCCGAGGACGAGGGCGGCCCGAGCGAGCAGTTCCTCCTCGACCAGGCCCGTCAGCACGACACCCACCTCATCGCCTCAGTCGCACAACGGGGCACGGACGGGAGATACCGCAATAACGCCATCGTCGCGATGCCCGACGGGACGGTGCATCGTTACGCCAAGATCCACCCGTTCACCTTGGCCCGCGAACATGAGCACTACGCCGCCGGTGACCAGTTCCTGACTGTCGCGATCGACGGGGTGCGCACGAGCGTATTCGTGTGTTACGACCTGCGCTTTGCCGACGAGTTCTGGCAGCTTGCGGCGGACACCGACCTCTACGTGGTGCCGGCCAACTGGCCCGAGCCGCGGCGCGAACACTGGCGTGCGCTGCTGCGCGCCCGCGCGATCGAGAACCAGGCCTACGTCGTGGGCGTGAACCGGGTGGGAACGGTCAAATCCCTATCGCACGCCGGCGACTCGGCAATCATCGACCCGCTCGGCCGGACCCTCGCCGAGGCGAGTGTCGGCGAATCAGTCCTGGTAGCTGACGTCGATGCACAAGTTGTACAGGAGATTCGCGCTAAGTTCCAATTCCTGCCGGATCGGCGCCGCCGATAGCCCGAGTTTCGAGGTATAGGTAGCCGTGGTATGTGCCTTGTTACTGGTTGGTCACGATAGTTCGCGGTGCTTGCCATGGGTCCGGAAAAAGGACTTGACTGTGGGCCTTGGCCGCTGGACAAATCGTCTGCGGGCCAGATCACAGGAGGCATTCACCCGTGAGAGTCCACAAGATTCCCCGCGGCAAGGCGCTCGTCGCCGGAGTTGCCGCGCTCGCGCTGGTTCTGACCGCGTGTAGCAGCAGCAAGAGCAGCAACGGCGGCTCGACCGCCGGTGCCAGCTCCAGTACCAACAACTCGGCCACCTCCGGCACGAAGGGCACTGGCAACCTCGCCACCTGTGCCACCTCGCCGAACACGTGCAACAAGGCCGCGACCAAGCCCGGCGGTCAGGTCAGCTACGTCCTGGAGAAGACGATCTCCGGGTGGAACATCAACAATGCGAACTCGAACACCTTCGAGTTCGCCGAGGTGATGGACGGCATCCTGCCTGCCGTATACAACGCCAGCCCGGACCTCAAGCCCTTCCTGAACACCGACCTGATGGTGTCCGCGACCCAGACCAACGCGGACCCGCAGACGCTGGTGTACGTCGTCAAGCCGAACGCAAACTGGAGTGACGGCCAGCCGATCGACATCAAGGACTTCCTGTACGGATGGAAGACCCAGGACCCGGCGCAGTGCCCCAAGTGTGTCGCCGCGAGCACCTCGGGCTACGCCAGCATCAAGTCGATGACCGGCTCCTCCGACGGCCGGACGATCACGGTGGTCATGAAGACCCCGTTCACGGACTGGCAGAGCATGTTCGGCTCCCTGTACCCGGCGCACGTTGCCGCGGCACACGGCAACATCACAACGCCGGCCGGCCTGGCCGACACCTTCAACAACTACTTCGACCTGACCACGCCCACGTACTCGGGCGGACCGTTCATGGTCAAGTCCTACACCAAGGACACCTCGGTCACGGAGGTCCCGAACCCGACCTGGTACGGAGCGACGAAGTCGAGCCTCACCCAGGTGAACTTCCGGATCATCACCGAGCAGACCCAGGAGGTCCCCGCGCTGCAGAACAACGAGGTGCAGGCGATCTACCCGCAGCCGAACCAGGACATCGTGCAGTCCGTGGGCAATGTCCAGGGCGTGGACTCCTACCTCGGCAAGGGCCTGACCTGGGAGCACCTGGACTTCAACGAGAAGAACCCGTTGCTGGCCGACAAGGTGCTGCGTACCGCGATCTTCACCGCGGTGAACCGGCAGCAGATCATCTCCAAGACGATCGGCCAGTTCGTGCCGGGGGCCACTCCGCTGGGCAACCACATGTACGTGCCCGGACAGGACGGCTACACCGACAACGTGACAGCGTCGGGTCAGGGCAGCGGTGATCTCGCGAAGGCGAAGGCGATGCTGACCGGGGCCGGCTACACCGGGGTCGGAACGGCGCTCAAGACGGCCGGCGGCAAGGATGTCAACATCCGCTGTTCCTTCACCACGGGCAACGTCCTGCGCAGCCAGACGTGCGTCCTGCTGCAGAACCAGCTGGCCGGGCTCGGGATCAAGGTCACGCCGACACCGTTGACGTCGCTCGGCAAGGCTCTCGCCTCGGGCAACTTCGACATGATCATCTTCGCCTGGGTGGGGACGCCGTTCGTCACCGCTGGCGCCCAGCAGATCTTCGAGCTGGCCGGCGGCAATGACTACGGCATGAACAACGACCCGGCCATGGAGGCGATGATCAACCAGGCTGCCACGACGTCGGGAGACCCGGCGAAGGTGAAGTCGCTCATGAATCAGGCAGACGTCGCGCTGACCGCGGACGCCTACAACCTGCCGCTGTTCCAGAAGCCGACGTACATCGCGTCGTATTCGAACATCGCGAACATCCGCGACAACGCCACCAGCGTCGGCCCGCCGTACAACATCCAGGAGTGGGGTCAGCGTTCGTCGTGACGTTGAGCTGAGGCAGTCCCGCGTGAGCGGGCCGGGTGCCACCCACC
>JALYIS010000103.1 GCA_030775705.1 Actinomycetota bacterium
GCCCTACCTCGACCAACTCTGGGCCCAATTCCAGACCACCGGGATTCCACCGGAACGGCCCCTCTGGCTCGCCGCACCCGAAGCCCCCGGCGCCCGCACCAACGCCGACGAATGGCTACTGGGCACCGACGTCCTCGTCGCACCCGTCCTCACCCAAGGCGCCACCAGCCGGACACTGTCGTTCCCCGCAGGCTGTTGGACCGCCCCTACCGGTACCACCTTCACCGGCCCGATGACCGCCACAGTTGCGGCACTGCTGAACTCGTTGCCGTACTTCACCCGCTGTGGAACCCACCCCTTCGGAGGCTAGGAGAGGGCCGTGCCAGATCGGCGGTGTGGGCCATCTCCGACGGCTCAGTGTCATCGCCGAAGTTCGTGACACACCAAACGGACGCCGACGCCGCATAGGCCGCCACTGCGAACAGTGACATCCGGCGCTACCGGGCACATGCCGTTGTGACGTCTGAGACCAGCTCTGGGGACTGCGGCAATAGGGTGGACGCGGGCCTGATGCTTGATCCAGCATGGAAGTCTGGTGCGGACTTGGAGCCCGATGGCACTCACTCAGCAGCAGGTCGATGCCTTCGTCGCAGATGGCTTCGTCAGGATCGATGGCGGTGTCCCGGCTCATGTCGCGCGACAGTGTCAAGACGAGCTGTGGCTGGCGACCGGGTACGACCCGGACGACCCGACGACTTGGGCTGACACCCTGGTGCGTATCGACGCTCTCGCGACCCCACCTTTTCGCGAGGCCGCGGCCACTGCGGAACTGCATGAAGCTTTCGATCAACTCGTTGGTCGAAACCGCTGGCTTCCCAGATCAGGGCTCGGCACGTTCCCACTTCGGTTTCCGGGTCCCGGCGAGCCAAAGGAGGCGGGCTGGCATGTCGAGAGCAGCTTTACCGGCCCGGACGGCAGCATCCGGTTGAACCTGCGCTCTCGCGGTAGGGCGCTGCTCATGCTGTTCTTGTTCTCCGACGTGGGCCCTGACGATGCACCGACGCTGATCCGGGTCGGCTCACACTTGGACGTACCCGCTCACCTGCGTGGTTACGGCGAGGACGGGCGCGAATGGATGGACCTGTGCAAAGCCGTGGTGCCGGCCGGTGCGAACCGACCCGTTTCGTCTGCAACCGGCCGCACCGGTGACGTGTACTTGTGTCACCCGTTTGTTGTGCACTCAGCTCAGCAACATCGTGGGAGCACTCCCAGGTTCATGGCACAGCCGCCGCTGCTGCCCACCACCGACCTCGATCTTGCCGCGACCAAGTTGACCCCGGTGGCCCAGGCCGTCGTTCACGGTCTTCGCGGGTAGAGCGGGCAGCGCGCGTCGCCAACGCAGTGCGGCCCCAGTCAGTACAGCCACAGGTCCGGCTGTGTCGCTACAAAGGGCGCGACATCGCGATCATCGGGCGAGGAGGAAAGCCACAGCGCGGCCGGTGTGAAGTGCGGATGACCGTTCGGGCGCACCGTCGGCAGCCGGTACACCTGCGCACTCGCCAGCTCTGAACGCCCACGCTCCCAGCTTGTGGCCGCACCAGCGCTGCTGAACACCGCCAGTTCGAACGGGGTACCCGATCAGACATACCCACTCCTCACCCGGTCGACCGCCCCGCCGGGCGCCCAATGATCCAGCTGTCATCGGCCATGAACCCTGCTGGCCGAGCTATTCGAGCCCGCAAGGGTGCAGGCAAGATTGGCGCTATGCGCCCGAGGCGATGACAGCGGTGACGGCTCCCGCGGCGGCGGACCTACCTATTCTTCGTTCCAAAACGTCGTCCACGGTTCCGGGCCCTCCCGCGAGGCGGTATTCGTTGATGAGGTCGCCGATTCGATCCCGGCGGTGGACTTGGACGGTGTCAGCGACGATATCCGGGATCGCGACGAAGCCTGTGCCGGTGGAACTTGTCCCACGCCTTCGCGGTAGGAAGGTACATGCGCATTTTCTTCACCGGTGGCAGTGGGAAGGCCGGCAGGCATGTGGCGCCGTATCTCGCCGAGCAAGGCCACCACGTCACCAACGCTGACCTGTTGCCGCTGGGGCACCCAGCGGTTGCTGACCTCCGCGTCGACCTCACCGATGCCGGTGAGACGTACTCGGCGCTCGCCGGGCTGGCGACCTTCGAGGAGCTGGATCTGCCTTCTAAGCCGAGCTACGACGCTGTCGTGCACTTCGCCGCGGTGCCGGCGATCCTGCTGACGTCCGACGCAACGACGTACGCGACGAACGTGCTCAGCACCTTCAACGTGCTCGAGGCCGCGACCCGGTTGGGGGTGCGCAAGATCGTGTTTGCGTCCTCGGAGACGACCTATGGGATCTGTTTCGCCCAGGGCGAGCGGCGCCCGCTTTACGTGCCGGTCGACGAGAACCATCCGACGGTGCCCGAGGATGCGTACGCGATGTCGAAGGTCGCCGGCGAGGTGACGGCTCGCTCGTTCCAGGCGCGTACCGGTGCGGACGTGTACGGCTTACGGATCAATAACGTCATCGAGCCGCACGAGTACGCCCAGATGTTCCCTGCCTTCCTCGCCGAGCCGTCGCTGCGGCGCCGCAACGTGTTCGCCTACATCGACGTCCGCGACTTGGGGCAGATGGTGCAGTGCTGCCTGGAGACCGATGGGCTGGGCTATGAGGTCTTCAACGTCGCGAACGCCGACATGTCCGTGGCTGCGACGACCCAGGAGATTCAGGACCGTTTCTACGACGGTGTGGAGGTGCGTAGGGATATGGGCCACCACGAGACCTTCTACGCCATCGACAAGGCACGCGAGCTGCTTGGGTTCGCCCCGCGTCACTCCTGGCGTGACGTGCTGGCCGACCCTGGGGCAGGGCAGGGCAGGGCACGGCTGAGCTGAGCTGAGCCTGCAGGACGAGGCGGACGCCCGCGCAGCGGCTCATCGCCGCTACGACCTCATCACGGCGTAGCCCGAGACAACGCAGTTCGACGTGACCTGCCAGTCCCACCGGCCCCTGAACTTGGCATACCAGGGGCCCTAAACGCTGGCATGAAGATCGATCCGGCATCGTCTTGGCGACGTCAGCTGCGCCTGCACGTTGCGGCGACTGGTCGAGTCACCAAGCCGCTGACTGATGGATCGCCGGCG
Organism: Actinomycetota bacterium; assembly: GCA_030775705.1. Taxonomy (GTDB): domain Bacteria; phylum Actinomycetota; class Actinomycetes; order Mycobacteriales; family Jatrophihabitantaceae; genus JALYIS01. The sequence goes on from JALYIS010000103.1 coordinate 3,106, forward strand.
AGCGTCTTTGCCTCTCGGAGCTGGTGGAACGCGACCTCGTCGCGTGGAACTCAGTGTCAGGCTTGACGCAACCCATCGATTGCCATACTGTTGAGGCAACCAAAAGGTTGCGTAAAATCATCCAGCTGAAGGGGGCCGCAATGCCCAGCACGAGCACCGACTACCTCACGACCGTCCGAGTACACGCCCCGGCCGACGTCGTGTTCGATCGCGTCACCAGCACCGAGGCGCTCGCCGCCTGGTGGAGCCCGGTCACGGGTTCGGGCCTGACCGGCGGCGAGCTGCGATTCCCGATGGTGGCCGACCAGCCGCCGCTCCTCGTCCGTGTCGATGAGGCGACCCGCCCGACGGTCGTCCGCTGGACCGTGGTCGAGTGCACGTTCATGCAGGACTGGGTCGGAACGCAGCCGACGTTCACCATCACCGCGCTCGACGACGGCTCGTGCGAACTGACCTTCGAGCACCGCGGCCTGAACGAGGAGCTCGAGTGCAAGGACATGTGCAGCCGCAGTTGGGATCACTTCATCGGAACCAGCCTCCGTGAGCTGGCCGAGGGTGGCCCCGGCGCTCCCAACCGCAGCCCGCGAGACCTCGCCCGCCGCGCTGTCGAGGAGAATGGCTGATCTCGTTCCCCGGGGGACTGCCCGGCGCCATCGGGTCGCCCCCCGGGTGTGATCGTCCCTCGGCATTCACCATCGCTTCGCACAGGAGGAAGTCATGGCATTCCCCGACCGTATCGAACGCACTGTCACCCTGACCCGCGGTCCGCGTGAAGTGTGGCAGGCGCTCACCACGGCTGAGGGGCTGAGCGCGTGGTTCGGCGAGCGAGCGAGCATCGACCTGCGACCTGGCGGCGCGGCAGCGCTGACCTTCCGCGGCGGCATGACAGTCGACATGCGTATCGAGCGCGTGGAAGAACCCAGGGTGTTCGCATACACCTGGCGGCTGCCTGACCTTCCGGACGACGACCCTCGCCGCACCTACGTCGAGTTCACGCTGGAGCCCGAGGGCGACGGCACCCTGCTTCGTCTGGTCGAGACCGGCTTCGCCCAGCTTCCCGCCGACACCCGGCGCGAGACCTACGACTCCCACAGTGAGGGCTGGTCGCGAGAGCTGGCCGAGCTGGTGGAGCACGTCGGTGGCGCCTGAGATCGAGGCTGTTGCCGAACAGGTCTTCGTCGCCCTGGCTGACCCGACCCGCCGCACGATCCTGACCGCCCTCGCCACCGACGGCCCGTCCACCGTCACGGATCTTGCCGCTCGTCTCCCGATCACCCGCCAGGCCATCGCCAAGCACCTCGCCCTCATGACTGACGCCGGCCTCGTCACGCCCGAGCCCGGAGAACGCCGGCGAGTGCGCTACCGGCTGCGGTCAGCGCCCGTGCAGATCGCCCAGCAGTTCCTCGCCGCGCTCGCCAACGACTGGGACGACCGGCTCGACGCCCTGCGGCGTTACCTCCCGGCGCCCTGACCGCATCACACTGCGGTGGACGCATCGCGGGCATCCCTGCATGCGGTGGAGTTTCTATAGACCGCCTGTGTCTTGCCCGATCCGCCGCATGGCGTCGACCAACAAGCCAGTCACATCGCCGCGATTGGGTGATCCCACAATCACGATGTCGACGTTGTGAGGGAATTCGCCGGATGCGACCCGATCTTGCGCGCGAGGTCGGCGATGCTCGCCTCCCTCGCGCATCGCACGGGTCTGTCACGATCCGAACGGCTACAGGGCGCCGGCGCCCACATGACCAAGATCGCGCGGGCACAGTGGCCATTGAGCGGACGCTTCGCCGCCATCCGTCTAGCGGCAAGAGCGCGCGCGCCAGTGCCGAAGGCGGCATCTAGAGTCGGGGTTCATGCGAGAGATTCGCCGCACGCGGTTAGCGTTGGCGGTCATCGGGGTGGTCGTCGAGTCTGCTGTGTGTGTCGGGCGGGCCGGCAGCGTCCGGGGGACGCCTGAGTCCCCGCCCGAGGATCAGGGATCCGCCGCGACATGAGCCTGCTGCGTCATCGCGACTTCCGACTGTTGTGGGCAGGGCAGTCGGTCAGCGATCTGGGGACAGCGGTGAGCACGCTCGTGTTGCCGCTGGTCGCTGTCGTCACCCTGAAAGCAAGTGCGTTCGAGGTCGGCGTGCTGTCGGCGTTGGAATGGTTGCCATGGCTGCTGGTCGGTCTTCCGGCCGGCGCCTGGGTCGATCGACTGCGGGCGCGGCCGATCCTGATCTCGACCGACCTCGTACGCCTTGTGTCCATCGTCAGTGTGCCGGTCGCTGCCGCATTCGGGGGGTTGACGATCGGCCTGTTGTTCGTGGCGGCGTTCGTCACCGGGTTCGCCACGGTGCTCTTTCAGGTCGCGTATCAGGCATACCTTCCTCGCCTGGTCGACCATCTCGATCTTGCGGAGGGAAACGCCAAGCTGCAGGGCTCTCAGGCCGTAGCCGCAGTCGTTGGACCGGGACTGGGCGGTTTACTCGTGCACGTCGCGCGGGCACCGTTCGCGCTGTTCGCCGACGCAGCGAGCTATCTCGTCTCGCTACTTAGCCTGCTGGCGATCCGCACCCCTGAACGCACACCGGACGCGCCCCACACACGCGGCCTGCGCGCCGAGATTGCCGAAGGGGCGCGTTACGTGCGCGCGGATCCGCTGCTGCGTGTACTGACGATCGCCCCGGCTATCGCCAACTTCTTCTTCATCGGCGTGCAGGCGATCATCGTGTTGTTCCTGGTACGCCAGGTGCATGTCGCGCCGGGGACGGTCGGCGTCCTGGTCGCGCTTGTCGGACTAGGTGCGGTTATCGGTGCCGTGGTGGCGCGCCGCGTCGGCCTCCTGATCGGGACCTCGCGAGCCCTGTGGCTGGTCAGCGCGCTCTGCGCGCCGTTCGCGCTGCTGATTCCGCTGACAACGCGCGGCGCCGGGCTGGTGCTGTTCATCTTGGGCAATGTGATCCCGCTGGCGGGTGTATTGGTATACAACGTCACCATCGGTACGTTCCGGCAGGCGTACTGTCCGCCGGCGATCCTGGGGAGGGTCGTTGCGTCGATGCGGTTCGTACTGTTCGGGACGATGCCACTGGGCGCGTTACTCGCCGGTGCGCTCGCCTCAGCCCTGGGACCCCGAACGGCGATGTGGGTACTCACCGCCGGGACGCTGCTACCCGCTCTCGTGCTCACCGCCTCGCCACTACGCGCCCTGCGAGACCTGCCGCCTTCGGCCGCTCCCGCGGCCTAGCGACTGTGCGACCCCTACCCCCGGGGCCGGCTCGCCAGATCATGTCAGTCATTCGTTGGTGGATTTTGCGTTTCAGGGCGGGCGCCGGATCTCCTCGTGACCCGCGTGCTCGGCGGGGACGTGGACCGCTAGAACGTGCGTTGTCCTCATCGGGTTCTTGACCAGCGCTCGCCAATGGGGACTGCTTCCAAGATCGACAGGGTGGTCGCGATGGCTCCGCAGGCGCACGGCACCACCTTCGCCGGGCGGTACAACCTCGCCTACGTGTTCGACCAGAGCGAGCGTGACGCGGTCGTCAGCGCGCTGAACACCTTCGGCTGCCCGACGTGCAACGACCTGGGCGCGGGCGGTTCGGCGGTAGCCACGCTCGACAACGGACCGATCGCCCGGACCTCGCGCACGCAACGTCGTTCTTCTGCACCCGCCGGCTCGCCCGGCTAGTGCCGCCACGGCGGGGGGGACCGCGACGGTCTCTCCCGCCGGGATGGGGCGTCAGCTTAAAGTTGCTCGATCCCGGTCTCGGTGCCACTATCAACTGCGCCATCGAACCATGGCGGTATCCAAATTGGTTGAATGCGTTGTGCCCCTGCAGGATCAAGGCGTTCAGCGCGATCGATCTGCGCGGCGCTAACCTCGCCGAGATGATCGGCGAAGTGGACGACGGCCACGCGGCCGGGCGGCTCAACCCCGATTTTCGGAAACGGCGCGTCACGTCTGTTTGTCGAGGGAGGTTGCGGTGAGCACGCCCGCTGTCATTCCTCAGCGATTCCGCAAGAACCTCGAACCAGTCGGCGCAATGTACAAGATGACCGTCGAAGCCGCCTATTTCATGGTTTCGGATATCGTTCGCGGTCGTTTCTTCTTCAAGGAATTCATCGAGCGCTCCTGGTTCCTCGCCAACGCCACGGCGCTGCCCGTGATCTTGGTGTCGATCCCGCTCGGCATGGCGATCGTCTTGCAGGTCGGCGGCCTGGCCAGCCAGATCGGCGCCACTTCCTATGTCGGCGCCGCCGATGCGATCGGGATCATGCGTGAAGCTGCCCCGGTCATCACCGCGTTGCTGTTGGCCGGAGTAGGTGGGTCAGCAATCTGCGCGGAGTTCGGCGCGCGCACGATCCGCGAGGAACTCGACGCCCTCAAAGTGATGGGTATCAACCCCGTGCAGCGGCTGGTCGCTCCGCTGCTGTTGGCTTCGATCGTCATCAGCCTGTTCCTGAACCTGCTGGTCATCTTCGTCAGCGTGTGCGCCGGGTACTTCTTCAATATCGCGATCCTCGGTGGCTCCAAGGGCAGCTTCTTCGGCTCGTTCACTCAGTTCGCGACGATGGCCGATTTCGTCACCGCTGAGATCAAGGCCGCTGTATTTGGCTCCACCGCGGCCATGATTGCAGCCTTCAAGGGCATGCAAGCAACCAAAGGTCCCACCGCCGTCGGCGAGGCGGTCAACCAGACGGTAGTGATCACCGGCGTCATTCTGTTCGCCCAGAACCTGATCATCACCGAGATCTTCTTCGCTGTCGTCCCCCAAACGACGTTCTGATGGTTCCCTTCTGATGGCCGACGAACCCATCAAAGGCTTGATCGCCGGCGCGCGGCCAGGCATGAGGCAGGCGCTCGGCGCCTACATCCACGTGAAGTCTGGGGTGGAGAGGAATCTGGGATTCCTCGGCGGTCTCATCCTGTTCACTGCGCGAGCGGTCACGGCCACGCCGCTGGTCGTGCGAAAGTACGCCGGCGAGGTGCGTCGCCAGATCAGCGATCTCACCCTCGGGACCGGCTTTCTCATCACCTTCACCGGCACGCTCGGCGTCATTCTCATCGAATCCATATTCGTGGGGATCGAGGTCGGTGTGCAAGGCTTCCAGGGCCTGAAACTGATCGGCATCGCGCCGCTGTCCGGCTTCATTGCCGCTTACGGCAACACCCGCGAGATCGCCCCCCTGATCGCTGCCGTAGCGATCGCCGCGCAGGTCGGATGCAAATTCACGGCCCAGATCGGGGCGCAGCGCATCAGCGAGGAAATCGACGCGCTGGAAGTGATGGCTATCCCGTCGCTGCCCTATCTCGTCACGACCCGGCTGCTGTCGGCCTACATCGCGGTGGTTCCGCTGTACCTGGTCGGTCTGTCCGGATCCTATGTCGCCACCAGGCTGACGATCGGAACGCTGTATCACCAGTCACTGGGGACCTACGACCACTACTTCGGGCTGTTCCTTCATCCAATCGACGTCGTCTACTCCGTGCTGAAGGTGCTGATCTTCACCACCATCATCATCCTGCTGCACTCCTACTACGGTTACAACACGACCGGCGGGCCGGCGGGAGTCGGCACAGCCACAGCTCGAGCCATTCGCGCGGTCACGGTGAGCATCGCAGCCTCCGACATCGCGCTGACGATGCTGTTCTGGGGCTTACACAGCGTCCGATTGAGCGGCGGGTGACATTGCGGTGCTGACCAAGACCACCGGTCTACTGCCGAAGCTTCTCGGCCTCGCCATGACCGTCCTCATCATCATCGCCACCGTGCTCACCTTCAAGACGTTCAACGGCGACTTCGGCGACACCATCACCGTCTCGGCCAGCGTCGGTCAGGCGGGGGACTCACTAGAAGCAGGCGACATCGTCACCTACCGCAGCGTGATCGTCGGCGAGGTGAAATCGTTCCGCGTGACTGCCAGCACTGGCGCGACCCAACTCACGCTTCGGTTGAGCCGGCCCAAAGCCAACGTCGTGCCGGCCAACGTCACCGCGATCGCCGTGCCCGCGTCGCTGTTCGGCAACACCAAGATCCAACTTGTTGACCCGACCGAGCCTGCACCTGGCTCGTTGCACGACGGTTCGCAGATCCGGGCCGACACTTCGCCCGGGGCCGAGGGGCTGCAGACGGCCCTGTCGCAACTCTATGACCTACTCACGGTGGTTCACCCGGCTGAACTCAACAATGCGCTCACCGCGTTAGCCAGCGCGGTGCAGGGCCGAGGCGACGACATCGGCAAACTTATCGACAAGCTCGACGCTTACCTCAAGACTCTCAACCCCATGATCCCCGGAATTGTGCAGACAATCCGAAGTCTCGCCACCGTGGCGACCAGCGCCGCCAGTAATGCCCCAGACATCCTGCAGACCCTGTCCAATGGACTGACTCCCGCCGCTGCCATCATCCGGCAGCAGCAGGCGATAGGCGAACTGTTCACCTTCGCCCCCACTCTGCTTGACAACGCCACGATGCTGATCCACAACGTAGGCAACAACTTCGTTACGGTCGTCATCAACGGAGGACCCCTCGCCTCCGCAATGGCGCAACGACCTGCGGCGCTCGGTGACACCGTCATCGGCTTCCGCAACGTGGCCGACGCGTTCGCGTCGGCTCTGCACGGTGGCAAATTTCAGATCAATGGCGTCGTCACTGGGGTGAACGCCGCCGCACTCGTCCCGCTCCTGCTCGGCCAAACGACCCACGTCATCGATCGCGCCACCGACCCGCGGGTGTATACCACCGCGCAGTGCCCTCAGTACCCGGGCGCTCAAGGGCGCAATTGCGCTGGCGACAGCGTCCAGACCAACGCAGCCGTAATGCTGACCGGAGGAACCAACACCTCAGGCCGTCTCGGCGCCGTCGGCAGCGCCGGCGAGATCCAGGCGGTCGAGGCGGTAGTCAGTGCGATGACCGCAGTCCCGGTAGACAACGTCCCCGCGGCAATCGACCTCATCATGGGTCCCCTACTGCGCGGCACGACGACGGTGATTCCATGAGCTACCGGTCGATACTGATCAAGCTCGGCATATTTCTCGCCCTCACCGGAGTCATGGGCGTCATGATCGTCTCGACGCTCGGCGGCGCGAACGTCGGCACCACTGACACCTATCACGCAGATTTCGCCGACGCGACCGGGCTCCGGGCGGGCAATCCGGTCAAGGTCTCCGGCGTCCAGGTCGGGGACGTGACTAGCGTGACCCTCGTCGATGCCACACACGTCAAGGTCGACTTCACCGCCAACCGCGACCAGACCCTCACAAGTTCGAGCTTTGCGGTCGTTCGCTACGCGAACCTGCTCGGCCAGCGATTCCTCTCACTCGTCAACGAAGGCGCCCCAGGGACACCGCTGCGACCTGGCTCCACGTTTAGCGAATCACGAACCCGAGGCGCACTGAGCCTGACCTCCCTGTTCAACGGGTTCGAACCGCTGTTCCAGGTGCTCAACCCCACTCAGATCAACCAGTTTTCCTCGCAGATCATCCAAATACTGCAGGGCGAAGGCGGCAACATCGACGACCTGCTCAGCCAGGTTGCGCAGCTGACCACGAACCTCGGCGACCGAGACCAATTGTTCGTCGGGATCGTCGACAGCCTGTCGAAACTTCTGAAGTCGGTGTCCGGCCACGACGATCAACTCGGACAGATGCTCGACTCGCTCACCACGATCACGAACAACCTTGCCGCCGATGCGCCTAACATCAGCCGATCGGTTGACGCCATCGGCGGCCTCACCACGTCGGTCAATCACTTGTTCGCAGGCCTCAACGACGGCACGCTCAATCACGCCGCGGTCGACGTGGTCGCACTTACCGGCGTGTTGGCCAACAACACCACGACACTGGATAAGACGCTCAAAGCATTTCCTGTCGTCTTCGGCGACCTCGACCGGGTGTCGCAGACCGGAAGCTGGCTCAGCGCGTATCCCTGCAACCTCAGCGTCGCCATCCCCAATCAGCCCTACGTCACTCCCGACGACATCGCGCAAACAATCGCCGGCCAATTCCCCGGCGGAGCATCGGCGGCGCAGCTTGTCCTGCAGATTGCTGGTCTGCTGCTACCCAAGGGTTCGGGGCTCACCGTCCCGCTGACCTTCCCCAGCGGTCCTATCACCGCCAGCCCCAACGCCTCCTCGCCGGTGTGCAAATGAACTGGTTTCGCCGCCGCGACCCGGCTGTCCTCGCGATCGTCATCACGCTCATCGGCGCGGTGGTCGTGCTCCTCGCGATCAACCTCGCTCGGTTGCCGTTCGTTCACCCCAAAACGTCATATTCGGCAGACTTCGCCAACACCGGCGGCCTCCAGACGGGTGACGACGTACGCGTCGCCGGGATCAGCGTCGGCGCGGTGACCTCAATCAAGCTCGAAGGCACCCACGTCAAGGTCGATTTCACGGTGAAGAAGGGCCTGAAGCTGGGCGGAACCTCCGGGGCCACGGTGGAGATCGCCACGGTCCTGGGCGCACTGTTCCTACAAGTCGAATCAGCCGGACCGGGAACGTTGGCCAGCGGGGCGACCATCCCGTTGTCCCGAACGACCGTCCCCTACACACTGCTCGACGCATTCAACGGCATCGGTGAGGCCACGATCAACACGAATCAACCCAATTTCCGTGCCTCACTGACAGACCTGGCGGCCACGCTGCAAGGCATACGCCCCGCCGACGTCACCGCCACGCTCAAGGGCGTGACCGCCATCTCCACCGCTCTGTCAAGCAGGCAGAAGGAGATCGGCACGCTGCTCTCAGACGCGCTGAACATCGTCTCGACGTTGAACTCGAAACGCGGTGACCTCGTCAAGCTGCTCGCCAACTCCGGCGTCCTTCTGCAGCTGTTCAACGACCGGGCGACAGTCATCACCACCCTGCTGCACGACACCGCCACGCTCGGCCAACAGATTTCCAGCCTCGTCTCGAAGAACGGCGGCGTGCTTGCGGCGACCCTGGCCAACCTGAGCAAGGTCACCGCGGTGCTCACCAATGACCGCAACCAGCTGCAAGCTTCAGTAACCACCCTCGGCGAGTTCAGCACCAATATCGCAAACGTGGCCGGCAGCGGGCCATGGCTCGACCTCCTGCTGCCCACCGGATTCCTTCCGGACAACCTGATCACTGCGTGCGGGAAGACCCCGGCGCCAGGATGTGGTCGGCCGTGATCCGCGAATTCCTACGGCGCAACCGCATACTCATACTCGCCGGCGTCATCATCGCTGTCGCAGCCGTCACAGCGGTCGGCATATTCTTCCCGTCGGTCATCAACCCCGGGCCGACGCAGACCATCAAGGCTCAGTTCTACGAGACGCCCGGCGTCTACTACGACAACGCGGTCCAAATTCTCGGCGTACCGGTCGGCAAGGTCACCTCAGTTAGAGCTGGCAAGGGCTACGTCGAGGTCACTATGTCGCTGCCGAAAAGTATCAAGGTCTCCGCCAACGCCGAAGCGGTGATCCTCAACCGCAATCCGGTCAGCGATCGCACGATCGAGCTGTACCCGCCCTATCCCGGGACAGGCCCGGTGATGGCCTCAGGGACCGTCATCCCCGTGTCGCGAACCCACACCCCCTTGACCGTCGATCAGATCTTTGCCGGCGTAAGTTCGCTGGCCAAGACGCTCGGGCCGGTCGGGGCGAACAAGAACGGGGCACTGTCTGACGTCGTGCGCTCCCTCGCCGGCCTGCTACAGGGCAACGGCGCGAACCTGCACGACACGCTCGTCGGGCTCGCAGGAGCGCTCCCGGCGTTCACGTCCGACCCCACCCAGATCACCAAGCTGCTCACCAGCCTCGACTCGCTCACCGCAGTGCTCGCCGACCGCAACTCCTCCCTGAACCGCGTCATATCGGAGGCCGCCACCGCAACAAGCACCCTCGCCGGTGAGCGGGACACCCTCGCCACCGCCATCACCGACCTGCAAACCGCGTTGCAACAGGTAACTGACTTCATCGGTACAAACCGAAACGCGATCCAATCGTCGCTGGCCGGCCTGTCGACGACGATGAAAGCCGTACTCGGCGACCAGCAGGCACTCGCGACCACGTTCAACACGGCAGCGCTGGGCTTTCAGAACGTCAACCGAGCCATCGACCAGAACGCCGCATGCGTCGACGGTGAGGTCGCCAACAGCAGCGGAAAGTGCCCTGTCGTCTACGGTCGAATCGACATCGCACCGAATCTCGCCACGATCACCGGCAACTATTGCCGCAGTGCGAGCCAAGAAGCAGCGCCGATCGTGCTCAGCAACGTCGCCAACATCGACCAGCTTCTGGGCGTGCTCAGCCTGCCCGGCCTCAGCAAAGCGACCACGATCAACACGGTATGCACCTCGCAATACGGCTTCATCCAGGGCCGCGGCGGTTCTCCAGGGGTCCCGGCGACGCCCGATCTCGGATTGAGCAGGTGGCTGAAGTGAGCACACTCCAACGCCTCACACCGTTGCGGTGGATCGCGATCGCCACCGTCGCGATCATTATCGTGTACGTGGCGTTTACGCGGATCTTCACCCCGCCGAGCCTGAACGCGCTGCCCTCCCCACCCGCGGTCAACGGTTCCACCTACACCCTCCACGCGCAGTTCACCAACGTCCTCGATCTGCCCATCGGAGCCAAGGTCAAACAGTCCGGCGCCGTCATCGGCGACGTCACCAACATCAGCACCAAGGACTTCCACGCCAACGTCACACTGCAGATCTCGACCAAGACCAAGCTGATGCTCGGCACGACCGCAGAGGTCCGGTTCACGACCCCGCTCGGCGAGGACTACATCGCGATCTACCCCCCGGCCAAGACAGCGACCAAATTCTTTGCGCCGGGCGACACCCTCACCCAGCAGTTCACCGGCGCCGCTCCCAGCATCGAAGATGCCTTCGCGGCGCTCTCACTACTGCTTAACGGCGGCGGAATCCAGCAGATCGCCACGATCATCCGAGAACTCGACAAGACGCTCACCGGGCGTACCGGCACGATTCGCAGCGTCATCGACCAGCTGCATACCCTGGTAGCCGCGCTCAACTCCCATCGCGGCGACATCGACTTGGCGCTCGCCGGCATCCAAAAGGTGGCCGTCACCCTCGGCGCTGGCGAGGACGTGATCACCAGAGCCCTCGATGAGTTCCCGCCCGCGTTCAAGGTGATCAGCGAACAGACCGGAAAGATCAACGATCTGCTGACCAAGGTCACCACACTCGGAACCGCCGCTGAAAGCGTCTTGAACCGCAGCACCGACACCCTGCTGTCCGACATTCGGCAGGTGCAGCCCGCGCTGGATTCCCTCACCAACGTCCGTGCACAACTCGTGCCGACTATGAACAAGCTCGTCCTTTTCGGCAGCGCTATCGCCGCGGCCGCTCCCGGTGACTACCTAACGGCGGCCGGCACAATCAACCTCGACTTCCCGGCATCCACCAACAACACGGTCCTCGTGCCGCCGGCATCGGCTTACTCGTCATCGTCCTCATCCGCCTCCGCGCCCGCCTCGGGGCAATCTGCAGTCACCACGTTGCTCACCGGGGGCCTGCAGTGAAGCGCAATATCGTCCCGATCCAGCTAGCCATCTTCGGGCTCGTGTCGCTGCTCATCCTCGTCTATACCGTATTCGGGCTACTGCACTACGCGCCGTTTAGCACCCCGATATCGATGACCGTGCAACTCAACGACGCCGGCGGCCTCTTCAACGGTTCGGAGGTCGCCTACCGGGGTGTAGCTGTCGGCACCGTCGATTCGGTCGACCTGCAACGCGACGGCGTCACGGCCAAGCTCACGATCAACGAGGGCACCCAGATCCCGGCGAACAGCATCGCGCACGTCGACGACCTCTCCGTCGCCGGCGAGCAGTACATCGACCTAGTCCCGACCTCGACCACGGGTCCGATCTTCAAGAACGGGGACATTATTCCGGCGAGCCGGACGACAACGCCGATCAGCACGCCAGAGTTGCTGCTGTCCGTCGAGAAATTGGTCAAGACGATCAACCCCGCTGACATCGGCACAATCACCCACGAACTCTCGACCGCGTTCGACAACGCCGGCCCGCAACTACGCTCCCTGCTCGATAGCGGCACCACGCTGGTGAACGAACTGTCTGCTTCGCAGAAATCGACGCTGGACCTGCTGCGAAACGGGCAGATCCTGCTGAATACGGCAGCGAACCATGCAGGGGACTTCGCCACCGTCGCCGACTCGCTCGCCAAGCTTTCCGACACGCTCAAGACCTCGACACCGACGATCGAGAAGCTGATCGCTCAAGCCCCGGGCATGATCAAGCTCTTCAACGACATCATCCGCGACAACGGATCCACGGCCTCGATTCTGCTGGGGAGCCTCGCGGACTTCACCGGGATCGCGGTGGCCAATGTTCCGGGCCTGAAGGCGTTGCTCGTGGCGGTACCCGAATTCGGGAGACTCCTTCCGACTGTGGTTCGCGGCGGCGTGGTGAACGCCGGCGTATTGATCAACTACAACGAACCGACCTGTGCCTATGGCGTCCCGTTGACCAGTCCCCTCGGCACCGTGCCGTCTAGCCTTTACCGCGTCAGTTGCCCGATCTCAAATGCGGCCATCTTGCCCCGCGGAGCGGCCAACGCCCCGCCCCCTGGCGGCGGCGCGAGCACGCGATGATTCGATGATCAGCCACCTAGCCCGGCGCCGACTGCCGGGGCAAGGACAACCCCGCGCCAGGCACCCCGGGTCCCGGCCGCGGCAACGACGCGTTGCACGCGCTGCTCGACCCGACGAACAGACCCGACCCGTGATCGCGAGGAGAATCCGACCATGTCAGGAGAGGTAGTGCCTGGAGACTCGCCCAGTTCCGCACCAAACGCGGGCGGAGACATGATCGACGTGCCCGAGGCCGACGATGATGAACTCACGCCCGAAGACGATCTCGGGCCAGTGACGACCGGCGACGAGGCCACGGCCGGGGCCGACGCTGAGCCGGAACCGACCATCGACCTCACCGCCGAGCCGATAAGTGCCATCACGGCCCACGCCGATGCCGCGGGAGCGAGTACCACCGTCGGCTCAGTCGGCGCCGCGAAGAAGGGCGGCTCGGCCGCAAAACGCGCGCCCAGCAACAAAGTGGGCTCGGATACCAAGACGAACACCAAGACCGAAAGCGGCCAGGGCGGCAAGAAGTCGGGCAAGAGCTCGAAGAAATCCGCGCCCGACCCGACGACCGAGAAACCGGCCGACACCACTGCACCGCGTCCCAAGACCAAGAAGTCGCTCGAGCCCGATACGCCCGCCGTCGGTACGACTCGCCGGCACGGCATTGCCTCAGTGAGGCTGGTGTGGGTCAGCGCCGTGGCCGGCCTGCTCATCCTCGCGCTCGTCGCGGCACTCCTCGTCGTCTTGGCCAAGCTGTCGCACCAGAAAGACGTCGTCGCGGCGCAGAACGCGCTGGTTGCGGCTCGCCGGGACGCCAGCGCGGCGGGGCAGAAGATCGCCGTGGACTTCAGCAGCTACAACTATTCGACCATTGAGAAGGATTTCGCTGCGGTCGCCATGCAACTGACCCCGGACTACGCGAAGAGCTACCTCAGCACCTCAAAATCGCTTGAGGCGACAATCGTGAAATATCAGGCCATAGCCAAAGGACAGGTCCTGAGCACGGGCATCGCTACTGCGACAACGAGCCAGGCGACGCTGGTCCTGTTCATCGACCAGACTTTCACCAGCACCCAGACCAAAACACCGACCGTGCAACGCAATCGGGTGGTGATGACGCTGGTCAACCAACAGGGCCACTGGCTGGCATCCGATCTGCAGTTGAAGTGAGGAGCTCGCGACACCTGCCGCAGCGCGGGCCACGGTCACCTTCGCCGCCATGCGTTCCTCTAACCTCGACGCGCAAGCAAGGCGCACCCGGCAGGTGCGACCCGTGGGCCGCAGCCTGAGGTTGCCCTCCTTACCATTCCCTGCCACCATTGACTGCGCCATCCGGCGATGGCGATGATAGTTGTGGAGGCGTGTGTGCCCGTGCCGACCGGAGGCGCTGCGCGAGCGACCGAGCTGCTCGGCGTCGAACTCGCCGATATCATCAGTGAGGTCGACGACGCGGCCTGCTCACGGCTCGCAGATCAGATCGACGCAGCGTGCGCGCGCCAGCTACAACTCATCGATGACGCCGTGAACGCGGCCATCAGAGGCGTCCCCTTGCCGGTTCGCGGGCTCGTAAAGAAGGCGCTGCTCGGATGAGCACCACACGCAGCCCGCAGCTGGGACGTATCGCACGGGTCATGCACGTCGACGTCGAGGAGCTGCACGGGCTCGACGGCCTCACCGATGAGCAGCTACGGCGGTTGCACGACCGGATCGGTGAGCTCGTCTTCGCCGGAGAACAGGACCGCTTCGCGCGCATCGCCGGACTGTCCAAGGCCATTCCTGGGCCGCTGGCCGGCAAACTCGCCGAGCGGTTCCTGCCCCCACCGTTAGCCGCGCGCACCGCCGAAATGCTCGAGCCAGCCAAGGCGCGCGACCTGGTCACGAAGGTCCGGACCAGTTACCTCGCCGATCTTGCCATGTCGCTGGACCCCACCCGTTCCAAGACGGTTGTGCAGGCGATCCCACCGAACAATGTGGCCCAGGTCGCCCGAGAACTGTTCGGTCGTGGGGAATACGCAGCGATGGCGGAGTTTGCTGGCACTGTCACCCTCGGGGCGCTGTTCGGTGCTTTCGAGGTCGCTACCCCGCACGACCTGTTCGAGGTCGCGCCCCTGCTGGTGTGGAACGACAACCTCGACACGGTCTTGAGTGAGCTCCCCGTCGAGAAGATTCTCCCCCTGGTCCACGAGCTCGTCCGCACTTCGCGTGAGGAGGCCGGTAGCGGTTCGCGCTACACCGTGATCGATCGGATGGCGCCAGTGATGGCCTGCGTGCCGACCGAGCGGGTGGCCGAGGTCGCCCGGGTGCTCTTCGAGCAGGGGGACTATGAAGCCATGGCGCAGTTTGCGGGCACCGTACCGCTAGAGGCGCTGACCGCGGCGTTCGATGTCGCTGCCCCGCACGACCTGTTCCAGATCGCTCCGTTGCTGGTGTGGAACGACAATCTCACGCAGGTGCTCAGTGACCTGCCAGTGAACAAGATCGTCCCGCTCGTAGAGGAACTGGTTCGCGCTTCACGGGAGGAGGCTGACGACGGCGGGGGTGCGACGCTCATCGAGCGGCTCGCAGCCGTGATGGCCTGCGTGCCGGCCGAACGAGTCGGTGCGGTTGCGGCGGTGCTGTTCGAGCGTGGCGAGTACCGGGCGATGGCCCTGTTCAGCGGAGTCGTCCCACCCGCGAGCATCCTAGCCGCAGTCGCCGCCGCGAATGCGCGAGATCTGCTCGGCGTCGTCCCGTTGCTGGAGTGGAACGACAATCTGGCCACCGCGATCAACGACCTTCCGATATCGGTGGTGGACGACATCCTGCACGAGGTGATCGACGGAGACCTCTGGAGCGAGGCAAGCTATTTGATCGACCGCCTCGACCCGAGACTCATCGATCACGCCCTCTCCAGAGTGCGCGACCTTCCGGCCGCTTCCTTTGCGGTCATGCGCGCCGCCGCTGACGCCGGCCAGCTCACCGGGCAGGCATGCGACCTCCTGGACCGCGCCGAGAGACTGCGCACAGATCGCTAGCCGCGTAATATAGCCAGTCACAAATGGCCCATTGACTGATGGCGGAATTGGTGGTCTAGTAGGTGGGTGTCCTTGACTGCTTTCGAACCGAGGCCCGGATCGACACGATCCCGACTGGCCGCCACCGGTGCCCGTGTCGTGCTGCGACCGGTCGCTGAAGCGCTGCCGGCAAACCGGCTGGGTATCGCCATCTCCCGCGGCATTCTGGCCAGTTCGCTGACCGCTTTCGGGCCGGTCCGTCCTCGCACGGTCGTCACCGCCGTCAACGAGCGAACTACCTCCGGCCGGATCCGCGGCGAGTGGGTTCGCGCCCGTGGTGCGCGCCGCCAGGACGCAGCGATTCTCTACATCCACGGCAGCGGCTACGCGCTCTGCTCGCCCCGAACCCACCGCGGCCTCACCTCACGGCTCTCGGCGCTCACCGGGCTGCCAGTGTTCTCGGTCGACTACCGCCTGGCGCCGCGGCACCGCTTCCCGGCCGCTGCCGAGGACGTCACGCGTGGATTTGACTGGCTCATCGCGCAAGGCTTCGCCGCCGATCGGATTGTCGTGGCCGGCGATTCAGCGGGCGGCCACCTCTGTGTCGATCTGTGCCTGTCGCTGCTTCGGGCGGGGCGCGGGCTGCCTGCGGCGCAACTGCTGCTCTCACCGATCATTGACCTGAGCCTTGCCCTGGCCGCCAAGCGCGAGCAGGCCCGCCCGGACCCGATGATCTCCGCAGGTGGCGCGCGCCGCCTCATCGACCTCTACACCGACGGTGCGGACCCGGCGCATGAGCGCCTCGCCGTCACTCCCCGACCCGGCGAGGTGCTGCCAGCGACTCTGATCCAGGTAGGTGGGCGCGAGATGCTCGCAGCCGACGCACACGCCTTACACGAACGGCTGCTCGAGACCGGCACCAGCTCCCGGCTGGAGGTTTGGCCCGACCAAGTCCATGTATTCCAAGCGATGCCTGTGCTGGTGCCCGAAGCAGACCGCGCGCTACGTCGAGGCGCGACCTTCTTGCGTGAGGCCGTACCTATCGGAACTCGACAGTCCCAGCGGGGGACAGCATGAGCACACGAGTCAGCCGAGGAGCCCGCGCGGTCGTTACGGGAGCAGGCAGCGGCATCGGGCAGGCCTTCGCCGTCGAACTCGCGGCCCGTGGCGGGAGCGTCGTGTGTAGCGACATCGACGAACACGCAGCGCAACGCACCGTCGATGCGATAGTCGATCAGGGCGGCAAGGCGCTCGCGGTCCGATGCGACGTCGCATCACTCGAAGACCTGCAGCACCTAGCCCATGAAGCGCAGAGCTGGTTCGGCAACGTCCCCACCCTCGTGGTCAACAACGCCGGCGTCGGAGCCGGGGGAGCGGTGATCGGTGAGACCCCGCTGAAGGACTGGGAATCGACAATCGGCATCAACCTTTGGGGCGTCATCCACGGCTGCCACGTATTCACCCCAATACTGCGCGAGGCCGGCTACGGCGGCATCATCAACGTCGCCTCCGCCGCCAGCTTCGGCGCCGCACCGCGGATGGCCGCCTACAACGTCAGCAAAGCCGGCGTCCTCGCCCTGTCCGAGACGCTCTGCGCCGAACTGTCCGGAACGGGCGTGCACGTCACCGTCCTGTGTCCGACCTTCGTCAAGACCAACATCCTCAACTCCGACAGGATCACCGGCCGCTCCAGCGAGCTCGCTGCGACCCTCATGCGTCTCACCGGAGTGTCGGCCGCCCGGGTCGCCCGCACCACCTTGAACACCCACGACCGCGGTGGGTTCTACGTCATGCCCCAAGGCGACGCCAAGGTCGGGTGGGCCATCAAACGCCACGCTCCGCGCACCTATACCCGTGGCGTGGGCATGCTTGAACGTTTCGGTCCGCTACGCGGATCAGACACCACACATGCGAGCTCCTCTGTTGGTTCGACGGAAGGTAACTAGAGCGATGGCAATGGACATGGAAGCGATGCTCGCCAAGATCAAGGAACGCCAATGGGTGCTGGCCGACATCGACTGGGACGCCCCCGGCGTGGAGGCCATTAGCGAGGAGTTCAAGCCCAAGCTGAAGGCCTTCATGGCTGACCTGTGCTGGATCGAGAACGTCGGCGCCCGCGGCTTTGCCGCGATGGCGAAGAAGACACCGGACCCAACGCTGGCCGAGATCTACCGCTGGTTCCACGCCGAAGAGCAGCGCCACGCCAATGCCGAACTCGCCCTGCTCAAGCGCTGGGGAATGATCGACGGCGACGAGCTGCCCGAGCCGAACGTCAACATCCGACTCGCCATCGAGTGGCTCGACAAGTACGCCGACGACATGCCGCTATCAGTGCTTGGCACCGTCATCCCCATGCTCGAAGTCGCCCTGGACGGTGCACTGCTGAAGTTCCTCCTCGACGAGGTGAAGGACCCGGTTTGCCACCAGGTGTTCGAGAAGATCAACAACGACGAATCGCGGCACATCGCCATCGACTTCGAAGTCCTCAACTCCCTCGGCAACGCGAAAGCACGCAAGCTGGCGATCCAGTTCGTCGGCAACGCCGCCTCCCCGGGCTTGATCATCGGTGCCTTGATGTACATCCCGATGCTCAACCGAGTCCGCAACGAGGTCATCGGAATGGGGTTCCAACCCGAGCGGCTCTACGACGCGATGAACCGATTCGCCAAGCTCGGCGAGCGGGGAGAAACGACACATCGCCTACCGCTCTACCAAATAGTGAAGTGGCACGCCGGCATGACCGTCAACCCCAAGCACCCCTACCACCTGCTGGCCAACACGATGGTCCGCGCCAGCGACTTCTACCCGAGGTGGCTGCTCAAGCCCATCCCCACCTGGTTCAAGGAACTCACCTACGAACCAGTCAGTCACGGAGTACAGGGTTCCAAGGTCGCCGCATGACCGCCACGACCAGCCGCCCCCGAGCCGCCACCACCCGCGCAACCAAACCTCGCCCATCGACAGGGACCGGAGGTTCGAGTGGATCGACGCACGACACGTTGATCATCGGCGCCGGATTCACCGGACTGGGCACCGCGATCAAACTTCTGGAAGCCGGCATCGAGGACTTCGTGATCCTGGATCGCTCCGATCGCGTCGGGGGCACCTGGCGCGACAACACCTATCCCGGCGCGGCCTGCGACATCCCGTCACTGCTCTACTCGTTCTCGTTCGCGAAGAACCCGAACTGGTCGCGCGCCTACTCACCCAGCGACGAGATCCGTGAGCACATCGAGGAACTCGTCGAACGGTTCGACCTCATCCGCTTCATCCGCTTCGAGACGACCGTCGAGTCGCTGGCCTTCGACCAACACGCCGGCGCATGGGACATCGCCACCGCCAATGGTGCCTACCGGGCGCGAACGGTGATCGTCGCCTCGGGCCCGCTGGCCGATTCCAGCTTCCCCGCGATGACAGGCATCGACACCTTCGAAGGCAAGAAGATCCTGAGCTCGAAGTGGGACCACGACTACGACATGACCGGTAAGCACGTCGCCGTCATCGGCACCGGGGCCAGTGCCATCCAGATCATCCCGGAACTGGTCAAGACAGCCGCCAGCGTCAAAGTCTTCCAACGCACACCCGGCTGGGTGATGCCACGCCTGGACGTCGCGACCCCCAGGCTCGCACAGAAGTTGTTCGCGACCGTGCCAGCAACCCAGCAGGCTGCCCGCACAGCCCTGTACTTCAGTCACGAGGCGGCGGCGACCGGTCTGGTGTGGAACACGCCCGTGACGACCCTGATCCAACGCATCGGAATCGCGCACCTGCACCGCCAGGTCAAGGACCCGTGGATGCGCCGCCAACTCACGCCGGACTTCCGCGCCGGCTGCAAGCGGATGCTGATGTCGAGCGACTACTACCCGGCGCTGCAGCAATCCAATTGCAAACTCATCACCTGGCCGATCGCGACGATCAGTCCGAAGGGCATCCGGACTAGCGATGCCATTGAGCACTCGGTTGATTGCATAGTCTTCGCCACCGGCTACGACGTGCACCTCAGCGGCCCGCCCTACCCGGTTACCGGACTCGGTGGCCGATCGCTGCAGGCCGAGTGGGCCGGCGGAGCCCAGGCGTACAAGAGCGCCAGCGCGCACGGCTACCCGAACTTGTTCTTCACGACCGGCCCCAACTCGGGCCCTGGCCACAACTCGCTGCTCGTCTACGTCCAAGGACAGATCGACTATGCCGTAGCAGGCGTTCGCACCGTCCTCGATCAGAGCCTGCGCTACCTGGACGTACGCGCCGACGTCCAGGAACGCTACAACCAGAAACTGCAGCGACGGCTGAAGCGCACGACCTGGATGAGCGGCTGCTCGAGTTGGTACTTGACCAAGGATGGGTTCAATGCCTCGATGTATCCCGGCTTCGCCACTCAGTATCTTCGACAAATGAAGAACTTTCGGCTCGCCGACTACGTGACCGTCGCTAATGCGGCAGCCGCCAACCACCTCGCGGCGGTGGGCTGAGCCGTGGCCCGGTCCCAGACACTGTCCGAGGCAGCCACAGCAGTCGAGGCTGCACTGGAGGCGCTGCGTCGGGGGCAGCGGCGAGTCGCCCGCAACCCCCGAGCCGCCATCGAAGCCGCAGTGACCCAGTTGCTACGCGGGGCGTTTCGCGGGTCGGTCACGGCCGGCGAACAAGCAGTCGAGTACCGCATCGACGATCTCGCGCGACGGACCGGGGTCACCACTCGCAACATCCGTGCTTACCAGGAACGCGGGCTACTTCCGCCACCTCGTCGCGCAGGCCGCGTCTCACTGTTCAACGACAACCACGTGGCCCGGCTGACGATCATCACCTCCATGCTCGAACGCGGCTACACCAGCTCCCACATCCGCGAAATGCTCGAAGCCTGGGAACACGGAAAGGATCTCAGCGAGGTACTCGGCCTCGAAACCGCCCTCATCCAGCCATGGGGCCAAGAGGAGCCCGAGACACTCACCCTCGCCGAAGCGCGCGAACTAGCCGGCGGGAAAGCCGAACTCGACCGGCTGGTCGCAGACAAGCTTGTCAGCATTCGCGGCCAGCAGGCGACCCTGCACCGCCCCCAGCTGTTGCAGGCGTTCGCCGAGATGCGAGGCTACGGAATGCCGATGGACACCGTCCTGCGCGTCCACGAACGCATCGAGCCGATGCTGGATGAGATCAGCACCATTCTGGTCAACGCCGGAGCAGGCCACGTCGCCGAATCCATGACCACCGACTCGGTCACCGACAGCGAGGACCTCGCCGGACTCATCGCCATGCTTGTCCGTTTCCGCACTCTCGCCATGACCTCAGTCACGGCGACCCTCGGTCACTCACTCGAAACGACTATCGAGAAGATGCTCGGCGATCACCTCACCACCATCGTCGACCTCACAACACCGCAGGAGAACGCGGTCTAACCGGTGAGGAAGCACGCTAGAGCCGGGCGTCGATGGCCGTCGCTGATGGCTGCCCGCACAGCCCTGTACCTCAGTCACGAGGCGGCGGCGACCGGGCTGGTTGGGGAAGCGGCCGACCTGGCGGATAGGCGTGACCGCGATCGACACCTGTTCGAAGCTGCGCTGCTTGCCGCGACGACTACCGACCATTGCTGGCGAACTCGTCTGACTCAGTGGGAGCGACACGAGGCGAATCCGAGCGCTTCACGACGCACTTGTGCTGCCATCCGGCTTGGCCAGCGCTGCCCGCCGAGTTTGGAATGGCGGGCCAGGACACGCTGCGCATCCCGTCGTGGGTCTTCGTCGACGGCGGCATTGATCAGGCGCACGTCGTCCCAGTCTCGTCGGGTGACTGAGTTCTTCCTCCATACGTAGCAGGTCTGTTGGAGAAGCCGCGCACCCGGCAAGTCGGCACGACGCCTTGTCAGAACGACGAACGTCGATGTCGCTTGGGCTCTGAAAACCTCGGCACACGGGCCTCTTTGGGCAGGTCTCACCTACCACGTCTAGGTGCGAAAGCGGGCACGACGCGCTAAAGGTCGATCACCTTATCTTGTCGTAAGCAGTTATCTGTGTGACGCTTGGGGCAAGTGGGACGGGTGGTAGTCGCGGGTTTCCGTCGCGGTGCCAGTCGCCCAAAACGGTCCGAAGGGGCTCTCCGCTATGACCATCCGTATAGCCCGGCGACCAGTGACGTCCTTCTTCGCCGACTGGGAACGCGCGCATGCCGCTGAGCTGGGGGCACCGACGCCGCGGCCCCGTCGGTGTTGGGGCCAGCGAACCCGAGCGACAGCTGTCGCTGGTCTGATCGTCTTGGGCGGAGGGGTCGGGCTGGTCGTGGTTGCCGCGAGCGCCTCGGCGGACCCGTCAGCTAACACCTGGTACCGCCTACGCGTCTGCGAGTCGAGTGACAACTACTCGATCGACACGGGTAATGCGCACTACGGTGCGTATCAATTTGACTTGGGCACTTGGCACAGTGTCGGCGGCACCGGTTATCCCAACCGTGCATCGAAGGCGGAGCAGGATGCCCGCGCCCTCGTGTTGTATCGGGAGCGGGGGTGGCAGCCGTGGCAATGTGCCTCGATACTCGGCCTGCGCGAGGACCGAGACGCCCGATCAGGGCGCATCAACGACATCCACTTTCCGACTAGCACGTCCGCCGGTCCGTCGGGGGTGCCCGCCTTCCCCGGCGGCAACCATTGGTTCACGTACGGCGAAAGCAGTGCCAGCATCAAGATTTTCCAAGACCAGATGCACGCCCGCGGCTATTTCCCCGCCGGGACCGGTCAATACGGCCCGGACACCCTGCGTATGGTCGAGCAGCTCCAGCGCCTCAACGGCCTGGTACCCAACGGCTACATCGGACCGAATACGTGGAGACTGGCGTGGACCGGTAGGTACTCCGCAATCCCCAAGTCTGCCCCCGCTCTAGCTGTTGCGGCCTTCCCCGGGGGCACGCACTGGTACCACTACGGCGAAACCAATAGCAACATCAAGATCTTCCAAGACCAGATGCACGCCCGCGGCTATTTCCCCGCCGGCACCGGTCAATACGGTCCGAACACCCTGCGTATGGTCGAGCAGCTCCAGCGCCTCAACGGCCTGGTACCCAACGGCTACATCGGACCGAATACGTGGCGTCTCGCCTGGACCGGCACATACCGGGCTCCGTAGTGGCCGGTGGTTCCGGCAAGCCTTGGGCCGAGCAGTCGCGGGGCCACGAGAGATGATCTTGCCGAAGCCTCCCACGCAGACTTTTGGCACCCCGCAGGGCAACGATTCGCTCAACCGGGAAGGTTCAGATTTCGCTCGGCTGCAAGTTGCGTCTCCTCGGTGGCGACGGCGACCTTGATCTGCTCAGGCGTCATCGCGAGTCCCACTGCGTAGTAGAACATGACCAGAGCAAAGCCGACGACGACGAGTAGGTCGATCCATTCCGGAAGGACCAGGTGTGCGCCTTTCCCGTAACGGCCGAGCAGCCCGATGATGGTCATGCCGATGAGCCAAGGCCAGATCCAGGACGCGGCACGCCAGTCGATATCTGCTCGTTTGACGTCCTTGGCGCGGCGGAGCGCGAACTCGAAGAGCACGCGTCCGATGAAGATGCCGGTAAGCAACTTCCACATCGCCTCGAAGCCACCCCAGTAGATGATCAGATTCGCAGCGACGAACCCGAGCGGGTTCATGATCTTCGGATATGGCACGCGGTATGGACGCGGTCGGTCTGGATCGCGTTCTTGCAGCGCGGCGAGCGATACTGGCGCGAATGCGTACATAATGGCGGTCGCGCCGGTGACCAGACCCACTAGGGAGTTCCAGCTGGGAAATGGCAGGAAGGTGATCTCACCGATGACGAAGGCGAGCAGGATCGAATACATCGGGACGCCGCGCGAGTTGGTGCGGGTGAGTTGGTCCGGCAGCACCTCCTCTTCGCCGAGGGCGTAGGACAACCGGGCCGATGTGCCGAGATAGATCAGGCCAGTACCACCCGGCGAGATCACCGCGTCAATGAGTAAGACCGTCGCCAACCAGCTCGCACCCGCGGCGATCGCCAATGTGTAATAGGGCCCGAAATCACCGGCGCCGATCGGGTTCGCCCAGCCGTGCTTGAGGTTCGACGGCGACAGGCCGCCGATGAAGGCTACCTCGAGCATGATGTAGACAGCAGCGCCGATGAGCATCGCCGAGATGATCGCCCGGGACAGATCCTTCTTCGGGTTTCGCGCCTCACCACCCATTTGAACTGCTTGCTCAAAACCTTGCAACGCGAACACGACTCCCGCCGGGAGGGCAGAGAACACACCGTGGGCGCCATAGGGCATGAAACCGCCGCCGGCGTGAAAGTTCGAGGCATGAAAACTCAGACTCATGATCACGATGACGGCGAGCACCGGCACCGCAGCCTTCCAAACGACCATCACCGTGTTGCTATCGGACAACAGCTTTGCCCCGAGCAGGTTAATGGTGCTGAACAGCAGCATCGCCAGCGTCGCGATGATCAGGCCGGTCCCGTTCAGGGTGCCGTTGTTGTGCAACATCACTAGATGCTTCTTCGACCACCCGGTGCTGTTGAGGTAGGAAATGGCCGCCTCTACCTCGATCGGGGCGATCGTCACCGCCTGGAGATAGGCCGCCCAACCCGCCGTGAATCCGGCCAACGTCCCGAACGCGAAGTACGGGAATCGGGCGGTCCCCCCGGCTACCGGGTAGGCGGCACCCAGCTCAGCATGGATCAAGGCCAGCACCATCAACAAGATCGCGGCCAGAATCCACGAGAGCAGCGATGCGGGACCGGCTTTCTGGGCCGCGCCAAGTGCCCCCAATAGCCAGCCCGAGCCGATGATCGATCCCAGGGAAATAAACATCAGACCCCAGAATCCGATACTGCGGCGCAGCCCGGGGGCAGTCGCGCTGGAACCGGACTCGGCTGGCGCGGTCGTCGTCGATCGGGTCATAGCGCCTCCAAGGACGAGAAATCGTGTGGGCGATGCTCCCGGCTAAGTCCACGAGAGTCAACGGTCGCTCCGTCGGAAATCGGAATCTGGCGGCCTAGGCGCCGCTCACAGGCACCGGTCGTTCCCGCCCATACGGCGGGCCCGGCTGTTGGCCGCCGTCCGGGAAACACCCACCTCGCGGGCCGCGGCCTGGATACTCCACCCGCGCTCACGTAACTCCATGCGCCGCAGACGCGTGGCCGACTGCGGACGCCGCCCCGGGCCCTTCTGCACACGAAGGATCGACACCAACACCACCCCTAAGTGCTAGGCAGTGTTGCGACCGCCGATAGAAACCACCGATGCGACTTTGTCGACCAGCCGCCGAGGTTCGTGCTCGGGATGACGGCCACGCTGACGGTCACTACGCGGGCGCCCATCTCGGGTGCCGCGCGTTGAAGATCAGTAGCACACGATCCAGCGGCCCGGAGAGGGACGACGGCGATCAGCTTCCTGTTTTGAGACCGATGGTCACAGTTTTCAGGCGGCGCTGACAGCGCTCACTAATTCGCGACGCTGCACACGTGTCGATAGAGTTCCGGTCGGTCGAGAACGTCGAGTAGCGCCATCGCGAGGTCTGAGAAGGTGATCTGGCGTGCCTTCGGGAGCGGCAGATCCGGCTGGATGCGGTAGGCCCCTGTGCGTGGCCGGTCGAGGAGGCGTGGAGGTCGAAGCGAGATCCAGTTGACGTCGCTGGCGCTCAGGAGTGCTTCCATGCGCCGCATGTCCTGGTAGGACGTGCCGAAGAACAGATCGAGGATCGGCATCATCACCCGTCGGTCCAGGAGCGGCTGATCGCTGCGTTCGCCGGCCGGGGAGGCTGATATGACGGCCAGTCGATCGATGTGGTGTGACGCCATCGCGGTGAGGACATTGCGAGCGCCATCGGAGTACACGGTTGTCGGTTTGCGGGATGCGCCGATTCCGAGTGCGGAGACAACCGCGTCGCATCCGGTCAGCGCTGCGTCGATCGCCTCGGTGTCGTGTGCGTCCGCTTGAACGATGGCGAGGTGAGGGTGGGCGATGGTGATGCTCTCAGCTCGCCGGCCTAGAGCCTTGACGTGGTGGCCCCGATCGAGGGCGTGTTGGACGACCAGTTTGCCGGTTCGGCCGGTTGAGCCGAGTACCGCGAGCTTCATTGACAGAGCCTCTCTGCACTAGCAATTGATTGTCACTAATAGTGACAGTACAGGGTGGGGCGTAAGCTCGCCACTGTGACCGAATCGCAGCCACCTGGGTACGCGTCGTCGCTGTCGTTCCTGCTCTCACAGGTGGGCGGCCGTTCGGCTCAGCTGTTCGCTGATCTGCTGCACCCCTTGGGCGTTTCGCCGCGGGCGTTCGGAGTGCTCAGCAACCTCGCGGCCGAGCCCCTCCAGACGCAGCAGCGCCTCGCTGACGCACTCGGAATCCATCGAAACAACATGGTCACGCTCGTCGACGAGATGGAGACCGCCGGCTGGGTCCGGCGAAACCGAAGCGCTGTCGATCGCCGTGCCTTCCAGCTCGAGCTGACACGAAGGGGCGCGGCCGTCGTCGCCAAGGTCGCACGGCTCATTCCCGATCTGGATACGGCCATAGGACAGGGGCTCACTGGAGCCGAGCGGGCCAAGCTCGTGGCGCTGCTAGCCAAAACCGCCCAGAACCTCGAGCTGCCCCCAGGCGTGCATCCTCACCTTCGATCCTCCAACCGATCGGGCGGCTAACCTCCCATCGGCGTGTCATCCGATCGCGAATCGGTGCGCGCCGTCTCGGACGCGCACACGTCCTGCGGCAGACCGGGCCCCGGCGCGGTCGCTCGGCCGGCCATAGCCCTTGAGCGCTCGAAACTTCGACCGCCACGGCCTGCTATCGATACGAGCGCGACCGCTGCATATCGATTGTGCACCGCGTCGCCAGCGTGCTAGCTTTCCGGCGATTCGTGATCTTGGCCAGGAGGTGACCCACATGAACGCAGTATCGGTAGTGGGCGCTCCACAGCGGTTCACGATCGCGCGACTGGTGTAGTCGCCATCGGGGGCGCCCTCAGGCAATCCTTGAAAGGCGACTCCCATGAACACCTCTCATTCTTCAACTCCGTCCAGCGGCTCGACCGCCCCGTCCGTCGGCGTCGCAGCGGCGCGATCAGCACGGTCCGGGAACTGGCCGATGCCCGACAATCCGGTCGACGGCGCCGGACGGGCGGCCGATCCGAAGAAGCGGGCCTTGGTTATCGGCGGCGGCGGCGCGGCAGGCAACGCGTGGGCGCTCGGCCTGATCGCCGGCCTGGCCGCGGCCGGGGTCGATGTCACCGCCGCCGAGCTCATCATCGGCACATCGTCCGGGTCGACGGTGGCTGCCCAGATCACCAGCCGGAGACAGCCGGGCGAACTGTATGCCGCCATCGTCACCGAGACGGCCCAGCCGCAAGCAGGTCAGGCCGGGCCGGGTCGTGCACAGGGCCCACAATTCTCGGGCGAGAACTACTTGGAGTGGTCGAACCGAATCATCGCTTCCGCCGCTGATGCCGCCGACATGCGTCGCACAATGGGTGCCGCGATGCTCGACCTGGATAAGTCCGGTGGCTCTGGCCGGGCGCGTTGGCACGACATCGTCGCGGCTCGGCTTCCTAGCCCGCACTGGCCGACACAGCCTGTGCTTATCACCGCTGTCGACGCGCAGACCGGGGATCCGGTCGTGTTCGATCGCCACAGCGGAGTCGATCTGGTGGACGCCGTCGCCGCCAGCACCAGCAACGGCTTCGGTCCTTTCCCTCCGTACCGCATCGGCGAGAGCCGATACATCGATGGTGGCTATCGACGCAATGAGAACGCCGACCTGGCGGCTGGATGCGGGCGGGTGCTGGTGCTGTCACCCTTCGGGGGGAGGTCACGGATGCCGCACGAGTGGGGCATGGACCTGGCAACCCAAGTCGCCGAACTACGCGCACGGGGCAGCCGAGTCGAGACCCTCTTTCCGGACAGCGGCGCGGGGGTGTTCGGCGCCAACGCGTTGGATCCATCAACGCGTCTGCAAGCCGCGCGAGGAGGCCACGACCAAGGCCGTGCCCTGGCCGCGCAGCTCGCCGAAAGCTGGCTCTGACGCCGGCGTCAACCAATGTCCGGTGACTCGGGCCAGTGTGTGGTGCCAAGACTCTCTGCACGTGGTGGTTTGGCAGTGGGTGCCGAAACCCCATCCGCAGGTGGTGCACATTCGGCAGCTCCGTGCGCGGGGCGGCGACCCGTCCTTGCGTATTCGGTCCGACCGCCGACGCGAGTGTCGATGTCCTGCCCGCCGGAGGACCTAGCCCAACGGTGGGCCATCAATCTGCGAGTCGTGCTCCTCGAACAGGGTGCGCATGGCCTGCGGGCTCTTTGATCCCTCGGGCATGCGCATGATGAGGTCGATCGCCTCAGGTGTAGTGATGACCAGCATGCGTGCCGGCTCGGTGGATCTGTTGCAGAACGCATGGGTGGCGCCCCGCGGAATGAACGCCATCGCGCCGGCCGCCACCGTGGCCGTCTGGTCGTTGACGCAGAACTCCATCTCCCCGGCCAGCACATAGAAGGCTTCGTCGTAGGCGTTGTGGTGGTGAGCCGGCGGGCCGTTGCCCAGTGCGGGGAAGTTGTTTACGAATACGGCGAAACCCTGGGCTCGACCCGGTTCGAGCAGCAGATTCATTCGGGCTACCCCGTTATCGACGGCGTCCTCGGCTCTTGGCTCGATGACGAAGGGGGCTACCACGTTGAACTCATTGCTTGTCGCTGCGGCTTGACCATTGCGTCCACTCCTCTTCCTCGGTGCGTCATCTGTATAGTAGCACTATATAGAGTTAGACTCTCACCTATGCGAGAGCCGGTCAAGGGAACGACAGTCGCGGGTCGTCGCCGCGAGTCGCGAGCACGCGAGACGCGCCTCCGGATCATTGAGGCCGGCGTCCGGCTCTTCCTTGAACAGGGCTATGTGACCACCACCGTGCAAGCCATCGCTGCTGAGGCCCAGGTTGCCCCGGCCACCATCTACCAAGCCTTCGGCACGAAGCAGGCCATTCTCGCTGCGGCCTTGGACGTCACGATCGCCGGCGACGACTCGCCCCTGGCGCTGCTGGACAGGGGATGGGTCGACGCCGCGCGCTGCGAGCAGGACCTCCCACGTCGGCTACGGCTTGTCGTCGAAGGAGCTGCCCGCGTCGCTGCGCGCACCGCCCCACTCAAAAATGTCATCCGCGATGCCGCAGCCACCGACGTCGCCGCTCGGCAGTTAGTCCGCGAAGACCACGACCGCCGACACCGCACCCAAGAAGGCCTGGTCGACGTGCTGACCGAGACTCGTCCACTGCGCGCGGGGCTGGACCGCCGCCGCGCGATCGACACCTTCTTCGCCCTCGTCAACAGCGCAACCTATGACCTTCTCGTGGTCCAGCAAGGCTGGACAACGACAGAGTGGCAAGACTGGCTGATCGACATCCTCGAACAACAGCTATTCGGCCCACCCGGATAATCACTCGTCAAGAATCGGCATGATCCTCGGTCTCGTTCTGTGTCGAGGCCGTCCTCTGGCGTCCGTCAGGCCACCGGCGCGATTCACGAGGTGGCGATCGCGTTGCTGGCGCGGGAACACGCAGGGCCGGCTCCCTCTGTGCCGCCATGCTCGTCGCGTTGAGAAGCCTGTGTGCCCGACCTGGGTGGAATTACCAGACCACGAGCTCGCCGAGCAGCGACTCCACGATTGACCGCCCAGGTAACCGCCCAGCGATCACCGTTGCGTTCAGCCTTCGATAGTCGGCGGCGTCCTGGCACAGCCGGAAGCCCACTCGATGTCGTCACAACAGCCGCTACGACCCGCGGGGGACGGTGTCGACCCGGCGGCACTCGCGGCTGCGAGCCTGTCTGCGTGCTTGACCTCATCGTCGGACTGCTAGGGCGGTGAAGATGCTGGGGAACAGCAGCGGACGTGCTGGGTGGAGATCGAATCTGCTGAACGCGGCCTGCCCGCGTTCGAGATCCGCGTCGGTTGCGATACCGGCGGCGAGCATCGCGTGCCGCGCCGCCCATGGAGGTGGTCGTAGGCCTGGCTGGGCAGTGACGGGGTCGACGCGGCCCTGGTAGGTGACGAGTTCCAGTCCGGCCGCTTCGGCAAGCTGCGTGAGCTTTAGTCCGATCTGCGGGTCGTTGCCCTTGTGCCGGTGAAATTGGGTGTAGCGCTCGAACAGGTCATCGAGGTCCGAGTCGGTGGGGACCATCCGGGTCATCGTGAGATCCACGTCGACCAGATAGACGGTTCCGCCCGGTCTTGCCAGCGACGCGACATGGTTGACGATCGATTGTTCCCGGCCGCCGTTGTGCGCGAGCACATGCCGAAGCATGACGACGTCGAAGTTGCCCTCGCTGAGCCCGGTGGAGTCGGCTTCACCGACTCGGATGTCAACGTGTGCGTGTCCGGCGGCTTTCATCGCGGCCCGAGCTAGCGTGACGGCCTCAGGGTCGTTGTCCACGGCTACGACGCAACCGGTGGGCCCACTCTCCTCGGCGAGGAGGGCGGTCATGGCGCCGGGCCCGCACCCGATATCGGCGACTGTGGCCCCCGTGTTGATGCCTGCCGTGTGCCATAGGTTGGCTTCTGATGCCCGCGCTCGTTCGGCCATCATCTGATACCGGGCAATCTCGGTGGCGCCGAGTCGCAGCGCGTAGTCGGTCATTGTGCGCGAGCGACGAGGAGGCCCGCAGGAGCCGATGCGCGCCGCGGTCGCCGCGATGCTGTGACCGGTGGTGTGGTGCTCATCGTGTGCCTCTCATTCCGGCTATAGGGGTGGGTGCTAAAGCCGACTGAGGGCGGCTTCGGCGAGAACTTTCTCCTGGGCGAGGCCGTGGTCCGGCGCTGCGTCGATGCGGGGTCCGTGGAGTTCGAGCAGGAATCCGGTGTTGCCTTTGCGGATGTAGAGCAGTGAACCGTTGGAGCCGTTCAGGTTCAATGCTTCGTCGCCGATTCCGGCGATGGTGGTCGGTTGGTGGGTGCCGCCGGTGGCGGCTGCTTTGATTGCGGCCCAGTCGCCGAGGGAGATGTTGACCGCGGCAGCGAAGTCACTGGTCGTCCACTGGCAGTCACCGGGTGCCGACGTCTTCTTGCCTGGGCCTAGTGGCTGCCCGGCGGCGGTGTCGACCTCGTTCTGGGTGAGGAGCGAGCACGGATCGGCGCCGCTGGTCAGCGCGGCTGCTGTGGTGGGCTGAGCTCCGGTCGTTGCGTAGGCACTGGTGTGCGCGATGGGCGGGTTGGAGGTGGTGGCGGTGGAGGTCGATCCGCCACTGCAAGCGGTCGCGAGGAGGCAGGTCGCGGTAACGCCCGCCCCAATCATGGCGGCGCGAGAGGTGTGCGAGGTCATGTCGGTGCTCCGTATTCAGAAAGGGCGAGCGGGGTGTATGCCGGTGACGCTCGGCGCCACCTTGTGGTGAGACGGCGCCAAACCGTGACGCGTGAGGGGACGGTCGCAGAGCGGAGTGGCGTCGGCCGACCGCTTCAGACGGCAGGCTCGAACTGGCGCAGGATCTGTTCGAGTGCGTGCTGGTCGGGTCCGATGAATGGGTCGATGCTCGGTGCGGTGCGGATGGTGGCGAGTAGTTGCGCGGTGCGGTCGATCGCGGGGGGTAGGTGGGTGCTGAATATGGCGCTGGGTCCGAATGCCGCGAGCGGATCGACGGTTCGGCCGAACTTGACCGGGTCAGCTGTGCTGACCCAGGGGCTGTCAACGCTGGCCCAAAGGCGCTGGCGTTCGGCTAGTTCATCCGGGGCGACGTGCCGGACGTCAACTGCTGATGCGTGCTCGGCGGAGGCCAGTGGTGCGCCGAAGCAGTCAGAGCTGAAACAGCTGCCCGAGCTGTCGTCGAAGAACCCTACGGTGGCTGGGTTGTCGAATAGCGGTGGCCGGAACGCGGTGAGGGTGCGGTCCCCGACGTCCAGGCTCTCGCCTGGGTTGAGGAAATACAGCCGGCCCATGGGCAGCGGACACTCGGCGGACATGATTCCGGCCCCCGCGAATGTCGTGATCAGCCTGGCGTCGGGGGCGACCTCGAGAAGTTCGAACAAGGCCCCGGTGTGGTCGCGATCGGGATGGGTGAGCCAGATCCAGCGGACATCGGCCGGGTCCAGCACCGAGCCGAGGTGTTCGAGAAAGTCGCGATCGGGCAGGCCGAGTCCGGTATCGATCACGACCGGCTGTTCGGCGTGCAGCACGAACGCATTTACGGCGAGGAAGCCGAGACCGGGAACCTCCAAATAGTCGTTGAGGACCGTGACGTCGTCGTTCACTCGGATGGACCTCATCAGAAGGGCACCTCGGTGGCGAGCAACCCTTCGGCCGGCACCCGTCCGGAGATCATCAGGCAGAATTCGGTGACCTCGAGTTCAAGCGCCGGGCCGCCGGCGCCGGTCGTCCAGAAGCCGCCTGCGGGACCAGTCAATCGCAGGGCGTATGGCTGTGCGTGGCGAGCGGCCCACTCGCTGACCAGATCGTCGACGATGACACCGTCGTGCTCCGCGGTCAGGACGTTGGGTGCGCCGGTTGCGAGGGCGATGTCGATGCGGTGCATCCATGGATCGCGGGTGAGGATGACGTCGACGAGGTAGCCGATCGTCCAACGTTCTTCGTGATCGCCGACCAGTTGCGGTTGTGGCATTGATCTGCGGCGGATGAACCCCGGAGTGCGGCGCCGACCTCGAGCTGCTTTCGGGCCGACCTTCAGATAGGCGCGGACGATCTCGTCGGGGCGCAGGTGCTGGTGTTCCTCGACCTGGAGGCTGGTAAGCGCGTCGATAAACACGCCGCCGTGTCGCGTTGCAGCCTTCACCTGGCGGGATTGCTCCCGGATCGAGGCCGCCATCTCGGCCATCCCCAACAGATGCGTCGCCATTGCCCGGACATCCCAGGGCACGCACCCTGTCGGTGTGCTCCAGTGGACTGCCGTCAGTGATTGGAGCAGTTCACCGAATCGCTGATACTCCGTGGCGGCGAGCCGCATTGCGGTCTGACGTTCAAGCGCGGACCTTCGCGGGGGACTGTCCGCGTGTGTGGTGGTGCTCATCGCGTTCTCCTCAGTCGTGGACCGGGTAGGCCGGTCTCGTCGGCAAACATGTCGACGGCTCTGGGGAGTTGTCGAGTCCACCGGTCCCCGCCCGGATCGTTGGCGAACTGGGCATCGATCAACCCGCCCACGATCGCGACGCACAGGTCGCGATCGGCGTCTGTGCGGACGCCGATGCCGCGCAGCCGCCCAGCGAATAGCTCCATGACTCGAACGGACGGCGCGTATGACTCGACGCTCGGCTCGAAGTCGGCGAGCATCCGCTGGTTCATCAGTTGGAAGCGGGCGTGATCGGCGATGGCGAAATCAACGAAGGTCTGAAGCATCACCAGCAGCGCCTTGCGAGGCGACGTCGGAAGGCTCCCTTCCAAGCCTTCCGCAATCTCCAAGTAGCCTGTCCACGCCTCGCCGAACATCGCGTCGTAAATCGCGTTCTTCGAAGCGAAATGCGTATACAGCGACGGTGACTGCATCCCGACCCGGCTGGCGACCTCGCGCAATGTGATCGCCGCCAAACCATCCTGACGAGCGATCTGCCAGGCGGCGTCGACAATCTCACGACGAGTGGCCTCACGTCGTTCGGCCTGCCTATCACGCTTAGGCATTGCGCTCATGGTTAGGAAGAACGCACCGCGAATGCCTCGCTGTCAAGATGGCGCCCTGACGGATCTGTGCTGATCGGCGGTGCCTGCCTGGACTGTTGGCCTCGCCGCCTGCGTTGCCGTCTTCGTTGCCTAGCGCCCGTGCCCAGCCGGGCTTGACATGGCGTGATGCAGCTGGCTCAGCGCGGTCCACTGCATCAGATCGGCTGCCTGATCGCGGGTCAGGCCGGCGACGTCGGTGAGCCATACCAGCGCCTCGATCCCTACTGCGCTGCGGATCGCGATGGCCAACCTATGTAGGGCGGCGTTGCCGAGCTCTGCGCGAAGCGGTTCGAGGGCGTCCTCGAACCAACTGATCGCTCTGCCCTTCCGTAGTGGTAGGTCACCTGGGTTCTCGGACAGGGACAGGCGGAGCATCGTGCGTTGTTGCGCCTCGGTGTCGATGATCAGCCGGGTGAATGCCGCGACCACGATTCGGAGCCGCTGCACCGGGTCGTTCCCAGCGTCGGGGGGCAGCAGCGAAATGATGGTGGTCTCGGGGTGTGCCGCTATTAGTAACGCGGCTTGGTTCGGGAAATATCGGTACGCGGTGGTGCGCGAAACCGACGCCGCTGCGGCCGCCGCATCGACAGTGGGCGCGGCCACCCCTTCTGCCATCAGTCCGCGCGCGGCCGCGACCAGCGCACTACGGGTGCGCTGCTTCTGTTGGGTTCGCCCCGACTGCTCATAGATCGTTGACACGCATGCCACGGTACCTTAGTGTCATCATGGGACTTAGGTACCATAAACGAATGAGGACAGCCATGACCATTCGTACCGTGACCGTTCGCGAAAGCGGCGAAGGTGAGCAGCGCTGGTTCTGCGGCGGCGGACTGCACACCTGGATCGCCACCCAAGACGACACCGGGGGAGCCTTCCTGATCTTCGAAGACTCGCTCGACGCCGGCAAGGTCACCCCACTGCACATTCATCCCGACGCGGATGAGACGTTTTATCTACTCGAGGGCGAGATCGCGCTGCACCTCGACGGGGAGCAACGCTCGTTGCACGCCGGTGGAATCGCGATCATCCCCCGTGGCGTCCCGCATGCCTTCCTGGTGACCTCACCGAAGTCACGCATGCTGTGTCTGCAAACACCCGGCACCGGCGAGGCGTTCTACCGGCTCGCCAGCGAGCCGATGGTGCCGGGCGCGCCCGCGACACCCATCGACTTCGCACGCGTAGCTGCCGCCGCAGCACAGACGGGCGCAATCCAGATCCTCGGACCCCCGCCGTTCTGAGACAGGCATGCGGGCTTCGAGCAATGCTTTTACCGCGCCGCGGGGTTAGGCGTGTTGGCGCTTGCGGGGCATGACGATGACGACGATGAGGGTGAGGATGCTGAAGAAGAGTCCGAATACCCCAAAGAGGAGTGCGCTTCGGCCCTTGGCGGCGGCGATCACCGCGCATAACACGGCGGCGATCAGGCTGCCGACGATAACGAAGACGCCCTTGATGCCACGAAGGATGAATCCGGCAGCATCGGGTTGTTGAACGAGCGTCGCCATGAGCACCTGGTGACTCACGAAAGTCCTCCTCGCGGGGATTGTTGCCTGGTGTGGCGTGCGCTACCTACCCCATTCGTCGGCTCACCAAACCGAGGAAGTCCGCGGAGGCGGGTCAGCGCGGTGGGCCAGTCCCATCGGTTATCCGACCAGGGTGGGCGTGGAGGCCACGGAGCATGGGCCAACGACACGTCACTATCGCCGAGTCGTAGTGCGCATTGCGGTTGACTGGCTATAAGACGGCTGACGTAGCACCCCTTGACGGGCTACGCTGCGCGCCAGACCACTGCACGTTGAATTGATCGCTGCCGTCCGAAGGACCGCTCATGTTACCCAGAGCCTCGAAGCGAGCGACCCTGATGGCTGTTGGTGCCGTCGCCATCGTCGGGATGGGGGTCGTGGCCGCCACCGCCGTAACTGTGACGTCGATCCCCACCCCAAGCGGGGTGATTACGGGCTGCTATGTGACAAACTCGCCCGGCCTGAAGTCGTTCTTCTTGATAGACAAGTCCCAAGGTGCGCGATGCCCTGGCGGTTTCACCGAACTCAGTTTCAATAAGCAGGGCCAGCCTGGCGTGCCGGGACCTTCTGGCCAGCCCGGACCGGCCGGATCACCGGGCGCAACCGGCCCGTCGGGAGCAAGCGGTCAGAACGGCGCGCCAGGTCCGTCTGGCCCCGCAGGACCGTCCGGACCCGCAGGACCGTCCGGACCCGCAGGACCGGCGGGCCTGCAGGGATCGCCCGGTCCCAGCGGACCCTCAGGGCCGGCGGGCACGTTTGTCGCGGACAGTGGGAATTCCTTCCTCGCTTCCTGCGTGCTGATCGTCAACCTCTCCTCGATCGGAACTTCGGTCACACTGTTCGTCTCGGAGCCGGACGGGACCGTCATCGCTGCCCCGACCGTCGCAGTCTCAGTCGTCGGCCCAACACCCCTCACGCCGATCATCGTCAACGATCCCAAGTTCGGTAGCTACGAGGTCGGGCTGTACGCGCACACGAGCAATGGTCTCGTGATGCCGCTCCAGGCGACCCTGCAGTGCACCGTGACGGCTACCCGAGACGACAGGACCGTGAGTCTGGCCCCCCAGACGATCACGCAACAGGCCGTCGTCGGCAACGATACGGAGGCGGCATCGCCTTTCGTGTACGGCACGTCCTTTCCCTGAGGTGCAACGAGTGAGCCGCGCGCAGCGCGTCAGTTCGGTCCGCGGCTGCCTGTGAATCGGGTGCGTGCCCATTGGTGAGGCCCCACACTCCGCGGCCCCGGCCTCGCCCGGACGGCGGGGAACGAGAACCGATGCGCGATCAAGGTCGGTGTGGGTCGGCGGGAGCCAGGCGCGCCGCGCCTAGGCCCGCTCGGCGTCGCGGTCCAACAACCGATATGGCCGGCGGCGGCAATCGCCGGACTCGCCGGGTCCGGTCGATACGCTTTGGGCGTGGCTGTTCGAACCGCGTTGGTGCTGGGTGGCGGCGGCATTCTTGGTTCCGCCCAGGTGGGCATGTTGGCGTCCTTGATGGAGCGTGACATCCGTCCGGACGTCGTGGTTGGAGCCAGCATCGGCGCGGTCAACGGGGCGATGATTGCGGCTGACCCATCCCCTGCATCCGTGCAGAGGTTGCGCGAGCTGTGGACTTCGTCCTCTGATGCGAGCGTGTTCGCCGGCTCGGTCGTCGCTCAAGCTGCGCGCGTAGCAAGGCACCGCACTCATCTGCAGTCGTCTGAGCCGTTGCGTCAGTTGATCGAGAAACGGCTTCCGGTCGCGCGGATCGAGGATCTCCCCGTCCAGTTCGAGTGCGTGGCGGCAAGTATCGAGAAGGCAGCTGCCCACTGGTTCGCCGAGGGCTCGGTCGCCGATGCGCTCGTGGCCTCGTGTGCCGTGCCAGGTCTATTCCCCGCCGCGCGAGTGGGCGAGGAACACTTTTTCGACGGAGGGCTCGTGCACTCCATCCCTGTTGGCCGAGCGGTCGAACTGGGCGCGCAGCGGATCTACGTGCTGCACGTGGGCCGGATAGAGCAGCCCCTTAGTCCGCCGAGGTGGCCCTGGGAAGTCGCCCTGGTGGCTTTCGAGATCGCGCGCCGCCACCGGTTCGTAGAGGAAATGAGCCGCCTGCCAGCCGGCGTCGAGGTGCACGTATTGCCCACCGGTGGCGGCACGGCACCGTCGGTCAACATCCGCTACCGCAACACCGCCCGGGTGATGTCGCGGATCGACATCGCCCACCAAGCCTCCACCCGCTACCTCGACGATCTTGAGGCGGTCGACGACTAGTGAAGGTTCCCCCACGACTGGTCCGCCGGCTCGTCATCGATCCACTGTGGGTTCCGCTGGCGATCGTGCTCTGGCTCCTGTTGCTGGCGACAGCGATCGTCGCGGCGGTTCTGGCTCCCCTGACCCGCAAGCGTCGCATCCTGCGCGCGGCCCTGCTGGCGTGCGTCTACCTCTATTTGGATCTGGGCTTGATGCTCGGCAGCGCGTGGCTGTGGTTGCGCCACCCGCTTCCCAGCCGCGACGAGCGAGCGTGGCGGTCCCAGCACTCCGAGTTGCTCGGTCGCGCTCTGATCCGCCTCATGACTGCTGCCCACGCCCTGTTCGGCTATGAGGTGCAGTGGGTCGGCACCGAACCCATCATCAGCAAGGATCGGCCCTTGTTGGTTCTCGCGCGCCATGCCGGCCCGGGCGACTCCTTCACGCTGGTGCACTTGCTCGCGAACCGCTTCGATCGCAACCCTCGGGTGATCCTGAAGCAGGCGTTGCAATGGGATCCCGGTCTGGATCTTGTGCTGACGCGCCTGAAATGCCATTTCCTACCCTCCCGGTCCGGCGCGGGGGAGGATCGCGTAGCTGCGGTCGCCGAGCTCAGCGGCCGGCTCGATGCCGACGACGCGCTGCTGTTGTTTCCCGAGGGGGGTAACTGGACCCCGCGCCGGCATCGGCGTTCGGTCGTTCGGCTTCTGAAGAGCGGCCGCCGAAGGCAAGCAGCGCGCGTCCGCGCCCGCACCCACGTGCTGCCACCGCGCCCAGGTGGCACCGTCGCGGCCCTCGCCGCACGCCACGACACAGACGTGCTAGTCGTCGCTCATGCGGGTCTGGACACTCTCGTCAACCCGAAGCAGATGTGGCAGGCACTGCCCCTGGACGCGCGACCTATGCGAATCCGCGCGTGGCTACACGAGGCGGAGACGGTCCCTCGCGAAGAACAGGGAATCCGCACCTGGCTGACCACCCAATGGGATCTCATCGACCAATGGGTGGAAACCGAAAAGCGCCACGACTGACCCCGACCGGTTCAGCCCTGCCCGCTGAGTGGACCGGCAGTGAGATCGTGTTCGACCTCGTCCCTGCTGCCGATGGCACCGAACTGCGGTTCACCCACATCGGCCTGGTGCCGGACGTCGAGTGCTTCGACGCGTGCACCACGGGTTGGCACCACTACATCAACGGCAGCCTGCGCCGCCTGATCACCACGGGAGCTGGTCTGCCCGATCCGTGGTGAGTGGTGAACGCCGCCCGGTCTCTCACCAAGCGGGCGCTCAGGTGCTGCTGGTTCGTCCAATATGAGGGCGGCCACCCAGACCTGTCGCGTGTGCGTGGACGGAGCTCGTTGATGGGGTTTCGGCAGGTCTGTGCTTGACGCTCGCCACCGCTACGTGTGCAATGTCACTGCTCGGCCGCTATGCCGCCGCGCGTCGACTGTCCTCATATCGGTGGGGCAGGTCAATCGGCGCCGGCGGAATGCCGTGAGGCACGGTGCGCACCGCCCAGCCAGCGTTGCGCAGCTGCCCGCATCCGGTGCGGTCCACCCACCGATTCGGGGAGTTCCCAATGGCCGTAGTGAGCTACGTCGACGCGACCTGCATATATCCGGGTAACCCGGTACCTGCGATCGACAGACTCAATCTAGAGATCGCCGACGGCGAGTTCATGGTGCTCGTCGGACCGTCCGGATCGGGCAAGTCCACCGCGCTTCGGATGCTGGCCGGGCTGGAGATCGTGACGAGCGGCGCGATCCGCATCGACGACGAGGACATCTCGCGCAAGCCACCGAAGGAACGCGACATCGCGATGGTGTTCCAGAACTACGCGCTGTACCCGCACATGTCGGTCGCCGAGAACATGGGCTTCGCGCTGAAGCTCAAAGGTGTGCCGAAGGCCGAGCGCGCCGCGAAGGTGCTCGAGGCGGCCCGCCTGCTCGACCTTGAGAAGTATCTCGACCGCAAGCCGAAGGCGCTGTCCGGTGGGCAGCGCCAGCGCGTTGCGATGGGCCGCGCGATCGTTCGCGAGCCCAGTGTCTTCCTCATGGACGAACCGCTGTCCAACCTCGACGCCAAACTTCGTGTCGAGACCCGCGCCAATGTCGCCGCCCTGCAGAAGCGACTTGGCACGACCACCGTATACGTGACGCACGATCAGGTCGAGGCGATGACGATGGGTCATCGCGTCGCCGTGCTGAAGGACGGCGTGCTACAGCAGGTCGATACACCGCGCCACCTCTACGACCGGCCCGCGAACGCCTTTGTTGCCGGCTTCATCGGCTCGCCCGCGATGAACATCCGCACCGTCGACGTCGTGCCGGGCGGTGCACGCCTCGGCGATGTCGTCGTCGCACTGCCTGAGGCCAGCGTGGCGGCGGTCAAGAGTGCCGGGCTGTCGCAGATCATGCTCGGGCTGCGGCCGGAGTCGTTCGAGGTCTCGAGTGACACCGCCGGCCTCAAGATCGAAGTGCAGCTCATCGAAGAGTTGGGCGCAGACGCTTTCATCTACGGATCGATCGCCGGCGATGACGCACTGACTGCCAAGCCGATGGTGGTGCGCTTCCACGGACGCGTGCCGCCCCGCATCGGCGACATCGTGAGCCTGACCCTGCAAGCCGGCGACGAGCACACCTTCCACCCGGAAAGCGGCGAACGCCTGGGCTGAGCCCGCCCTTCGCCGCGGGTGCGTCACGTCGGTGGCGCGTGGCGCCTTTCCCTCCTCAATGACAGCGGTTACATTCGGCAGCGTGAAGTGCGGCAGGAGACCAGACCGGCGGGTCGCGCGTCCGTGGCGCTGACCATTCGGGACGTCGCACGCGCCGCCGGGGTCTCCACGGCGACAGTGTCACGCGCGCTGCGCGGGCTCGAAAACGTCGACCCGGGTACGCGCGCACGAATTGAGCGCATCGCCGGGGAGATGCGATTTTCGATCTCTCCGACCGCGTCGAGACTGGCGAGCGGTCGCGCCGGAAGTATCGCGATCGTCACGCCGTTCATCGGCGGCTGGTACTTCACCGAGGTCTTCGCCGGTCTCCAGGCAGGGCTACAGCCTTACGACCTCGACCTCCTGCTGCACGCGACCGGCATGCCCGGGGTCACCGCGCACCCGGTGCGCGCCCACGAGCGGATCCGGCGCCGGGTGGACGGCGCGATCGTGCTGGGGATGCCATTGGGGATGACGGAGTCGGAGGGCTTGTTCGATCTCGACGTCCCGTTGGTGCTGTTGGGAGTGCAGGCGCCCGGCGTGCCCAGCGTCTCGATCGACGACCGGGCCGGGGCCATCGTGGCCGTGGAACACCTTGTGGACAGAGGCTTCGAGCGCATCGGGCTGATTTCCGGGCGCCCGCTGTCGACTATGTTCGTGCCGGAGAACGATCGTCTGGACGGGTACCTGGACGTGCTGAGCGTGCACGGGCGGCCGGTCGACGAGACGTTGCGCGAACCTGGCGAGTTCGACGTACGCGGTGGCGAGCGGGCGATGGATCGTCTGCTCTCGCTTCGGCCACGCCCCGACGCGGTGTTCAGCATGTCCGATGAGATGGCCTACGGCGCGATGCGGGCCCTGGGCAGGCGTGGCCTTGCGGCAGGCACGGACGTCGCGATCGTCGGCTTCGACGGGCACGATTTGGCCGACACCTTTGACCTGTCCACCATCGCCCAGCCGGTGCGCGAATTGGGCCGGATCGCTGCACAGTTGCTGATGGCGCGGATCGCACCGGCGACGGGAATCGTGCCAGCCGCGGAATGCGTGGTGCTGCCAACGCAGCTGTACGCGCGAAGATCGACCGGCTGCTGACCGACCGCGACCGGCTCCCCTCCGGTCACATTTTGGTAACACGATCGCAACGGCGCCTTCCCATTTGATGTGACCGCTGCCACACTCGTGCAACCGCTTACACGCCGAGAGCAAGACGGGGGCAAGATGCACATGCGACGCAAGTACGTAGTTGCGACAGTCAGCGCCGGGTTGGCCCTGATCACTGTCGCTGCCTGCTCGAGCAGCAAGAAGGCCGCCTCCGGCGGCGCGACACCGCTTGCCGCCGGCTGTTCAGCGTTTCAGGCCTACGCCGGACACAGTGGGAAGACCGTGACGATGTTCGGCTCGATCCTGAGCCCCGAGTCCGACTCGCTCAACAAGTCGTGGGCGAAGTTCGAGTCCTGCACAGGCATCAAGATCAGCTATACCGGCTCCAACGACTTCGAGTCGCAGCTGCCGGTTCAGGTCCAGGGCGGCAGCCCGCCGGACCTCGCGATCATTCCGCAGCCGGGCCTGCTCGCGCAGATGGTCAAGACCGGTTCCGTGAAGGCGCCTCCGGCCGGCACCGTCGCCAACGAGGCGAACTGGAACGCTGCATGGAAGTCCTACG
Organism: Actinomycetota bacterium; assembly: GCA_030775705.1. Classification (GTDB taxonomy): domain Bacteria; phylum Actinomycetota; class Actinomycetes; order Mycobacteriales; family Jatrophihabitantaceae; genus JALYIS01. The sequence goes on from JALYIS010000103.1 coordinate 44,424, forward strand.
GCACGGTCAACGGCACGTTCTACGCGGCACCGATGAGCGCAAACATGAAGTCGTTGGTCTGGTACTCGCCGAAGACGTTCGCGGCGAAGGGCTGGACCGTCCCGACCACGTGGGCCGATCTGATGACGCTGTCGGGGAAGATCGCTGCTGCTGGCATCAAGCCGTGGTGCGGCGGCATCGGCTCCGGCACTGCAACTGGCTGGGCGGCGACTGACTGGCTGGAAGAGGCCGTGCTCGGCACATACGGCGGCCAAGTCTATGACGACTGGATCAGCCACAAGGTGAAGTTCAGCGACTCCCAGATCACCACCGCGATGAAGACCGTCGCCGGCTACATGCAGAACCCGGCATGGGTCAACGGCGGCCACGGTGACGTCAAGTCGATCGCGACCACGACGTTCCAGGATGCCGGCCTGCCGATCCCCAAGGGCACCTGCGGAATGCTTCAGCAGGCCTCGTTCTACGAGGCACAGTGGCCCAAGGGCACGACCGTCAGCGACACCGGCGACGTGTTCGCGTTCTACCTGCCCGCGGTCGACCCATCGGTGAACAAGCCGGTCGAGGGTGGCGGCGAGTTCCTCACCGCGTTCTCGAGCGACGCCGCCACGCAGGCGGTGCAGACCTACCTGTCCAGCCCGGATTGGGCCGACTCGCGGATCGGCGTTGCCCCGGGATGGGTCTCCGCGAACACGAAGGTCGATCAGAGCCTGTACACCGACCCGATCGACAAGATCTCGGCGAAGTACCTGGCCGACGGCTCGGCGACCTTCCGGTTCGACGCCTCGGACGCGATGCCCGCTGCGGTCGGGTCCGGTGCGGAGTGGAAGGCGATGACCGAATGGTTCGGCTCCGGCAAGTCGATCGATGCCGTGGCCAAGGAGATCGACGCGGCCTGGCCGAACTGATCAACGCAGCCATGCGTCGGGCATGAGGACCAGGTGCGGCCCGTGGGAGATTCAGCCCGCGGGCCGCACCTGCCCGCCGGCCCGATCGTGAGGCTCGCCTACCGTTCCGCCAGGCCCGTCGAAGGGGTGAAGGGTGCACACCTCGCAACACATCCTCCTTGCCGGATTGGCAAGTGATTCGGCGTCGAAACTCTGGGGCGTCATCGAAGCCGTGGGCGGCTTCGTCGCCATCGTCGCGGTCATCTTTCTCATCGTCGGCCGGGTCACCGGCCGGCTCGAGAAGCCGCTGACGATCGTCGTTTGTCTTACTCCGGTCGTTCTGCTGCTTATCGTCGGGCTGGTCGCGCCCGCGATCCGGACTTTCTACCTGAGCTTGCACGGCGCCGACATCTTCGGCCCGGATGTTCACTACGTCGGCATGACGAACTACGACTGGGCGTTCACGGACCCGTCGACCCGGTCGACGCTGATCCGGACCGTGCTGTGGTTATTCGTCGTCCCGATCGCCGCGACCGGGTTCGGGCTGCTCGTAGCGTTGCTCGTCGACAACATGAAGCACCAGAGCATTCCGAAGGCATTCATCTTCATGCCGACCGCCATCTCGTTCGTCGGCGCGAGCATCATCTGGCAGTACGTCTACAACTACCGCGACCCGAGACAGCCGCAGGTTGGTCTGCTCAGTGAGATCGTCATCAAACTCGGCTGGAAACACCCACCGCACTGGATTCTCACCAGTCCGATCAACACCATCCTGCTGATGGTGATCATGGTCTGGATCCAGACCGGATTCGCGATGGTCGTGCTCGCAGCCGCGTTGAAGTCGATCCCGGACGAGATCATCGAAGCCGCCCGGATGGACGGCGCCACGGGCTATCGCCTGTTCCGCTCGGTGCAGGTGCCGATGATTCGCAACACGCTCGTCGTGGTCATCACAACCATCATGATCGCGACCCTGAAGGTCTTCGACATCGTCTATACGGTGACGGGCGGCAACTTCAACACCGACGTCCTGTCCAACGCCATGTATACGCAGATCTTCACCCAGTTCAACTACGGTCGCGGCAGCGCGCTGGCCGTGATCCTGTTCCTGGCCGTGCTTCCCCTCGTCGCCTACAACGTGATACAGATGCGCAGAGAGCGGGCCGCGCGATGACAACGACCACTCCGATCATGTCCGAAGCCCCCGTGGGGGGCACCGACGAACCGCCTGCCAAGAAGGTGCGCCGGGCGTTCAGCAGCCCGATCGCCTCGGCGGTCATCGTGGTCCTCGCCGTGCTCTGGACAATTCCAGTCCTTGGTCTGCTCGTCACTTCGTTGCGTCCTAAGGGGGACGTCGCATCGACGGGCTGGTGGACGTTCTTCGCCCATCCGCATCTAACGTTCTCGAACTACAACACCGTGCTGTTCAAGGGGGGCTTCAACGTCTCGAGCGGCCTGGCGCCGTACATCGTGAACTCGCTCGCGATCACGATCCCCGCGACGATCATTCCGATCGTCCTCGCCTCGATGGCGGCTTATGTTCTGGCGTGGGTGCGGTTCAAGGGCAGCGACGCGATCTTCTTCACGATCTTCGCGCTGCAGGTCGTACCGTTGCAGATGTCGTTGGTGCCGCTGCTGCAGCTCTACAGCCGCGGCGTGCACATCGGCACCACAACAGTGATCCCCGGTCTCAACCTGCACGGCTCGCTCGCCGAGGTGTGGATCTCGCACACGATGTTCTCGTTGCCTCTCGCGGTGTTCCTGCTGCACAATTTCATCTCTCAGCTGCCCGAATCCGTGATCGAGGCGGCCCGCGTGGACGGTGCCAGTCACCTGCGGATCTACCGGTCGATCGTGCTGCCGTTGTCGATGCCGGCGATCGCATCGTTTGCCATCTTCCAGTTCCTCTGGGTGTGGAACGACCTGTTGGTGTCGCTCACCTTCGCCGCAAAGTCCTCGTCAGCTCAGCCGCTGACGGCACAATTGCAGCAGCTCACCGGGTCGTTCGGCAGCCACCTGGAACTGCTCACCGCGGGCGCGTTCGTCTCGATCGTCATCCCGATGATCGTGTTCTTCTCGCTACAGCGGTACTTCGTCAAGGGAATGCTCGCCGGCAGCGTGAAGGGCTGAGTTGTTGGTGACATTTTCGGACGGATTTCTGTGGGGTGCGGCGACCTCCGCGTACCAGATCGAAGGCGCGGTGGCCGAGGGCGGCCGCGGCGTGTCGATCTGGGACACATTCAGCCACACACCAGGCAAGATCGCGGGCGGCGGCACCGGCGACGTCGCCTGCGATCACTACCACCGCTTTCGCGAGGACATCGCGATCATGGCGGACCTCGGGTTGAACGCCTACCGCTTCTCCATCTCGTGGCCTCGGCTGTCTCCCACCGGGCGGGGCGAGGTCAACCCCGCGGGGCTCGACTTCTACTCCCGGCTCGTTGACGAGCTTCTCGATCACGGCATCCAGCCCGTCGCGACGCTGTACCACTGGGATCTCCCGCAACGTCTTCAGGACGATGGCGGTTGGGTGGAACGCGACACGGCACTGCGATTCGCCGAATACGCAGCAGTCGCGGGCCGCAGGCTCGGCGACCGGATCGAGAGGTTCACGACCCTCAACGAGCCATGGTGTTCGGCATTTCTCGGCCATGCAAGCGGAGAGCACGCCCCAGGCACGAAGGACAACGCCGCCGCGCTCGTCGCTGCACATCACCTGCTGCTCGCCCATGGGCTGGCCGTCGAGGCGCTGCGCGCAGAATTACCCGCGACGGCACGGCTGTCGATCACGCTCAACCCGGCGCTACTTCGTCCGGCCACCGAGTCAGCGGCCGATCAGGATGCGTGCCGGCGCGCTCATCTGCTGGCGAACCGCATCTTCAGCGAGCCGCTTGCCACTGGTCGCTATCCGGACGAGATCGTCAACGAAACCTCGCGGCACACCGACTGGAGTTTCGTTGCCGCGGGCGACCTCGCCACGATCCACACACCTTTGGACTTCCTCGGCATCAACTACTACCAGCCCATGATCGTCGGGGCAGTCCCTGCGGACCCGTTGCAACCGCTGTTGTGGGCGGGCACTGACGACGTGTTTCAGCATGCCCCGCCGCCGCCGCGCACCGGCATGGGCTGGACGATCGACGCGGCCGGCCTCACCGAACTGCTCGCGCGTACGGCGATCGAATTTCCCGGCATGCCGATCATGATCACCGAGAACGGCGCCGCATTCGAGGACGAGCTGGAGGAGGGCGGCGAGTACCGCGACGAACAGCGCGCACTGTACTTGCGTGAGCACATCGCGGCAGTGGGTGCCGCGGCGGATGCAGGCGTCGACATTCGTGGCTACTTCGCCTGGTCGCTGCTCGACAACTTCGAATGGGCGTGGGGCTACGGCCAGCGATTCGGGCTGGTGCACGTCGACTTCGACACTCAGCAGCGGAGACCGAAGTACTCAGCCCAGGTCTATCGCGACATCGTGCGGGCTACCACACCAGCCCCGCATCCTGGCTGAGCCGTTGCAGGTTGGCCGATGTCGGTTCATCGTCCAACGGACCGACCACCCCTACCGTGATCGACCAGCCCGAGCGGGTCAACGCGGTCGCGATCGAGACGGTTCGGCGCGCGCCGGTCCGCCCGCCCACCGTGAGCGCGGTGAATTGTCGCGCCACTGCGTGCTGCGGGGCCGCGACGTCGACCACGAGCACCGAGCCGCTCGCGTCGACAGCGCGCACGTTGATCGCACAGAGTGCGGTGAACTGGTCGATCGTGCGCGACACGCCCCGCACCGTGTATCCCGGCAAGGCTCGGTGGACGGCGGCAGCGATCGAAGACTGCGGCGATTGCCCGACGGCGACGAGCACGCACGCTCCGCGCGTCGAGGTCGACCGGATGTAGTCGTGCGCCAGGCTGCTCGTCGCGGCGCTCCCCTCGACCATGGCCATGGCGCGATCCGTCGCGACCTGCTCGGCAGGGCGAGACGGCGGTGGTGCCGCGTCGGGGACCGAACGATGCGACATCGGCGAGCCGAGGAGGGAGACGGCGATCACCGAGCACACGGCAACGAGAGCGGCGACGCGCGCGGCGATCGGGACACGCTGCACGAGTCCGACGAATCGCGACGGCTGGGCCGGCTCCTTCCCCTGTGCGAACAGCTCATCGCGAGACGTGGTGGCCGGTGTGGCCGGTGTGGCCGGCGTGTCAGTGCCGCCGGGCAGGCCGATGTCGGGAGGCAGCCACTCCACGCCGGAACCCACGACACCACTGTCCGCTCATGTGGCCCTCGGCGGTAGCTCCATCGAGCTGACCGGCGAGACCTGTCCGTGCCTCGGCCCGGCTCCGAAGGGCTGAGCGGGACGGTGGCAGACCGGGGCGACGCGCGACCACTTGGGGGCGCCTGGCAACGGTGGCCGGTCGCGTCCGAGCCTGGTTGTCATGATCTGTTTGTCATGATCAGTACGAGGTAGCGTCGGTCGTCATGATCGGCCCGGTCGCCGTTGTGCGCCGGCCCCAGCGAGAGACACTCGGTGTCAGAAGAGGCGCGCTCACCGGCGCGGACACGTCAGTCGGTCGATACGAGTTCTCGAGGCCGACCGAGAGTTTGCGCAACCCCGACGCAATGGTCCGCCTCACGAAGGCGTCGGAAACACCGGCGTTGGCGGCAATGGCGGCGTGTGCCAACCCATCGCAGTAGCTGGACAGGATGAACGCTCGTTCGTCCGGGAGCATCGAGGCGAGGCTGACCGCGACCTCATGTGCCCAGCACCGGCGGCTGTCCGCGTCGTGAGCTGTCATCGTTGCGGGGCCCGTCCCCGGTGCGGTGGGCTGCGTCGACAGGACGATCCGATCAGGGCTTGATCTCATGTTCCAAGCCTGGCCCCAATGTCTTCGAGTTGACCTTTTCCAAGCTATGCAAGACGGATTCTTGCCGGTCGCCGGTTGAACCCATTCGGACGCTCGTCCTGGGCGGGCGCGACCTCCTTCGCAGGACGAGTCGCGAAACTATGCAAGATGGCAATCGGGCGGGACAGGGTTGATACCGGTGGTCGACCTACCCAAACTTGAGGTCGATGAGCCACACTTTTTGGGAGTTGGGTTATCAGACGCCTTGACTTCGCCGACGCCTGCGGGTCCACGGACCGCGAGGCGTTCTTGGACGCTGGGCAGCGCCGGGACCCAGCTGCCATGCTCGCCGCGCTTGAGCACGCGGAATCCTCTCTCGGTTTGGGGCTCGCCCTCGATGAGGTGCTGTTCCCCGTGATGCGCCTGATCGGGACCTGGTGGCTCCGTGAACCCTTCGAAACCGATACCGAACGGTTGGCGACCGAGGTAGCGCGCAGGTGGTTGGAGACCGTCAGCGCCGCAGCCCCGTCGCCGGCCGAGGTCGCCCCTGTGGTGCTGGCCTGTGGGCCTGGTGACCGTCACACGATGGGGCAGGAGGCGCTCGCGGCGCTACTTCGGCTGCACCGTCAACCCGTACGACTGCTCAGCGCCCGAACGGTGTCCTGGATGATCCCCAACGCCGTCCGAGCGAGCGGAGCAGACGCAGTGGTCGTCGTGTCCCACTTGTATGCCCACCACCTGGCTGCCACCCAGTCGCTGGTCGCCGCGCACGCAATGGGCGTCGACGTGTTCTATGCCGGGGAAGCCTTCGCCTCCGAGCGCGAGCGCCGCGATATTCCGGGCCGGTATCTCGGAGCGAGCCTGATCGCCGCCAGCACCATGATCCTCACGCGGGCAACTTCGGGGCGGGCTCGACGACCGACAAGCTGAGCGCAGTCTTGGCTATGCAGGCGCGCCGGAGCGTGCCAGGGTTGGGATGCCTGCCCGCGCACGGCGATGCAGGCGGTCGCCCGTGGAGGGAAGTCCACCGTCTACCTGCTCAGCAGCGCCGGCAAAGACACTCACGTCTCTTGGTCGCGCCTGTGATCGCCCGGCCCGTCGCCGGACCGCCGATGTCGGCTGGCGCGCTCCCAGGCATCCCGATCGCCGAAGCATCGCGGCGGCTCGGAGTCCCCATGCCCACGCTGCGCTCGTGGGAGCTGCGTTACCACATGCCCGCGACCGTTCGTAGGACCGGAAAGCACCGCCGCTACTCCGCTGATGAACTGCACGCCCTACGCCTCATGCGTGATGAGATCGCGCGAGGCACCCGCGCCAGCCTCGCCGCGCAGTCCGTACGCAACCTGCTCGGCCTCACCGGCGCTGCAGCCGACTTCGTCGCTGACCTCCTCGACGCATCGCAGCGATCGGACCCCGTCGCAGTGCGCGCACACCTCGACCGCGCGTCGGCCACCCTCGGTCTCGCGACGTGCCTCGACGATGTGTTGATGCCGGCTATGAAGCAGGTCGGGCTGTGGTGGCAGAGCGGGCGCTGTGACGTCGAACAGGAGCACCTCACCACCGAAGCGGCCCGCGGCTGGCTGGAAACCCAGATCGCCTACGCACCACAGCCGGTCAGCGCAGTCCCGATCGTGCTCGCCTGCGGCCCCTCAGACCTGCACACCATCGGGCTCGAGGCGATGGCGATCCTGCTGCGCTATCGCGAACAATCCTGCCGCCTCCTCGGCGCCCGCACCTCGGTCGAGGCGCTCGTCACCGCTGTCCAGGCCAGCAGTGCCCGGACGGTCGTCGTCGTCTCCCACTTGAACACGGGCAGGCTGAGAGCCATCCAATCCCTGCGCGCCGCCGACGATCTCGGGGTACAGGTCTACTACGCAGGCAACGCCTTCAGCTCAGTCCGCAGTCGCCGGGGGCTGCCCGGCACCTACCTCGGTCTGCGCCTGGATGCCGCCTGTTCCCTCATCGCCGCCGCCAGTTGAGGCCCATGGCCGAAGGTAGGCAGATCGGGAGCCAATAGCATCGGCCACCCTCACGAAGTCGTGCCCCTGGATTTGTGCGGAGAGACCCAATCAGGTCGAAACGAGATCGAGTACGGCCTCAATCGGCAACACCCGCGACAGACATCGGAATCTCCTTGATCAGCGGGTCACACGCGTGACGGATCAGAGATCGTCAGCTCACGCGGGCTTGCCGACGAACCTGGTGAGTTCTAGGCCGTGCTCGAGCGCAATCGTCTCCGCGGCCTTCTCGCCGATCATGATTGTGGCCGCGTTCGTATTACCGCTCACCACGTTGGGCATCACGCTGGCATCGGCTACCCGCAGAGCGTTGACACCGCCCACACGCAATTGCGGGTCGACGACCGACCCGATCCGGCAGGTGCTCGTCGGATGGTAGACCGTGAAGGAGAAGTGCCTGGCGAAGTCCTCGATCAACTCGTCGCTCAAGGTGTCTCCCGGCGTGTGCTCGTGCTTCGCGGCGAGCGCCGGCGGGACGTGCACGGCACCGATCTCGTGCTCGTCGCGCAACTTCTCCACGACGGAGAGGGTCCGCCGGACCACTTCGATCATGACGGCCATGTCGTGCGGATCGCCGTAGTAGTTCATCCGGATGTCGGGGGCGGCGCGCGGGTCGGCGCTGGCAAGCCGGATCTCACCCTCGCTGTGAGGTTGAACCGGGTTGGCGAGCGCGATCATGCTCTCGGCCTGGGGCCCGAGAGTGGTCGCGGGATCGACGAAGTACGTGTCGGTGTCGACGCGCAGGACCCCCTGCCAGATGTCGGCGTTGTAGCCGCACGCGAACAGCCCGATCTGCGCATCGTGGGTGTGCTGATCGCCCAGACCGGTGGATAGCCACGCGCTCGCGTCATACAGCGACGACGAAGCCAGGCCGCGGCCGGTGGTGAACCACTCGCCGAGCTGCCGCTCGGCTTCGGCCTTGAGTCCGCTGAGTTCCGGCGGCAGTGATGCGTCGTCGGCGGGATCGCCCGGCAGTGGACCGGCGGGTGCGCGAAGCGCGTCCGGTCCCATGGCGACGCCCATGCTCGCCATCGACACGCCCAGCCCGGGTGCGGAGAACATCAGGCCGAGCTGGAGGTGGTCCTTGAGGTGCTGGCCGACGTCGGGCGCGTCGACCAGGCACGAAATGCCGAGCGACTCGAGATGGGCGCGTGGGCCGACGCCGGACAGCATCAGCAGGTGAGGCGAGCCGATTGCACCAGCGCTGACAATGACCTCGGTGCCGGCGGAAACGCTCTGCGTCGTCCCGTCGTTGTCGACGTACTCGACGCCTGTGGCCCGCAGCTCTCCCGGCTCGCCCTCGATCACGATGCGGGTGACGTGAGCGTTGGTGATGACCATCAGGTTGGGGCGGCTCTCCACCTTGCCTTCGAGGAATGCGTGGTAGGTGCTGGATCGCTTGCCCTCGAGGGTCGTCGTTTGCAGCAATGACACCAGGCCCGCCGGTCCACCTCGGTCTCGGCCGTTGTAGTCGCCGTGCGGTATTCCCGCGGCAACGGCAGCGTGCACGAAGGCACGTGCCCCGGGCAGCACGGGTGATCGGACGGCGACACCGAGCGGTCCGTCCGTACCGTGGGCCTCCGCGTCGATCGGGAGGTCCGTTGAGGCGACCAGGCCCTCGCTCTTGCGGAAGTACGGCAGGACCTCGTCGTAACTCCACCCGGTCGCGCCACCGGCCGCCCAAGCGTCGAAATCTCCCGGGTGACCACGGACGTAGGCCAGATAGTTGATGCCCGACGACCCGCCCAGCATCTTCCCGCGCGGCACCATCATGCGGCCACCGACCAAGCCGAGCCCGCATCCACCGGCATCGGCGGTGAACATCCAGTCCGTATCAGGGTTGACCTGAAGGGCCGGGGATGCGGCCGGCATGAGCTCCGCAGCGGGAGGCCTCCCGCCTGCCTCGATCAGGATGACGCGCGTGGTGGGGTCCTCGGACAGTCGAGCGGCGACGACCGCCCCCGCTGAACCGCCGCCTACAACAACAAAATCTGCAGCCTCGCTCATCGCCGGAACGTAACAGTGTGGCGAGGTGTTCGGGAAGCCTGTGTGGCCAGTAAGGGTTCGCTGTCGAGGCCGCCCTGGGCGTCGGCCGGAATCCTACGTGGTGGCGGGACGCCCTGAGAGTCTCTCCAGTCGGCTGGTCAGCAGAGGTATCCGATGCGCGTTGCCGGTCAGGCCGACGTACCGTTCGCCGAAGACGGCGAGGAGTGCATCGTCGAGGCGGCGGACCGCGCCCGCTGGGTACCGGTACCCCATCCGGGTGATCAGCGCGTCCATGTCGACCGATGCGAGCAGCCCGCCGAGCTCGTCGAGCGAGGTGATCCCCAATTCGAGGAGGAGCCCGGAAATCCAGCCGTAGTGGTTGGTACGCGACCAACTCGCGTCGGGGTACTGCGATGCGAGGAAGGTCGCCAGTTCCTGCGGGCTGATCCGCGGGTCGGCGGGATCGAAATCGGGGCGCCGCGCCGACAGCGAGGACTGCAGCCGGTTGCGGATCTCGGAGAATTCGCGATCGGCTAGTTCAAGCAGCCCGGCGGCGAGGGTGAACCGGCGCTCCAGGTCCGGTGCTAGTTCGGCCGGCACCGTGCCCTTGTAGCGGATGTCGTGCTCGAACTCTGCCCACGCATGCTGGAGCACCGTGCGCACCTGGACCGAGGCCGGCCGCTCGCCAACCGCGGCCGACGAGATGAGCAGGTGTCGGCTCGAATAGCCGAAGCGCCCCTCGCGTGCGGTCTCCTCGCCAAGGTCGCGGTCGTCGATGATCGTCAGTTGGTCGGCGAACAACTGTGCCACCGCGGTGACATCGCTCTGCAGGTAGGTGATCACACGGACGCCGACGACGTCGGTGATCTGGGTCAGTGGGTCGGCGTATAGCGGCTCGCCGTCAAGAGTTCGGATCGCTTTGGACGCGAACGATGCCACGCTCTTGGTGCGACCGGTGATGCTCAGATAGTTGATGCCTGCGTCATCGAGCAGCGTGGTGATGATCGCGACGTAACGTTCGGTGCCGATGTGCAGTTCGGGCTGGAGCGCGGCATAGGTACGCACTGCGTGGCGCACCGGCTCGTCGTCCGTCTCTCGGACATGCGGGGAGCGGAGGTTCATGGTGACACCCTGCCCGACTGAAGCTGACTTCGACACGTGCCGGTGCCGCCCCGACGTGATCGGCGTGCGTCGCTCGCCTCCTGGACAGGCTCGGTCTAGGACTCAGCGATCGGAGGCGACCATGTTTCGGACCCCAGGGCACGTGGCGGCCCGGCTAGGCGGGTCGTGTCGCGAGAATTGCGCGCTCGTAGACGTCGAAGATGCGGTCGAAGTCAGCCTCGGTGACCGGGGAGCGCCAGTCCTGCAGCCCGACCAGAAGAGTGATGCCGAGAACGGCCAATGATTCGGCGTGTTCTCGGGATCCGACGATGGGCTCGAACAACTGGATGAGGGAGTCGACGCGGCGTTCGTCGACGCCCTTCTGGGCAATCGCGACGGCAGCGTTGGTGTGCGCCCACGACCGGATGGCGGCCTCGGCTGAATGTGGCAGGGAGCGTCCCAATCGCTTCATGGTGTGGACCCGTTCGACCGGATCCTCGGGCAAATTGGCGACGGCAACAAGTCGCTCGGTCTGCTGTTCCTTCCAGAAGGTCAGGAACTGCTCGACGAACCCGTCGAAGCTGCCGAAATAGCCGTAGAAGGAACCCGTGGTCACCTTGACGGCTGTGCACAGGACGCTCAGCTTGAGCCCGCCCGCGCCCTGCGTGGCGAGGATCTGCATGGCAGCGGCGTAGTAGTCCTCGCGCGTGGCAACCTGGCGCATGATCCAGCTCCTTCGCTGCAGGCCGAGCCTAGACGAGGGCATCGGCAATAGTGGCGAACACGACACCTACCTAGAAGACGGCGCGGATGATGCGCTCGGTGAGCTTGTTGTACGGCGGATAGAAGGCGCGGAGGTCGAACCGGGTGGGGCGGTCGAGGTTGGCTTTGCGATGGCTGAAGGTTTCGAATCCCCACCGGCCGTGATAGCTACCCATCCCGCTGTTGCCAACCCCGCCGAAGGGCAGCTGGGGAACGAGCACGTGCATCGCAACGTGGTTGACGACGATCGCGCCAGCGCTCACGCGCTCGCGGAATGCACGACGGGTCGTCTCGGACTCGGTGAACAGGTAGGCGGCCAGCGGCTTCGGCTTCGCCATGATGGTCGCGATCGCATCGTCTAGGGAATCGATGGTGAGGATGGGCAGGAGCGGGCCGAAGATCTCTTCCTGCATCAGCGGAGAATCGCTGGCCGGGTCGAGGACGATGGTGAGGTCGACCTTCGCCTGTTCCGTCTCGGTGTGACCGCCGGTAAGGATCCCGCCGCCGTGGCCGCTGAGTAGGCCATCCAGTCGCTTTGCGTGGTTCGGGTTGACGATGGGGAGCCCGGCGCCTCCCGTTGGGCTCATCTCGGCCAGGGCGGCTTTGAGATGCTCGAGGAACTGCCCGCGTACCGACCGTTCCACGAGCAGGTAGTCCGGCGCAATGCAGGTCTGGCCTGAGTTCAGCAGCTTGACCCAAGCGATGCGACGGGCAGCGACAAGCAGGTTTGCATCGGCGCTGATTACCACGGGGCATTTACCACCCAGCTCTAACGTCACCGGTGTGAGGCGGCGTGCGGCCGCCTCCATCACGGCTTTGCCGATCTCGGGACCGCCGGTGAACAAGACATGGTCCAGGCCCTCACCGAGCAGCTGCTGGGTGGTCTCGGGACCGCCTTGCACGACAGTGATCGCGTCCTCGTCGAGGTAGGCGGCAATCAGGCGCGCGAGGACAGTCGCTGTCTGCGGGGCGTGCTCAGAGGGTTTGACGACCACACAGTTGCCGGCTGCGATCGCGGCAACGAGCGGTGCGAGCGTGAGGTACACCGGGTAGTTCCAGGGTCCGATGACGAGGACGACCCCGAGCGGTTCGTAGGAATACCAGGCTCGACCTGGTCGCTGCGACAGTGGCAGGCCGACCCGGCCGGGCCGCATCCAGGTCCGCAGATGCTTGCGGGCGTAGCGAGCTTCGGCCAGTGACGGTGCGACGTCGCCGAGGAAGCTGTCGGCGGCACTCCGGCCGAGATCGCAGGCCAACGCGGCAGCGATGTCGGCCTCGCCGTCGGTGAGCATCGCTTCGAGTCGTTCGAGCTGCTGCAGGCGCCAACTGACCGGACGCGTACGTCCGTCGCCGAACGTCGCGCGCAACTGCCTGACGATGTCGATGCCCACCTGGATCTCCTAGCTCTCTCGGTTCTACCGATTGTCAACGATGCGGATGTCGAAGGCCGCTTGGGCGGCGGGTTCGGCGGTGCCTTGAGGAGTCTCCATACGTATCGTAACGTAACTTACATTATAGTTGTCATTTGGAGGACTAATGACACCCGGCAAACCGGCCTACGACTCGATGGACCTGTCCACCCTGCAGTACTGGGCGCGCTCAGCCCGGGAGCGCGATGAGCCGCTTGCCGTGCTCCGCACGGAACGGCCGGTGTCCTGGCACCCGCCGGCCGAGGGTGCGCTCATGGACGACCCGAACGACCTCGGCTACTGGGCAGTCGTCCGGCACGCTGACGTGGTCGCCGTGAGTAAGGCGCACGAGATCTTCGCCTCGTCCCCCGAGTACGGCGGCGTGATGTTCGAGAACGTCCCCGCAGAACTTCTGCAGATGACGCAGTCGATCCTCGCGATGGACGAACCCCAGCACGGCATCACCCGCCGCCTCATATCGGCAGCTTTCAGCCCGCGCCAAGTGCGGCTGATCGGTGAGCAAATCCAGTCCCAGGCAACTGCCATCGTGGACGAGCTGATCCAGCACGGGCCACATGATTTCGTTGAGCAGGTCTCGGCCCTGCTGCCACTGTGGACCATCTCGGAGATGCTCGGAGTGCCCGCGAGCGAACGCGGCCGCATGGTTCGCGCGGTGGAGGACATGGTCGGCTGGAACGACCCGGAATACATCGGCGACAGCGACCCGGCCACCCTGCTGATGGGCGGCATAGCGACGCTGCACGACATCGCCCAGAAACTCGTCGACGCACGTCGCGCCACTCCGGCCGACGACCTCATGTCCGCCCTCGTCACGGCGGAGGTCAGCGGCAACAAGCTCTCCGACGAAGAGCTGTGCTCCTACTTCTGCCTACTCGCCATCGCCGGAAACGACACCACCCGCAACACGATTAGCCACGCCCTCATGGCTCTGGCTGACAACCCGGATCAGAAGGCGCTGCTGCTGTCGGACTTCGACAAGTACATCCCCACCGCGATCGAGGAGTTCCTGCGGTGGGGATCGGTCGTCATGACCTTCCGACGCACGGCCCGAGCCGATACCGAGATCGCAGGCCAGCAGATCGCCGCCGGCGACAAGGTCGTCATGTTCTACTCCTCGGCCAACCGTGACGAGTCCGTCTTCCCCGACCCATGGAAATTCGACCTGACCCGCCACCCCAACCCGCATGTCGCCTTCGGCGGCGGGGGCGTCCACTTCTGCCTCGGCAGCCACGTCGCCCGCACGCAGATGCGCGCCCTGTTCGGTGAACTGCTCACCCGCATCCCGACACTCCACGTCGGCCACGCAGAGTTCGTCACCGGCAACTTCATGAACGCCGTCAAGCGCCTACCGATCGCCTTCTAGGAGCAGATGGCGATCGAACCTCCGATCCGAGCCGGCGATCGAATGTGTGGCACGACGTCTTCCTGCCAGCCGACGTCGTCCGGATCCGTCAACGAGCGCGCGACGCCGTCACTGTCCACGTCGCGCGGCGGCGGCACCATCACCGGCAACACCATCACCGCAAACTGGATCATCACCGGCAACACGCCGGCGTTCGCCGCGACCGCGAACCACCACTGACCTGAGACGCCGACCGCGGGGGCTACTACTGCTGGCCTCTCGGGTCCTTGGTCGTGTCAATGGCGCCCTCGGCGCCCGCCGGTGCCCTGATGGGGCGGTTGCTGTGGTGGCCCCTGCCGGCGTGCAGTTGCAAGGCGCTGGTGACAAGGGGGAAGTGGCTGAAGGCCTGGGGCGTGTTGCCGAGTTGGCGGCCGGCCCTGGGGTCCCATTCTTCGCTGAGCAGCCCCACGTCGTTGCGCAGGGTGAGCAGCCGCTCGAACAACTGGGTTGCCTGCTGTTGTTGGCCGGCCAGGTGCAGGGCGTCGACGAGCCAGAACGAGCAGGCCAGGAAAAGCCCTTCTCCGCCGGGAAGGCCGTCGTCGGAGTCGGTTGTCTCGTAGCGTCTGACGAACCCGTCCTCGGTGAGGTCGTGCTGGATGGCGGTGATGGTTCCGAGCACGCGTGGGTCGGAAGGCGGGAGGAACCCGACGCGGGGGATCATGAGCAGGCTGGCATCCAGGCCCGGGTTGTCGTAGGACTGGGTGAACGTGTTGCGGGTGGTGTCGAATCCGTGGGTCAGGACGTCGGCGTGGATGGTGTCCTTGAGCGCCTCCCACCGGTCGGCAGGCCCGTGCAGGTCGGGGTGGGTGCGTACCGCGGCCGCCATGCGATCGGCGGCGACCCACGCCATCACTTTGGAGTGGGTGAAGTGCCGGCGGGGGCCGCGCATCTCCCAGAGCCCGTTGTCGGGCTGGTCCCACACACCTTCCAGATGCTCCATGAGTGCGACCTGCACGTCCCACGCGTCGTCGTGGGGGCTGATGCCGGACTCTCGGGCCAGCGCGAGGCCGTCGAGGGTCTCACCCCAGACGTCGAGCTGCAGTTGGTCTGAAGCCGCATTGCCGGTGCGAACAGGTGTGGAGTTCTCGTAGCCGGCCAGCCAGGGCAGTTCGGCTTCGGGCAGGCGCCGTGTCCCGTCCAGGGCGTACATGATCTGCAACTCGCCCGGGTCGCCGGCGACGGCCCGCAGCAACCACTCCCGCCAGGCCTTGGCCTCGGTGCGGTAGCCGGCGGAGATGAGGGCTTGCAGGGTGTAGGTCGAGTCGCGCAACCAGCAGTAGCGGTAGTCCCAGTTGCGAGGGCCGCCGATCTTCTCCGGCAGTGAGGTGGTGGCCGCGGCCACGATCCCGCCGGTCGGCTGATACGTCAGGGCTTTCAGCGTCAACAGCGACCGAGTGATGGCCTGCCGGTAAGGGCCATGCACTGGGGTCCCGCTGGCGGTCCACTCGCGCCAGAAGGCAAGCGTGTCGCGTAACGCGGCTTCGGCGTCGACGACTCGGGGCGGGGCTTCGTGGCTGGGGTTCCAGGTCAGCACGAACGGCACCCGGTCCCCAGCACGGACGGTGAAATCCGACACCGTCGCCAGCTCATGCCCCTCTGTCGGCGCCGGCGTGCGGAGCCGGACCCGGTCGGGACCGGCGATCGCCTCCATCCGGTCTGCGTGGTGCCGGACCCACGGAACGACGCGGCCATAGTCGAAGCGCAGCCGAAGCAGCGATCGCATCGCCACGGTGCCGTGAACGCCCTCGACGATCCGCACCACATCGGGGGCGTGCCCGCGCGGGGGCATGAAGTCGATGACCCGAGCGGTGCCCTCCCGGCTGCGCCACTCGGTCACCAACACCATGGTGTCCTCGATGTAGCGACGGGTGCTACAGATCCCGCCGTTGGCTGGGGCCACGGTCCATTGCCCGGCGTCGGGGCTGTCGAGCAAGGAGGCGAAGCATGCGGGCGAGTCGAACTTCGGCAGGCACAGCCAGTCGATGGAACCGGCGGTGCTGACCAGCGCGGCGGTCTGTAGGTCACCGATCACGGCATAGTCCTCGATGCGGCTCATCGGTCGATCGTGCCAGCCCACACCGTTGGGGAGCGGGACGTCACCCCAGCTGGTGGGGAACCTACCCGGGCAAGACACACTGGAACGCAGAGCTGTGCGCGTCCGTCCGGGCGAGCAATCCTCCACGTTCGGGAGCGCCCATGTTGTTAGCAGGCAAGACGGTCGTGGTCACGGGCGGCAACAGTGGCATCGGGGAGGCGATCGTTCTCGCCGCCGCCGCCGAAGGCGCGAACGTGGTCATCGACTACGTCGTGCACCCGGAAGAGACCGCCGCGGTGATCGCGCGGGTTGAGGCTGCCGGCGGGCACGCCGTCGGAGTGCAGGCAGACGTGTCCAAAGTGGCAGACCTGCACGCGATGGTGGCCACCGCCGTCGACACGTTCGGCCGATTGGACGTTCTGATCAACAATGCGGGCGTCGAAACCCGCACCTCGTTGTTGGACACGTCCGAAGTCGAGTTCGACAAGGTCATGGCCATCAACCTGAAAAGCGCCTTCTTCGGCACCCAGGCCGCCGCGAAACAGTTCATCAGGCAAGGCGGGGGAGGACTCGTGCTCAACATATCGTCGGTGCACGAGGATTGGCCGATGCCGGGCAACATCGCCTACTGCGTCTCCAAAGGCGGAATCCGGATGCTGACGCGCACCGCCGGCGTGGAACTCGGCGGGCACGGCATCCGGGTCGTCAACATCGCCCCGGGCGCGGTCGCGACCCCGATCAACGCCACCACCGAAGCCGACCCGGTCAAGATGAAAGCCCTGAACGCGGCGATCCCGCTGGGCCGAATGGCACAGCCCTCCGAGATCGCGGATGTCGTCGTGTTCCTCGCCTCTGGGAAGGCCGGCTACCTGAGCGCGACCACCGTGGTCATCGACGGCGGCATCATGCAAGGCAGCGTCGGCCTGTGACCGGTAACCCCGGCACCCAGCGCGGATAGGCGCCATGACCCCACCGGCCCCGTGCGATGACTGAGCCCGCCACGCAGAGTGGATCGGTCCTCAGGCGTTCAGACTCGCGGCCCCTCGACATTGTCCCCAGCAAACCCCCCGAGGGCGGCTGGCATTGGACGCCATGGCTTTGCGAGGCCCTGGGTACCGCGATCCTGCTCACCGGTGGTCTGTCTGCGGTGTTCCTCGACTTCGGAGCCCGGAGCCCGGTTGCTGCACATCTGCCGAGCCACTCCATCCGGCTGCTCATCACCGGGCTGCTGTTCGCCGGTACCGGCAGCCTCGTCGCGCTCAGCCCCCTCGGCCGGATCAGCGGCGCCCACCTCAACCCCGCGGTCACCCTCGCGTTCTGGACCCAACGCAAGGTCCACCACCATGATGTCGTCGGCTACATCGCCTCCCAGCTTCTCGGCGCCCTCTCCGCGGCCGCATTTCTGCGCCTGACCTGGGGCAACACTGCCCTGGAGCTGCATCTGGGTGCGACCCAACCCGGACGCGGCGTGACCGCCCTGGAGGCGGCCGGCCTGGAAACGCTGATGACGGCAAGCCTCGTACTGATGATCCTCTTCTTCACCTCCACCCCCCGCTCCGCACGGTGGACCCCGCTCGGAAACTGGCTCCTCGTCGCCGCCCTCGTCTGGCAGGGCGCCCCCTACACCGGCACCAGCCTCAACCCCTTCCGCAGCCTCGCCCCGGCCCTGCTCGCGCCGCTGCTCGCCCACCTCTGGGTCTATCTGTCCGGTCCGATGGCCGGCGCGCTGCTCGCGGTCGCCATCTTCTCCCTTTTCCGGGATAGCCACACGCTGACCGCGAAGCTGTTCCACGACCCGCGCTACCGCTCCACCCTCGGTAGCGACCTGCCGACGGCGCTGCGCTGAGGACGTGTCCGGCAGTCGGTTCAGATCTCGATCACGCCGCACCGGCTCGGCCGCCCCGATGGTGGACGCTGACCTGAGGACAGGTGCCGTAGGTTGGACCGCGCTGAACGTCAGCATCGGTACCGGTCAGGGGGCGAGCGTGCTCGAGCGGTCTCAGCGTCCGATCGGAGCACTGCTGCTGGCGCAGCAGGTCGCAGAGCCGGACGCGCTCGTGGAAACACTGATGACGGCCACGGCGGCCATCGGTGCCACCGACCTGGTGCTGTATCTGATCGACTATGAACACGCCGCGCTGATGCCGCACCCCGATGTGCTTGCCCACGGCCAACGCCCTGAGGTGGCTACCGTTGACGGGTCGATGGCCGGACGCGCGTTTCAGAGCGCGACCGTACTGGCGGCCAGGCATGGTGACCAGTGGCAGGTGTGGGTGCCCGTGCTGGAGCGGGCGAACAAGCTGGGCGTGCTCGCGATGACGGTCCCCGTATTTGACGAGGAAGTCGAGCACTTCTGTATCGAGCTGGGGCTTGCCGCGGCCTACCTGGTCATGGCCAGTGCCCACTACACCGACCTGCCGCACCTGCTGCGCCGCCGCCAAGATATGGACCTCGCGGCCGAGATGCAATGGTCGCTGCTACCGCCGCTGTCCTTCACCAGTGCCGGTACCACCTTGGCGGGGCTTCTCGAACCTGCCTACGAAGTGGGTGGCGACTGCTTCGACTACGCCGTCAACGACGGCATCCTGGACATCGCAATGTTCGATGCCATGGGCCACGGTCTGGGCAGCGCAATCCTCGCGTCCCTGCTCGTCGGCGCCTACCGGCACAGCCGCCGCGCGGGACAGGACCTACCCGAGATCGCCACGTCGGTGGACGCGGCAACCCGAGCGTTTCCCGGTCCTTCCACCTTCGCGACTGCCCTGTTGGCGCGCCTGCGCCTGGACACCGGACAGCTGAGCTGGCTCACCTGCGGCCATCCACCACCGATCATCGTCAGGCGCGGCAGCACGCTGGCGCCCGTCGAGGTCCGGCCGGGAGTACCCATCGGTCTCGGCGCACTCGGCGCCATCGTCGGCAGCCTGGCTGAGGTGTCGCTCGAACCTGGCGACGGGATCCTGTTCTACACAGACGGGGTCACCGCGGCCCGGGCCCCCAGCGGCGAACATTTCGGCGAAAACCGTTTACGTGACCTGCTCGAACGAGAGCATCTCTCCGGTGGGGCACCGCAAGAGGTCATCCGCCGCCTCGTCAGATCCGCCCTCGATCATGCCCAGGTGCGAATACGAGACGACGCCACCATGCTTTACATCAGATGGAACGCCGACCCGTCAGAGCCTGCGTCCTAAGGGCGATCCCTGAGTCCCGACTGTGAGCGCCGGTAGCGCTCGTAGGTCACGCGCGAACCGAACGTCCTGGTCTCGACCAGATCTAGCCGAACGTCTTGCGTGACGGGCGGCAGGAAGGGGGTGCCGTCACCGACGACGACCGGATGGCGGAAGATGCGCAGCTCGTCGACCATACCGAGCTCGATCGCGGCCCCAGCCAGGCCGGCGCCGCCGATCGAGACGTCCTTGTCGGTCGCGGCGAGCGCCGCAGCGACCTCCGCGGTCACCGACGCCTCGGCGAGCCGGGCGTTGCCCTCAACTCTGTCGAGCGTCCGGCTGAAGACGACCTTTGGCAGAGCGCACCAGGTGTCGGCGAACGCGGCTCCGAGCTCGGTGACGCGCATCGACGGATCCGTCTCCCAGACCAGCATGGTCTCGTAGAGTCTGCGGCCGCATAGGTACCCGCCGCGCTCGCGTACCTGCTCGAGGTGGAACCGAAACTGCTCATCGCCGGGGACCGTCCATCCGAACCCGCCCTCGCGGTCGGCGATAAAGCCGTCCACCGAGACGCCCATCGAGTAGATCAGCAAGGCTTGAGACTCATCGCCGCGTCGACTAGTTCATCTGCTTGATGTAGGGCCGCAGTCCGATGGCGAGGTCGACACAGGCGCTCAGGAGGACATCGCGCTCCAGTTCGTCGAGCTCGCGCAGCAGGATGAGCCTGGTGCCCAGCACGAGCAGTGGCAGCGGAGCCCCCGCACGATCCCACCAGAGGTAGGTGTTCCAGGCCGAGTCCAGCACGTCGCTGACCGTTTTCCAGCCGTCGTTCTTGCGAATCACATGCAGCCGCCCGACATCGCCGCCGGAGGCATCGGTGATGACGATTCGGAAGATATCGATGGTCATCGGCTCCGTCGGGTCCGCCGCGAAGTGCAGCACGTCCCTGCCATCCGGGGTGACCGCCGTCGAGCTGTCGCCCCGGTTGATCTGGGCCACCGCGGCCCCTGCGGACGCGGTGATCAGGGTGGGCTTCATCTCCCGGGACTGCACCACGATCTTGCGGCCGTCCTCGTAGGTCAGCCCGTGCTTGCCCGGCCCGCCATTCTTGAATCCGAACAGGACGCCCAGCTTGCTGCCCTTGCCATCCTCGCTGCATTGCACGGCGAGGGCGAGTGGATCGCCAGCCCCCTCCTGGAAGCTCATCTTCAAGCTGTTGGAGGTCTTACGACTGACCCGTCCGTCGATGACGCGTGGGGTTTGCTGAGGACTCATGTCCGCCATCAAACCGTACGCGCGCGCCGATCCATGCATGGGCCGGCGTGCCGATCGCGGTCTAGGCGGCGCAGCGGGCAATCGTGCGACGGCCACCACGAAGTTCGGAGACCGTTGCGATGGCGGCGGCTGGGGTCCGGACGGATTTGAGACTCTTCATGAAGCCGTTCGGCAGGGAGAGGCGAATGACCTTCTTCCACGCCGATCCGACCTGACGCGGTAGCGATCCGGTGGTGTAACTCAGGCCGTAGCGCTCGAACAAAGCTTGCACCTGCGGTGCGATCTCGGCGTAGCGATTGCTGGGCAGGTCGGGGAACAGGTGGTGCTCGATCTGGAACGACAGGTTGCCCGTCATGAGGTGCAGGAACGACCCGCCGCTGATGTTGGCCGAGCCGAGCATCTGGCGTAGGTACCACTCGCCACGGGTCTCACCGTCGATCGACGCCTTGGTGAAGGTCTGAACGCCATCGGGGAAGTGCCCGCACATGATGACCGAGTGCGTCCATACGTTTCGAACGACATTGGCTACGACGTTCGCGGCGAGCGTCGCCGGTGCGGACGGGCCTGACAGCAGTGGGTGAACGACGTAGTCCTTCATCATCTGCTTACGGATCTTGGCCAGCACGGCCTTGCTCTGCCGCTGGAACTCGGGATTGTCCTTTCGGCCGGCCCAATTTCTCCCCAGCTCGAGGTCGTACGCGGCGATCCCGTACTCGAACAGGCAGGCGTTGACGAAGTTCCACAGCGGCTGGCCGAGGTAGAACGGCATCCAGCGCTGGTCCTCGTCAACACGCATGATTCCGTAGCCGAGGTCGTTGTCCTTGCCGATGACGTTCGTGTAAGTGTGGTGCAGTTCGTTGTGCGAGTGCTTCCACATGTCCGACGGTGAGGCGTTGTCCCATTCCCAGGTAGTCGAATGGATCTTCGGGTCACGCATCCAGTCCCACTGGCCGTGCATGATGTTGTGCCCGATCTCCATGTTCTCCAGGATCTTCGCGATCGACAGTCCCGCCGTGCCGAGCGCCCACGCCGGCGGGAACAGGGAGAACAGCAGCACGGCTCGACTGCCCACCTCGAGCGAGCGCTGAGTATCGATGACGCGGCGGATGTAGGCGGCGTCGCGGTCATCGCGGCTGGCGATGATCGAGGCCCGGATGGCGTCCAGTTCCGCGCCGAGGTCTTCGATGTCCTGCGCACCGAGATGCGCGATCGGGTTGTCGGTCTTGTGCTGGAGGACGGTCATGATCAAACTCCTAGAGGTCGATGTCGCAGGCGCCGGCCGCAGCTGACACGCAGGTCTGGATGAGAATCCGGTCGCCCAGGGCGGCCGTGGTGAGGTCGCCGCTGCGCAGATCGCGCACCGCTCCTTCGCGCAGTGGCACCACGCAGCCGAAGCAGATGCCCATCCGACAGCCCGACGGCATGAGCACGCCAGCGGCTTCACCGGCATCAAGTAGCGCGGTGTCGCCGTCGGCCTCGACGGTCGTCGCGGAGCGCGAGAACTGCACCGTCCCTCCTTCGCCTGTGTGCAGGACGCGCGGTCGAAATCGCTCGGTGTGCAGGAGCTCGGCGAATCCCCTGCTGGCGTAGTGGGTTTCGATGGCGTCGAGCAGCGCGGTTGGCCCACAGGCCCAGGTCTCGCGTTCGGTGAGATCGGGAACGAGCTTGGCCAGCGCGGCCGTGTCGAGGCGTCCGTCGGTGTCAGTGTGCTGCTCGATCAGCCTGAGGCGCCGGTCGGCCGCCAGCGCCCGCAACTCAGCGCCGAAGATCACGTCGGCCGGCGTCGGTGCGCAGTGCACGAGCACGACGTCGGTGAGCTCGTCGAGGTGGTTGCGCAGGATGCCCATCACTGGAGTGATGCCGCTGCCTGCAGTAACGAATAGCTTCTTCGGTGGCCCGGCGTCGGTGAGGCTGAACTCACCGCAGGCCTGCTCCAACTGGACGATAGTTCCGACCTGCGCCGAGCGCACCAGATGGTTGCTGACCACACCGTCCGGTATCGCCTTGACGGTGATCGCGATCGTGGGTGGAGCTGTGCTCGTGCCAGTTGGCGACGAGGTGAGTGAGTAGGCACGCCACTGTCGAACGCCGCGCACGTCCACGCCGACACGCACGTACTGACCGGGGATATGTCCACGCCAACCGCGGCCGGGCTTGATGGTGATTGTGGCGGCGTCCGCGGTCTCGGCGGCGATCGCTGTGATACGCCCGCGCAGATTCGTGCCCGAGCGCAGAGGCCTGAGCAGATCGAGGTAGTCCGCAGGCAGCAACGGCGTCGCGGCCAGCTCGGCGAGCCGGCCTGCGCGCTGCCGCAGTGCCGACGTGGCCGAGTTCCAGGCCAACGGCTTCGCGAGGGTGGTGGTCACAGGTCAAGTCTGGCTGTCGACAGGTGCGATTGCTTGTCTGCCTAACGTGAATCGGGATGCTGTTATTGTTCGTAGAGAATAGAAGGGGAGGTGATCCATGCCACAGTCGCAGCAGAATGCTCTAGGACTTACGAGATCCGTCACGAATACGCTGCGGGCGCAGCTGCCGGCGGTGGCCGCTCAGACCGTGGCGGCGATCGTTTCTGAGGTCCCGGGCTACGCCGGGGCGCTGGATGGGCCGATGGGTGAGCAGATCGAGGGCGCCGTCGAGATGGCGTTGGGCGGGTTCCTCAAGCTTGCTGCCCGCGCGCACGATTCCGATCCTGGTTCCCCGTTGCGTCCGGCGCTAGACGCTGCGTACTCCCTCGGACGCGGTGAAGCACGCAACGGTCGAAGCATGGACGCGTTACTGGCGGCGTACCGCGTGGGGGCGCGCGTCGCGTGGCGCGAGCTCTCGGGGGTCGCGGTCACCGGCCGCGCCCCCGCCGCCACGATGGCTCAGTTCGCCGAACTCGTCTTTGCCTACATAGACGAGTTGTCCGCGGCGAGCGTGGCCGGGCACGCCGACCAGCTGGCCACCGCGGACCGCGCCCAACAGCGCTACCTCGAGCGCTTCACTCGAAGCCTGCTCGCCGGCGACTCCACCGAGGTGCTGTCGGCCGCCGCCGCCCGGGCAGGGTGGTCGGCGCCGGACACGCTCACCGCCGTCCTACTGCCAGGTCCCGTGCGGGACCTGCGCGCTCTCGCCGGGTCCGGGACGCTGGTGCTGGCGGACGACCTGCCGCGATTCGGCGCCGCCGACGACAACGTCGCGTTGCTCGTGCCCGACGTCGACACAGCCGGCCGTCGCCGGCTGAGGCGATCGTTGTCCGGACGCCGCGCGCTGATCGGGCCGACGCGCCCATGGCTGCAGGCCGCCCGCTCCTACGAGCGGGTCGTCCGCGCTCACGCTCTAGGGATCACTGCTCCCGACGTCGTCGACACCGACGAACACCTGACCGAGCTGGTCCTGCACTCAGATGCCGAGGCGCTTGCCGATCTGCGTGCGCAAGTTCTGGCCCCGATGGTCGGACTCCGCGCGTCGAGCGCCGACAAAC
>JALYIS010000104.1 GCA_030775705.1 Actinomycetota bacterium
GACATACGGCGGCCGTGGTCACCCCGGAGTCGGGCAAGCCGATCGAGAGTGCGCCGTTGACCGCGCGGAACGAATCTGGGCCGATCACCGCACTGCTCAGCAGGGCAAGCAGTGGCGTGCCGCCCACCTCGTCCGGCAGTCCGAGCTGGGAGGGCGTGACGACTATCCAGTCACGACAGTCCATCGCGAACGCGGGCAGTACCAAGTCCTTCATCCCGGCCCCCTCACACATCGCCCGCGCCCAATGCACCCGTGCCCGCGAGAGCGTCACCGCGGATACGAAACCCTGGCGGTCCCTACCCGCCTGAACGCCGTCCCAATCGCACTGCTCGCCAAAGGGAACAAACCCATACTCAACCCGCATTCGTCGCCAAAGCGTACCTACCTGACATGCTCCTGTCACCGTCGCGCCCCTCGGGTGGCCGCCGCTTGCGCCCGTCCGTCTCGGTGACGCGCAACGGACCACAACCTGACGGCTGGGCACCGTTAGTGACTGATCACACGGGCGCATCCAGGCTTGATCTCAGTAGTATGTGAGGGTTGCGTGCGCCGCCGTGGTGTCAGCAGAATCCCTGCGTCACTCTCCGGCAGCTGCAGCTCCATCCGATGCCGGAGGCTCAGTACCCGCATGTCAAAGAATCTCCAACAGCTCAACCAGGTCGTGATTCGCATCGCGGGCGACTCCGGCGACGGCATGCAGCTGACCGGCGATCGATTCACCCAAGAGACCGCGATGTTCGGCAACGATCTCGCCACGTTCCCGAACTTTCCGGCCGAGATCCGCGCGCCTCAGGGCACCCTGGCGGGCGTCTCGTCGTTCCAAGTGCACTTCGCAGACCACGACATCCTCACCCCGGGAGACAGACCGGACGTACTCGTGGCGATGAATCCGGCTGCGCTCAAGGCGAACATCGGCGACGTGCCCAAGGGCGCGACGCTCATCGTCGACACCCACGACTTCACCGATCGAGCGCTGGCGCGGGTCGGGTGGGCGGGCAACCCGGTTGAGGACGGATCGCTCGAAGGCTTCGTGGTGCATGCGCTGGACCTCACCAAGCTCACCTTGGACGCCGTCGAGGGAAGCGGGCTCTCGCGCAAGGACGCGGGGCGCAGCAAGAACATGTTCGCCCTGGGTCTGCTGTCGTGGATGTACTCACGGCCGACCGAGGGGACCATCAACTTCGTCCGCCAGAAGTTCGCCAATAAGCCCGACATCGCGCAGGCGAACATCACCGCGTTCAAGGCAGGCTGGAACTTCGGCGAGACGACCGAGGCGTTCGCGGTGCACTACGAGATCAAGCCGGCCGTCCTGCCGTCGGGGACCTACCGAAACATTTCCGGCAATCTGGCACTGTCCTACGGACTGATCGCCGCCGCCCGCCGGTCCAAGCTCCCGCTTTTCCTCGGCGCGTACCCGATCACGCCTGCGTCGGACATCCTTCACGAGCTGAGCAAGCACAAGCGCTTCGGCATTCGCACCTTCCAGGCCGAGGACGAGATCGCCGGCATCGGCGCGGCGCTGGGCGCGGCATTCGGAGGCGCTCTGGCCGTCACGACCTCCTCGGGGCCTGGCATAGCGCTCAAGGGCGAGTCCATCGGCCTCGCGGTGTCTCTCGAGCTGCCGTTGTTGGTGATCGACGTCCAGCGCGGGGGCCCGTCGACGGGCCTGCCCACCAAGACCGAGCAGTCCGACCTGCTGCAGGCGATGTTTGGCCGCAACGGCGAGGCGCCGGTACCGATCGTCGCGCCGTGCTCACCCAGCGACTGTTTCGACGCGGCAATCGAGGCGGTCCGCATCGCGCTCACCTACCGCACGCCGGTCTTCCTGCTCTCGGACGGTTATCTGGCCAACGGCTCCGAGCCGTGGCAGGTGCCTGCGGTCGCGGACCTGCCCGACCTGCACGTCGACTTCGCCACCGAGCCTAATGGCGACGGCACCAACGGCGGCCAGGTCGGCGAGTTCCTGCCCTACCTGCGCGATCCGCAGACCCTTGCTCGGCCGTGGGCGGTACCCGGCACGCCAGGTTTGCAGCATCGCGTCGGCGGAATCGAGAAGGCCGACAAGACGGGCAACATCAGCTACGACCCGGACAACCACGACTTCATGGTGCGCACGCGACAGGCGAAGGTCGACGGGATCGCTGCCGGCTTGGCACCGCTTCAGGTGGACGACCCCGATCGCGATGCCCGGGTCCTCGTCCTTGGCTGGGGGTCGACCTACGGCCCGATCGGTGCGGCCTGCCGCCAGGTCCGGGCGAGGGGGGCGTCGATCGCCCAGGTCCATCTCCGCCACCTCAACCCGTTGCCCGCCGATCTAGGCGCCATCCTGTCGCGCTACGACAAGGTGGTCATCCCCGAGATGAACCTCGGCCAGCTCGTGATGCTCATCCGTGCGCGATACCTGATCGACGCCCTCAGCGTGACCCAGGTACGCGGGCTGCCGTTCAAGGCGGACGAACTCGCCGACATGCTCCAAGGAGTGCTGAGCCATGACTGATCCCCTCGACAGTGCCGGAGCTCACGGACCGGCCCTCGCCCTCAAGGCGAAGGACTTCAAGACGGACCAGGAGGTCCGCTGGTGCCCGGGGTGCGGCGACTACGCGATCCTTGCGGCGGTCCAGGGCTTCATGCCCGAACTCGGCATCCCACGCGAGGACATCGTGTTCGTGTCCGGCATCGGCTGCTCCAGCCGTTTCCCCTACTACATGAACACCTACGGCATGCACTCGATCCACGGTCGTGCCCCGGCGATCGCGACCGGGCTGTCCACCTCCCGCCCTGACCTTTCGGTGTGGGTCGTCACCGGCGATGGCGACGCGCTCTCGATCGGCGGCAACCACCTCATCCACGCCCTGCGCCGCAACGTGAACCTGACCATCCTGCTGTTCAACAACCGCATCTACGGGCTCACCAAGGGCCAGTACTCGCCCACCTCGGAGGTCGGCAAGGTCACCAAATCCACGCCGATGGGTTCGCTGGACAACCCGTTCAACCCGGTCTCGCTTGCGCTCGGCGCCGAGGCGAGCTTCGTCGCGCGCACTCTCGACTCAGACCGCAAACACCTCACCCAGGTACTGCGCGAGGCAGCCAAGCACGAGGGCACGTCCTTGGTTGAGATCTACCAGAACTGCAACATCTTCAACGACGGCGCCTTCGACCTGATCAAGGAATCAGACACGCGCGATGACTGGATCATCCCGATGACGCACGGCGAACCGCTGCGCTTCGGGCCGCGCGACAGCGCCGGTATCGGCTCCACCGCGGTCGTGCGCGGACCGAGCGGTGCGCTCGGCGTCGAGGAGAACGTCGCAGCCGAGGACCCCCGCGTTGTCATCCACGACGCACACGCCGATGACCCCGCCTACGCATTCGCACTGTCGCGGTTGTCGTCGCTGGACAGCCGTTACTCGCCGATGGGCGTCTTCCGTGACGTGCAGCGCCCCACCTATGACGCCGCAATGGCGACACAACTTGATCTGGCGGCGTCGAAGGCACCTGGCGACGATGACGCACTGGACGCGCTGTTGCGCGGCGCCGACACCTGGTCCGTCGCCTGATCGGGAACTGCCCGCGCGCGAACGTAGGGTAGGAGACGTGGCCGAGGATTCCGAGTACCGGCGTGGGCTGACCTACGGAGCGGCGGCATACCTGCTCTGGGGCCTGTTTCCGCTGTACTGGCCCTTACTGGAGCCTGCCGGAACCGCCGAGATCCTTGCCCAACGGATGGCCTGGTCGCTTATCGTCGTGGCGATCATCCTGCGGCTCACTGGCGGGTTCGCCGGGGTGCGAACGGTATTGGCCAACCGCACCCAACGCCTCCTGCTCACCGCCGCGGCGGTGGCGGTATCGGTCAACTGGGGCACCTACATCTGGGGTGTCAACACTCATCACGTCGTCGAGACCAGCCTCGGCTACTTCATCAATCCGTTGTTCACCATCCTGCTCGGCGTCTTCGTGTTGGGTGAACATCTGCGACCGGCCCAGTGGGCCGCGGTCGGCATCGGTGGCGCGGCCGTGGTGGTCATCGCGGTCGACTATGGCCGTCCGCCCTGGATCGCCCTGATCCTGGCAACCTCCTTCGGCCTCTACGGCTTCCTGAAGAAGCGGGCAGACGTGAGCGCGGTCGACTCTCTGGCCGTCGAGACGAGCGTGATGTTCGTGCCGGCCATCGTCGCGCTGGCGGTTATCGGCGCCCAGGGCAAGCTGGTGTTCGGCACGCACGGAGCCGGCAACGCTCTGCTGTTGGCCGCCACCGGCGTGGTCACCGTCATTCCGCTGCTGTTCTTTGCCGCCGGCACGCGCCGACTGCCGTTGAGCGTGGTGGGTCTGCTGCAGTACCTGGCGCCCGTACTGCAGTTCGCGGTCGGTGTCGGGATCCGCCACGAGTCGACTCCGGCCGCGGAGCTGATCGGTTTCGTCATGGTCTGGGTCGCCTTGATCGTCCTGACGATCGACGGTCTGCGTGCGCAGCGCGCGCGCCCGCGGATCTCGACGGACGCCGAGCCCGTGGTCCTTTCACCGCCCGGGTAGGTCGCAGTGAGCGCTGAGACCCCGAGGAGTTCCGCCGACGCGCCGGTCCTCGCGGTAATCGCCTTCGGCGGCGGCATCGGGTCAGTGCTGCGCTACGCCTTGTCCAGATCGTTGAACCCTCCCGGCGGCGGTTTCCCCACCGGGACACTCATCATCAATATCGTCGGCAGCGCCCTGCTCGGCGCGTTGGTCGTCGCGGTGAGCGAGGTGTGGCGACCTCACCGGCTCGTGTGTCCGTTGCTCGGCACCGGGGTGCTCGGCGGGTTCACGACGTTCTCGACGTTCGCGCTCGAGTCACGCGGTTTGGCTGGCCCTGCGGCCCTGGGCTACGTCGCCGCGTCGCTGTCCGGTGGTCTGGTCACGGCGTTCGGGGCCATGGGCCTGACCCGCGGATGGGCGGCTCGACGCGGCGCGCCCGGCGCGCACGGGGCCGTCGACCCGGTCGATCCGGAGCTGCCGTGACGGTATTGCTGGTGTTCGCCGGGGGCGCGCTCGGATCCGTTCTGCGCTATCTGACCGACAGGCTGGTGCAGTCCCGGCACCGGATCGAGTTCCCGTTCGGCACGCTGACCGTGAACCTCGTGGGTTGCTTCGTGCTGGGACTGGTCGCCGGCGGCGTGGTGAGATCGGGCTGGCCGGGCAACGTGCAGTCCCTGGTCGGCACCGGCTTGTGCGGCGGTTTGACCACCTACTCCGCCTTCTCGGTGGAGGTCCTCGCATTGGCGCAGCGCCACCACCCAGCACGGGCCGCCGGCTACGTCGCGCTCAGCGTCACCGCCGGAATCGCACTGGCCGCGGCGGGGTGGACGCTGGCCTGAGCGGACCACGACGTGATCGGGGTCAGACCGACGGGCTCGCATCGATCGCGGCAGCTGAACCGCCGACGACGAGCTCGGCATCGTCGGGTGTCGTCCGCTTGATCACGGCGAGGGCGATCGGGCCCAATTCGTAGTGGTGTACTGCAGTGCCGAGAAATCCGACGCTCCGCCCAGCCGATTCCACGCTGGTGCCTGGGGTGGGCAGCGCATCCGAGTCGCCGGACAGATGCAGCAGCACGAGTCTGCGCGGAGGCTTGCCAAGGTTCTGTACGCGGGCAACGGTCTCCTGCCCTCGATAGCACCCCTTTGCCAGGTGCACCGCCGATCCGATCCAGCCGACCTCGTGCGGGATCGTGCGGTGATCTGTCTCGAACCCCAGCCGCGCGACACGGGCCTGCACCCGTATCGCCTCGAGCGCCCACATGCCGACGGGCTGCGCACCTGCCGCGCGCAACCGATCGATCATCGCAGTCGACGTGGCGCGGGGCACTATGAGGTCGGCACCACGGGGCATCGGCCGGACGAACCCCCCGGACGGGAGCGAGATCGCGCGCGCGGGCGCTGGCGGTGGTGAGATCGGCAGCGCGGCGGCGGCGAGGACCTGGTCGGTCAAAGGGCCGCGCAGCGAGACGACGGCCCAGTCCATGGAGACGTCCGCAGGCTCGACGCGCTTCATGAAGCGCATGGTCTGCAGGTAGTTGAGTACCTGGGGGCCGGCACCGGGCTCAGTATCGATCCAGACGGTCTCGTCGAGCTCGGTCAGCTGCCACTGTTGTTCGACATGACCGTGGGGCGAGAGCACCAGAGACTCGGCGCTTGCCCCGTCGGGGAGGTCCGCGACGTGTTGCGAGCAAATCGAGTGCAGCCAAGGCAACCGATCGATTCCAGTGACCGTGAGCATGTCGCGGTTACCACGGTCGATGACGCCGACGGCTCCGACCAGCTGACGCTGCTCCCCGAACGGGTCGCCGTAGTGCCACGGGATGGCGCTGTCGACGCCCTCGTCGTGCTCGACTGCCTCGGCGTGCGGACTCATCACTTGACTCAGCGCTCCGCGGGTGCGGTTTGTTCCGCCGTCGTGCATACCCCGCACTTGCCGAACACCGTGAAGTGCGACCTGTCGAGCACGAAGTCGCGCTCGGCTCGCAGCCGCAACGCGAGCGCATCGACCAGGTCGGGGGGCGCGTCCACGACGCTGCCGCAGGCGTGACACACCACGTGAATGTGCTCGTCGTCGGCCGATCGGTAGGCCGGAGCGCCGTGGCCCAGATGGGCGTGCTTGACCAGCCCCAGCTCCTCCAGCAACTCCAGGCTCCGATAGACCGTGGTCAGATCGACCGCCGGCACGGCGTCGCTGATCTGCTCCGGAGTGGCATGACCGAGCTGGCGGACGGCATCGAGAACCTGTTCCCGCTGAGCGGTGACCCGCAGGCCGCGAGTGCGCAGCGCGGTAGCCAGATCCGGCGGTTGGCCGCCGTGGTGGTGAGTCATCGCCACCCCATGATAGGGCTGCCGGACGCGATCGTCGCCGGGCAGAAACGCCGTTGCGAGACGATCAGGCGCGACGTACCGTTTCAGTACACGAGAGAGGAGGTGGTCCGACGTTGAAACAGTCTTGGACACGTGAGGTGGCTGCCAGCTAGCCGCTGTACGCACTCGGACAGCAGGGCGTTGCCCGCACCGCGTAGGCGGCGGCGAGCACTACCCGGCAGCTACCCGGCCCCCGAATCGTCGGCCCGTCCAGCCGACCCGCCGAGGCGGACAGGATTCGGGGGCCGACCTATGTCCGGGTGCCCTAGACCAGGTGGACCAACCGGTAGATCGGTCGCGTGGCTCGGGTGACCATGGCCTGCTCGTCGAGGAACGCCATGATCTTCTCCCCCAACCACCGGCGCGTCTCGTGGTTGTTGGGGTTGCGCCGTGCTGCGGCGACAGCCTCCTTGCGATCGAGACCCACGGCCTCATAGACCTCGGGGTTGATCAGCGCATGGACCACGAACGAGGCGACCAGTGCGGTCACCAGGTTGTTGATCCACCGCGCCACCGGCCCGGACTGTGAGGTGACCCGGGCGACCTCCTCGCGGGCGAAGCGGACATGGCGCGCTTCCTCGACCACGTGGATGCGGTTGACCATGCGGATCAGCGGGTTGATGGTGTCGTCGTTCATCGTCGCGCGCTGCAGGCGATCGGTCACCTCCTCGGCGACGAGAACGGGTGCGAACAACGCGGGGCCACGCGCGGTGGCCTTGTAGACGCGCGCGAGGTGGTGGATGTAGCGCGGCGGCCGGTACGTGGGCGCCCCCATCCGGTCGATCGCCTTGGCGAACATGATGATGTGCCGCGTCTCGTCCCCGATCTCGGTCAGCGCGTACTGGGTGTGGGCCGCCTGCGGATCCTGGTGATAGGCATAGCGCGCCAGCATCTGCACCAAAATGATCTCGAACCACAAGCCGGTTCCGGCGATGCTAGCGAGCTCGTGCTTGGACAGGTCGACCCGCTGTTGCTCGGTCATCCGATCCCACATCGGCGTCCCATAGAGCGAGACTCGCTCCAGGGGCATGAACGCCAGGTCGGTGGCGACCGGTGCCTCCCAGTCGATGTCGAGAAGCGGGTCGTAAGAGTTCTTGGCCGATGACGCGAGCAGGCGCATTGCCGTCTTCGCACGGCGATCCACGGCAGCCTCCCCCGCAGGCTTGGCCCGTTCGGTAACGATCCGCTCCGGCTCGGCAATGGCGGTCATCGCCACCCACCCCTCTCGCTGGTCGACCTGACACGATGTAACACATACAAGGTGTACCAGTTACATGTGCCTTTGACAACCCGTAACAGATACTTGTCTACGTCGCGATGGGCAAATCGAGCACTAGGGTGGCCGATATGACCGAATCCGCACGCGACGGGCGTTCGACGAGGTGGGATCCGCACCGTCTCGAACGTAGGATAGCGATCATCAATGCCGCAATTGACGCAATCGAGGCGCACGGCCCCAACGCGCTGACCGGGCAGGTCGCTGAGATGGCCGGCGTCCCCCGGACGCACGTGTACCGGCACTTCGACGGCAAGCAAGCATTGGACTTCGCCGTCGCCCGGCACGTCGCAGGCCAGATCGGGCAGCAGATTCGCACGGGTCTGGCCACCATCGGCTCGCCACGCGACATCATCGGTGCATCGATCAACGAGCATCTGAGCTGGATCGAGGCACATCCCAACCTGTACCGATTCCTTGCCCAGCACGCTTACGCCGTCAACTCGACCGGCTCACCGACCGTCGATGACGCCAAGGCCGCGTTCGCCAATGAACTGACGGCGCTGCTGGCGCACTACATGAAGCTTCTCGATCTCGACACCACTCCGGCGGAACGGGTCATCGTCGGCGTCGTGGGCATGGTCGACGCGACCGCGGCCTGGTGGCTCGACCACCGCGACGTCCCGAGGGCGGAACTCACCGCGGCGCTCACCGAACAGGTCTGGGTGATCCTGGACCACACCGCTCGCTCCTTGGGCCTCGTCCTCGATCCGGACGCGACCCTCCCGTCGGGCTGAACGCGCCAGAGCTCGTCACAGCCGGCGCAGGCGCGCGTTCAGATGCGGCTCGTAGGGGGCTCCGGCCGGCGCGAGCTCGGTGGCGTAGACCAGCTGGCCCGCCAACAGCCCGTACAGCCGGCGCTCACCCCCTACCGTCTTCGCGGTAGGGGCGGACGCAACGGAGATCGAGCCGACCTCCCAGCTCGTCACGCCCGCCGTCCCGGTGAGCACCAGCGCCTCGCCGGTGTTGGAGGCCAGCACTACCTCGATGTCGTCCTGCCCGGCGCCGACCCGCCAGAAACCGGATTCACGCCAGGCACCCCGCAGGATCCGAGCCTGCGCCGGATCGGCGTCCGGCGCAGGGTCCACCTCGATCAGCCAGCTGCGCGACTCATAGGCCAGGAAGGGCCGCCCGTCGTGGGAGAACCGAACGTCCTGGCGGTAGTCGAACTCGGCCCGCGAGATGGGCGCCACACCGTGGCCGGTGCCCTGCCACCTGCCGACCAGGGGTAGCAGGGCAAGCAGGCTGTCGTGCAGTGGTGCGCTGGAGCGCAGGTCGTCGGTGTCGGCGACGCCTGCGGGATCAGTCACCGGCCAGCAGCCTGCGGACGACCCAGCCGGCGGCCAAGGCGAGCCCGAGGAACACGGCGATCAGGATGAGGACGTAGGACGCCTGCATGCAGGCAGGATATCGGGATGACCCCCTCCACACTGCGACCTCTGGTCGTGAAATGCACAGCAGGTTCGGTTGAAGCCGAGCGGTGCTCCCAAGCGTTCACCGTGGCAGCGACCGCACTCGCGATGGGCGCAGCGGTGTCGCTGTGGCTCACCGGCGAGGCTGTGTGGCTGGCAACGCCCGGACGAGCAGAGGACTTCGAACTGCCGCACGCCGCGCCGCTGGCCGAACTTCGCGACGCGATACTGGCCGGCGGACGAGTGACCGTCTGTACCCAGTGCGCCGCGCGGCGCGGACTCGAGACCGCAGATCTGCTGCCCGGGGTGAGGATCGCCGGGAGCGCTTCGTTCGTAGACGAGTGCC
>JALYIS010000105.1 GCA_030775705.1 Actinomycetota bacterium
TCGCTCGCCGTCGCGAACTCGGTGGTCGCGGTTGAGTGCGGCGTGACTCGCGTCGACGCCTCCCTCGCCGGCATGGGCGCCGGCGCCGGCAACTGCCCGATCGAGCCGCTGATCGCGGTCGCCAACATTCAGGGCTGGCAGCACAACTGCGATCTGTTCGCGCTGCAGGACGCCGCTGATGACCTTGTCCGTCCGCTGCAGGACCGACCGGTGCAAGTCGATCGCGAAACGCTCACGCTCGGCTATGCCGGGGTCTACTCAAGCTTCCTGCGCCACGCCGAACGCGCCGCGGTGGCCTACGACCTCGACACCCGCGACATCCTCATCGAGGTCGGACGCCGAGGCCTCGTGGGCGGTCAGGAAGACATGATCGTCGACGTCGCGCTCGACCTCGCCAACGCGCGCTGACCGAGACTCAGACGGCTAGGACCGAGACCGCCGAGAAACCGCGCGATCGTTTGCCGGGTCTGGCCGAACAATTCCGCCATGAAGGGCATGGCCCGATCACGCAGCCCATTGGGCCGGGCGAGGCGAAACTGGCTACCGAGCTCGAAGACGCTGCTCCCCGCAGGGAACGCGTCCTCGTGAGCCGTAGCGGCCCACGAGCCTGCCGGTGCCCGCGTCTGGATCGACCACGATCAGCGACCCTGTTCGTTCGACTCGACACCCTGCACAGGACAGGCGCGCCACGCGCCGCCTCGAGGACCTCGGCACCGGACTTTCCGAACTGTCGCCGATGACGATGGACATGGCGATGTTCACCGCCAGTCGTAATGCACGGGTTTGTCAACTCCGCCATCTGGCTACTCCCGAGCGGCAGGTCAGTCATAGGTGATGATTGCTGCCCGTTCGATGCGCGGCGGCCCGCGTCAGCCTCGACTGCTGATGTCGACGAAGATGTCGTCGTCTTCGACCTCGCACGGGTACGTTCGGACGCCGCCGTTGGCCAGCTGGCACGGGGCCGCACCTGTCTGCAGATCGTAGCGCGCGAAGTGCAATGCGCACTCCACCTCGCACCCGTCGACATAGCCGTCGGCGAGCGAGTAGGTGTCGTGCGTGCAGGTGTCGTCGATCGCGTAGAACGCGCCTTCGGTGTGGAACACCGCGATGGGTGGGTCCACGTCGAGGGTTGTTGCCTCGACGTCGTCGAGATCCGTGACCGCAGACCCTGGTCCAGGCCAACCGCGTCCTCGCCGATTCCATGACACTTCTCTCCTGCTCTTGGGTCTAGCTATAGGTGAGAAAGCCGTCGACAAGACCGTCAACTCGTCGGCGTGCTCGAGTCACGCCCAGTGCGCTCATGTTCAGCAGAACCACCCGCGTGTTCGGGATTCAGACCCTGGGTTGCAGACTCGAATCGAACGGGTGACGCGGACGTTGCGGGCGTGCATCAGCATGTCGGCATTGGCAGGTCGGCGCCGCAGCGATGCCATCAATGGCGCGACAGCGACATCGTTCGCATCCGCTATGAGGTCATCGGGACTCCTTTGTCATGCTTCTGACGAGGGCTCAGTGGGTTGACGATTCCGGCACGGCCGCCAGTCCGCGGCCTTTCGAAGGCCCGGCCGTGTCATCGACGACAGACTTCCTCGTGACGAACGTGCGCTTGTGTCCCCAGATACTGGGACTCCGGAACCACGTTGGCACCCAGGTATCCTTGACGATGCGGCCGCCGACGCCGTACTCGAGATCGAACCCCGACGGCGTGCGAATGACGTCATGTAATCATTCGAGTGCTTGCCCGGCGTGATCGTTACGCGACCTCCTTGGATAAGGTTCGTCGGCTCGAAACCGTGCTGGTGAACCTCCTGCTCGTCGATGTCGAGCCGCTCGTGACGGTCTAGTCGCGGGCGGTCTCATCGCGGGCGGCCGGGGCAAGGACGATGTCGAATCGAGCGTGGCTCCAGCTCCGCCCACCAAGGTCGCTCCCGTCCGGGGTTGGTTCGTCCGCGGCGGCAGGCACGAACTCCACGATCAGCGACTGCCGGATCCCGAACACGCTGTCGTAGCCGAGCTGATCACCGGCCGCGAACACGTGGGTCGTCAACCGGCGCATGCCCTT
The DNA here is from genome assembly GCA_030775705.1 of Actinomycetota bacterium. GTDB lineage: Bacteria > Actinomycetota > Actinomycetes > Mycobacteriales > Jatrophihabitantaceae > JALYIS01. The sequence goes on from JALYIS010000105.1 coordinate 2,063, forward strand.
GTTCGTGACCATGAAGTGCAGATGCGGCGCCCGCAGCGGTGATCGGTTCGTGAGTGCCAGCAGCTCGCCGACCGGGCCGTCATCGGGTATGGGGTACGGCGTCGGCGTCAGCGCCCAGAAGCGGTAGCCACCGTCGTCGTCCGTGTACAGGTGCGCCCGGGCTGCCATCCGGCCATCCGGATACTGCATGTCGTAAAATCCGTCGTCATCGGCCTCCCATACCTCGAGCCGGGCCCCAGCCAACGCTCGCCCGCTGGTATCGGTCACCGTGCCCTCGACCCAGCACGGTTCCCCGCCCGCCCCATTGGCGATGTCACCGCCGAGCGGAACTTCGGGGGAACCGGCGACGTAGAACGGGCCTACGACGGTAGCCTCGGTCGCCCCGTCACTCGCGGCATCGTTGATGGTGATCGTCTGCATCGACGCGCCGAGGACGTCCGACAACAAAATGAACTCCTGCCGGCGTTCGTCGGTGATGTGCCCGGCGCGGGTGAGGAACGTGATGGCCTTTTGCCACTCGCCCTCGGTCAAGCGGACTTCGCGAATGAACGCGTGCAGGTAACTCACCAACGACGACATTATGCCGCGCAGCCGAACATCCGGGGTGTCAGCGAAGCTGGCGACCACGGCGTCGACTAACAGTTGTTCGCGGGCCGACTGATCGGTCGGCTCGGATTGCTGCGTCATGAGCGGTCCTCCATCGGGTCAGTATTGCGATCGTGGACTGTCACCGGACCAAGCTCTGTGCAGCAGCGCGGTCAGCGACGAGGGGGAGACTGCTCGCGGGTTGTTGGTCGGCAAAGCGGGCAGGATGCCGGCCACCGCCGCGGCGATGTCGGCCTCGCGCAGGCCGAGATCCCGCAAGGCTCGCGGTGCGCCGAGGCGTTGCTGCAGCGTCTCCAGTCCTACCGACGCATCGTCCGCGCCGAGCGCTGCGCCTATCCGTTGGGCCGCGTCTGGGGCGGCCGGGCCATTGAAGGCGAGCACATGCGGCAGCACCACTGCGTGCGTCGGCGCGTGCGGCAGGGCGAACATACCGCCTAATACATGGCAGATCCTATGATGCATACCGGACCCAGCGGACGAGAACGCGACGGCGCCGAGGTAAGACCCGTAGAGCGTGGTCCCAACGGCCGCAGTCTCGCCGAGCAATATTCGGGGCAGGCCGATCCGCAGCGCGGCAAGCGCTTCCATCGCCAACGCTTGATCGATCGGATCCGCGCGCGGGCCCCACATGGCGTCGATACAGTGCGCGACCGCGTTCAATCCGGAGGCCACCACAAGCTCGGTCGGCAGGCTGGCCACGAGGTCGGGGTCGTAGATCACC
>JALYIS010000106.1 GCA_030775705.1 Actinomycetota bacterium
GGTCTGGCGGTCGCCGGAGCAGTCGCGGTGGACACCCAGCCCGCAGGCGCCTCGACGCCATCGGCCACGCGGGCCGGCATCGCCCGGGCGGTGCTGACCCGCCTCAATGCCGAGCGCGCCAGCTACCGGCTCCCAGCGCTGCGCATGAATGTCCATCTGATCAGCAGCGCCCACTCGCACAACGTGGCGATGGCTGCGTACAACACGATGTCGCACCAGTTGCCGCACGAGGCGTACTTCACCACCCGCATCAGCCGCGCCGGGTACCGCTGGAGTTGGGCGGGGGAGAACGTGGCCTGGAACAGCGTCGAGAACCAGGCCGGCGCGCTGGCGCTGGAGGGCATGATGTTCAACGAGAGGGCCCCGTACAACGCCCACCGGCTCAACATCCTCAGCCGTCGCTTCACCGACATCGGCATCGACATCTACATCGATGCCCGCACCCAAAAGCTCTGGATGACGGAGGACTTCGGGCGTCCCGCGTAGCCCGCGGCGGCTGGCCCGCAGGGCTCACCCAAGAGGGCTCACCCGCAGACGGCTCCATTGGCCGCCGAACCGACCAGCTTCGCGTACTTGCCCAGCACGCCGTAGTCGAAGCGGGGCGGCAACGGCTTCCATCGGGCGCGCCGTCGTTCCAGTTCGGCCTCGTCCACCAGCACGTCGAGGCTGCGCGCGCCGAGATCAAGGCGGATCCGGTCGCCGTCCTCGATCAGGGCGATCGGACCGCCGACAGCCGCCTCTGGTGCGATGTGACCGATGCACAGCCCGGTGGTCCCTCCGGAGAACCTGCCGTCGGTGAGCAGCAGTACGTCCTTGCCCAGGCCGGCGCCCTTGATCGCACCGGTGATCTGCAGCATCTCGCGCATCCCCGGGCCGCCCTTAGGTCCTTCCCACCGAATGACCACCACATCGTTTGCTTGCAACAGCCCCTCGGCGAGGGCCTGCATTGCCAGCTGCTCGCGATCGAAGACCCGTGCGGTTCCCTCGAAGACATCGAGGTCGAAGCCCGCGCTCTTGACCACGGCACCTTCAGGGGCCAGCGACCCGTGCAGGATGGTCAGGCCGCCGGTGCGGTGGATCGGATCGGACATGGCGTGGATGATCTTGCCGTCGGGATCCGGTGGTGCGAGCGCGGCGAGGTTCTCGGCGATCGTGCGCCCGGTGACGGTCAAGGCCTCGCCGTGCAGGAGGCCGGCGTCCAGCAATGCGCGCATCACGACGGGAACACCGCCCGCGGCGTCGATGTCGGTCATCACGTAGCGGCCGAACGGTTTCACGTCGGCCAGGTGTGGCACCGTGTCACCTATGCGGTTGAAGTCCGCGAGGCTCAATTCGACCTTCGCCTCGTGTGCGATCGCCAGCAGGTGCAGCACCGCGTTGGTCGAGCCGCCCAGCGCCATGACCACTGTGATCGCGTTCTCGAACGCCTGCTTGGTCATGATCGTGCGAGCGGTGATCCCGGCGTCGACCAGGTGGACGGCTGCCTCACCAGAGCGTTCGGCGAATGCGTCGCGGCGAGCGTCAGGCGCCGGTGGCGACGCCGAGCCGGGTAGCGACATGCCCAGTGCCTCTGCCGCCGATGCCATGGTGTTCGCGGTGTACATACCCCCGCAGGCACCCTCCCCCGGGCAGATCGCCTTCTCGATCTCGGTGACCTCCTCGCGTGTCATCCGGCCCGCCAGACAGGCCCCGACGGCCTCGAAGGCGTCAATGATGGTCACGTCGCGGCCCTGGTACCGGCCGGGCAACGTCGATCCGGCGTACAGGAACACCGCGGCCACATCCAGGCGGGCGGCGGCCATCAACATGCCCGGCAGCGACTTGTCGCACCCGGCCAACAGCACGCCACCGTCCAATTGCTCTGCCCGGAACACCGTCTCGACCGAATCGGCGATCACCTCACGCGAGACGAGCGAGTAGTGCATCCCGTCGTGGCCCATCGAGATGCCGTCTGATACCGAGATCGTGCCGAATTCGAGCGGGAATCCATCCGCACCGCGGACGCCGACCTTGGCCTGTTTGGCCAGCCTGTCCAAGGAAAGGTTGCAGGGAGTGATCTCGTTCCACGATGACGCGACGCCGATCTGTGGCTTGCGCCAGTCGTCGTCACCCATGCCGACGGCCCGCAGCATGCCACGGGCAGCGGCACGCTCGAGCCCGTCGGTGACGATGCCGCTGTGCGGCTTACGGTGCGGCTTGGGCTGCGCCGCGGCTGACGCGACTGGCGATCCTGGCTCCCCGGAACGGTCGGTGCTCACCCCTGAACAGTAAGGGTTACCGTTCTCAGATGTCGTCGGCCAACCCTTCCCCGCCTGCGGCGCTGGCCACGCCGCCCACCGCGGCCACCTTCCGGCTGCCCAAGGTGGCCTATCTCATGGTCCTGTTCCTGGTGTTCTGCGTGCTCCCCCTCGCGTTCACGGGCCAGGGCACGGAGTCTGCGCCGGCGGTACTCGGCCCCCAGACCGCGTTGCTGGTCATCCCCGTGATCGCGGCGATCTTCATCGCGCGCAATTCGACGGTGGTCGACGGGCGCGGGATCACGGTCCGGCTGGCCTTCGGCAGCAAGACGCTGCCGTGGGATGACGTGCGTGGGCTGTCCGTCGATGCCCGCACGATCTACCTGGTCGGCCGCGCCGGTTCGATCCGGCTGCCGTGCGTACGGATCAGCGATCTGGCGG
>JALYIS010000107.1 GCA_030775705.1 Actinomycetota bacterium
TGAACGCAGGATCGCGAACCTATCGACCACGGCCGCAGGACCTATAGCCTAGTAGAAATGGGCTCTGCAGGGGGTGGGCGCTACTGGGATCGAACCAGTGACCGCTCGGGTGTAAACCGAGTGCTCTTCCGCTGAGCTAAGCGCCCTGGGACCATGGAACGCGGCCCGGATCAGGGTACCGGCCCGGCCCATCAAGCTGCGACGTACCGTGTTCACGTGCTCAACGAACTGCGTCGCCCGCGATACGCGGCGCTGTCCGTGCTCATGGTGGTGGTGGCGGCGGTCTGTGTCGGGTGCGGCAGCTGGCAGATCGCCCGGTTGGCGACCAAAGCCGGCGAGAACGCCGAGTTGCGCCGCAACGCGCACGCGCCCGTTACCGCGCTCACGCAGGTGCTGCCGCTGGTCGGAGCGACGCCCGCGCCCGCCGCGAATGCGGTGAAATTCAAGCGTGTCACGGCCACCGGTACGTTCGACCTGGCCCACCCCTCGCTTGTGCGCGGGCGAACGGTGAACAGCATCAACGGCTTCCTCGTGGTCAGCCCGTTGCGCACCGCGGGCGGCACCCTGATGGTGGTGCGTGGCTTCCTGCTGCCCGCTCCCGACGGATCGGTGCCGACGCCACCCCCGCCCCCGGTCGGGCAGCTGAGCGTGATTGCGCGGATCGAACCTGCCGACACGCGCAGTGACAAGGCCTCCCAACTGACCGGGAACCAGGTTGAGCAGATCAACCCCCGAGACCAGTCTGCACGCCTCGGCACGCCGGTCTTCAACGGCTATGCGGAGCTGCTCGACGGGCAGCCGGGCGTCGGCTCGCTGATGGCGATCCCAGATCCTGACCTGTCGAATCCAGCCGGCGGCGCGATCGAGCCGCAGCACCTTGCCTACATCATCCAGTGGTACCTGTTCGCGATGCTCGCACTCGCCGCGCCGTTCGCGATGATCCGGGCCGAATCCCGCCACGCCGTGGAACGCGACATCGACGAGGCCGATGCGGGCGTCAGCGGCGTGCCCCCGGGCGGCGACCAACCGGCGCAGACCGCGGACCAGGTACGCGCAGCCAAACTCGCCGACCGTTACGGGCGAGTGCGCTGACCCTGCAGAGCCAGTCTTGCTCGCCCTACAGCGCCTTGATGGCGTCTCGCCAGTCCTGCGCGTCGCGACCATCGCCAGGCTGGTTCATTTCGGCGAACCGCACGATGCCGGCCAGGTCAACCAGGAACGTGCCCCGGTTCGCGAAGCCCACGGCGTCGTTGAACACGCCGTAGGCCTGTGCGACGCCGCCGTGCGGCCAGAAATCGGCGAGCAGTGGAAACTCGTACCCCTCGCGCTCGCTGAAGATCTTGTGCGAATAGGGCGAGTCGACGCTGATCGTCATGACTTGCACGTCGTCGTTCTGGAACGTCGAGAGGTCATCACGCACCGCGCAGAGCTCTCCCGTGCAGATGCCGGTGAAGGCCAGCGGGTAGAAGATCAACAGCACCGCGCGCACACCCCGGAACCCGGAGAGCGTCACCTCCTCATTGTTCTGGTCACGCAGCGTGAAGTCAGGGGCCTCGTCGCCTACTTGGATCATTTCTTGGGTCCCGACTTGCGCCCGACCAGGCGGGCGCCGGACCATTCCGGGCTGACCGCGGTGATCGACGTCTGCGACAGGCCGGCGACCGCTGCTGCCTCGGCGATATCGGATGGCTCGACGTATCCGGGCCGCCCGCGCTTGGGAGTGAGCAGCCAGATCACCCCGCTCTCGGCCAGCGGTGCGATGGCGTCTACCAGCAGGTCCGTGAGGTCGCCATCGTCGGCTCGGTACCAGACGAGCACGACGTCGACCACCTCGTCGGAGTCCTCGGTGACCAGCTCCTCACCGGTGTGGACCTCGACGATTTCCCGGAGGTCCTCGTCCACGTCGGCGTCATATCCGATCTCCATCACGATCATGGCTGGCTTCAGACCCATTCGCTCAGCGATTCCCTGCCCACTTCCGGCAGGCGAGCTGGTGCTCACGGTGACATCTCCTGACTCTCGGGCCGACCCGGGGCCGGCGCTCCGTTCCGACTGTGCCACTCAATCCTGCATTACTGCGGGGTAACTCTCTAGCCGACCCTAGCGGCTCCCGAAGGTGGACACTGGTCGGGTGACACGAGACCGGTTCAGCATCATCACCGACGGCCTGCCGAGCCAACTGCCCGACATCGACCCGGAGGAGACCCGGGAGTGGATCGAGTCCCTCGATGCCGCCGTGGACTCCGACGGCAGGCAACGCGCCCGCTTCCTCATGCTCAAGTTGCTCGAGCGCGCTCGAGAGCGACAGGTCGGCGTACCGGCCCTGCGCAGCACCGACTACATCAACACCATCCCGCCCGAGCGGGAACCATGGTTCCCGGGCGACGAGGACATCGAACGCCGGATCCGCGCCTACATCCGCTGGAACGCGGCGATCATGGTGTCGCGCGCCAACAAGACAGTTGGCGTCGGCGGTCACATCGCGACGTACGCCAGCGCCGCCTCGCTGTACGAGGTCGGCTACAACCATTTCTTCCGCGGCAAGGACCTCGCCAGCGGAAACGGGGACCAGGTGTATTTCCAGGGCCACGCCGCGCCCGGCATCTACGCGCGGGCCTATCTCGAGGGGCGCCTCACCGAGGACCACCTGGACGGCTTCCGCCAGGAACGCTCCCGTGCTCCCTACGGACTGTCGTCCTACCCGCACCCGAGGTTGATGCCCGAGTTCTGGGAGTTCCCGACAGTGTCCATGGGGCTGGGCCCGATAGGTGCCATCTATCAGGCTCGCTTCAACCGCTACCTGCACGCACGGGGCCTCGCCGACACGTCCAACTCGCACGTATGGGCCTTCCTCGGCGACGGCGAGATGGACGAGGTCGAGTCGCTGGGCGCCATCGGGGTCGCCGCACGCGAGGAGCTGGACAACCTCACGTTCGTCATCAACTGCAATCTGCAGCGACTGGACGGGCCGGTGCGCGGCAACGGCAAGATTATTCAGGAACTGGAGTCCTACTTCCGCGGAGCCGGCTGGAACGTCATCAAGGTCGTCTGGGGCCGCGATTGGGATGCGCTGCTGGCCCGTGACGGAGACGGCGCGCTGGTGAACCAGATGAATTCGACACCGGACGGGCAGTACCAGACCTACACGGTCGAGTCCGGCGCCTACATCCGCGAGCACTTCTTCGGCGGCGACCCGCGGTTGCGCAAGATGGTGGAATCCATGTCCGACGACGACCTGCGCAAGCTGTCGCGCGGCGGGCACGACTATCGCAAGGTCTATGCCGCGTTCCAAGCCGCGCGCGAGCATGTCGGCCAGCCCACGGTGATCCTCGCCAAGACCATCAAGGGCTGGACGCTGGAGTCCTTCGAGGGCCGTAACGCCACGCACCAGATGAAGAAGCTCACGACGGCAGACCTGAAGGCCTTCCGGGACCGGCTCTACCTGCCGATCACCGATGAGCAGCTCGAGGCCGACCTGCCGCCCTACTACCACCCCGGCGAGAAGTCCGACGAGATCCAGTACATGAGGGAGCGACGTGCGGCGCTCGGTGGGGCCGTCCCCAAGCGGGTGGTGCGCGCCAAGGCGCTGACGCTCCCGGGTGAGCAGGCCTACGCCGAATTGCGTGCCGGCTCGGGCAAGCAGCAGGTGGCCACCACGATGGCCACGGTGCGACTGTTCAAGGACCTGATCAAGGATAAGGACATCGGCTCGCGTTTCGTGCCGATCATCCCCGACGAGGCACGCACCTTCGGCCTCGACGCAATCTTCCCGACCGCGAAGATCTACTCGCCGCACGGACAGGAGTACGAGGCCGTCGACCGGGACCTGCTGCTGTCCTACAAGGAGTCCAAGACCGGGCAGATCCTGCACGAGGGCATCAGCGAAGCGGGATCGATGGCATCGCTCATCGCGGCCTCGACGTCGTATGCGACCCACGCCGTGCCGATGATCCCGTTCTACATCTTCTATTCGATGTTTGGTTTCCAGCGCACCGGTGACCAGTTCTGGGCTCTCGCGGATCAATTGGGGCGCGGCTTCGTGCTCGGCGCGACGGCCGGCCGCACGACCCTGACCGGTGAGGGCCTGCAGCATGCCGACGGCCACTCGCCGCTGCTGGCCTCGACCAATCCTGCCTGCGTCGCCTATGACCCGGCGTACTCCTACGAGATCGCGCACATCGTTCGCAATGGCCTGGAGCGAATGTACGGCGTCGGCAGCTACGGTGCGCCGCTGTCCGAGCACGACATCTTCTACTACCTAACGATCTACAACGAGCCCATCGTCCAGCCGGCCGAACCTCCGGATCTGGACGTCGACGGGCTGTTGCGCGGCATGTACCGCTGTGCTGCCGCCCCGGGAGCGGGCGCCCGTCCACGCGCGCAGCTGCTGGCATCCGGAGTCGCGGTTCCGTGGGCGGTGCACGCCCAGAACCTGCTCGCCGACGAGTGGGGCGTCGATGCCGACGTCTGGTCGGTGACCTCGTGGAACGAACTGCGTCGTGACGCCATCGACTGCGAGCAGCACGATCTGGTCAACCCGGGCGAGACCCGCCGGGTGCCCTTCGTCACGCAGCGCCTGGAGGACCCCAGCGGGCCCGTGGTGGCGGTCTCGGACTATATGCGCGCCGTACCCGACCAGATCGCACGCTGGGTCCCCGCCGATTTCACCTCACTAGGCACCGACGGCTTCGGTTTCGCGGACACGCGCGGCGCCGCCCGCCGCTACTTTCACGTCGACGCGCAATCGATCGTGGTCGCCGTTCTGCAGCAACTGGCCCGGCGAGGTGAGGTCAAGCCAGAAGCGGCGCGCGAGGCCGCCGAGCGTTACCGGCTCGAAGACGTGACCGCGGCCGGCCACGGCACCATCGGGGGCGACAGCTAGCCGGAAGTCCACACCAGCAGGTCGCCATCCCCCGTCACCAGCATCGCCTGGTCGGCTGCGCGCACGGAGTCGCCCTGGCGTAGCTGCCGCCCGTGGACAGTGAAGGCGCCCGCCGCCACGTAGAGGTGGACGAACTGCGCCGCCGGTATCTCGACCGGACCGCTGGACGTGGTGAAGTACCCGGTCGACACGGCCAGCGGAGTCACACCCGTTGAGACAGCTGCCTGGCCCCCCTCCGGATGCGGTCCCCGGGTGGCCCCTTCGTCGTTCAAGCCGTCGAGGAAGACGAACTGGATGAAAG
>JALYIS010000108.1 GCA_030775705.1 Actinomycetota bacterium
GTGTCATGGCGCGCCGCCAGCTAGCGCCCGGTGTCATGGCGCGCCGCCAGCTAGCGCCCGGTGTCATGGCGCGCCGCCAGCTAGCGCCCACTGCCCTCGGCGCCCGAGCGCGGCGGTAGCTCCCCACCACCGTCTGGCAGCCACGATCCGGAGTCCCGATGGGCAACTGCCTCGTGGAACCCCCGCTCCTGCGCAAACTTCGCGAACCATTGGCCCTCGGGGGAGTAGCGGGTGATTCCGTCGAAGAGCGTCGCAAGCACCTGGGTGCTGTGCAGTCCCATGTTGTCGTAGGCCTGATTGATCATGAGCTTCTGCATCGCCAGTTGGTTGCGGGGGACGCCCGCTATCCGATCGGCGAGCTGTTCGACGCGGGCATCGAGCTGAGCGGCCGGCACGGCTTCGAGTACCAGACCCCAGTCGGCAGCAGTAACGCCGTCGATGGTGTCTCCGGTGAACAGCATGCGCTTCGCCTTCTCGGCGCCGAGCTTGTAGACCCACATCGCAGTGGTAGGGCAGCCCCATATACGAGCTGGGGGGTAACCGATCCGGGCATCCTCGGCCATCACCACCAGATCGCACGACAGCGCGATATCGCTCCCGCCGGCCACCGCGTGCCCTTGGACCCTGCAGATCGTGGGTTTGAGCGAGCGCCACAGGGAGAAGAAGTCGTCGGAATTACGCTTCATCTGTTTGTAGTCCGCGATCGGATCCCACACCTCGCCCTGCGTCCACCGGGCCCCAGGGTCGCCCTCGGCGTACTGCTTGAGGTCGTAGCCCGCACAGAACGCCTTGCCGTCCCCACCGAGCACGATGACATGGACGCCCGGGTCGTCATTGGCGTACTCAACGGCTCGCCGGATATCACCGGGCATATCGTCGTTAATCGCGTTCAGACGCTCGGGCCGCGCTAGCGTCAGATAGGCCTTGCGATCATGGGTTTCGTATCGGAGCGTGCTGAATTCGGGTGTGGGCATGGCACGAGTTCTACCCCACCGACTGGCTGGGTGCTCGGCGGTGGGGCTGACCAGCGCAGGCGGCTAGGCCGACATGGGTGCCGCCGATGGGTGCCAGGCCGTGTCCTCGACGAGGACGTCGAGCAGACCGAGCATCTGCAGCATCTCCCGGCAGTCTGACGCACCTGTGGCCTGCGCGGCGACCACCCGGACGGCGTGGGTGCGCGCCTCGTGAGTGAGCGCATCGGCGGCCTGCGCCTGGGCGCGGCTGAACACCAGTTCCGGGTTTTCGGAGACGGTCTGCGTTCCACGTCGACCTGGCATTGGGGAGCTCCCCTTGTGATCGGTTGTTGAGGCGGCTTGGGATTCGAGTCGTTACCAGCGGTACCAGCGGGCTGATTCGCCACTTCGGAACGCGAATCCGAACAGCCACGCGATTGCGACGACCACGGCCAAGATCCACAACAGATGGAGGGCGAAACCTGCACCAGCGAGAACGAGTGCAACAAGCAGAACCAAAAGTACGACACCCATGTCGAACCTCCACCACCATGAGCGCCGCAGATCTGCGCGCTGATGCGCGGGTGTTTCCCTGCAGCCGGCGTTCTCAAACACGAGGTGATCGAAGTCAGCCAAAGTTTGGGAATTGATCGTCTCGGTTATCTCTGGGTGGAGTCCGTGTGAAGGCAGACCGAGGAGCGAGGTTCATGGCCGTGTCGACCGATCACGAGCGGCGTGTCCGCGCGCAGCCCAGCATTGGGGCGCTCAGCGCTCAGCGTCTGGCTGCCACGGCAGGCGACGAGGTGCGTTGGTTGGCGCTCATCCCAGCCGGCCCGATCCCGGTGGCGGTCATCAGACGGCGTATCCCCGGGACCGAGACCTGAGCTATGGACAGCACTCGGCCGCGGGAGAGCGCTCGGCTGCCGGACTGGGCCGACGCCATGGTGGCCGCCGCCCACGAGGCGCCGGAGGACGTAGGCGCAGCGATAGAACTGGCGCGCAAGTACGGTGGCCAGTTTCCGCTCCCTGGTTCGGGCCAGACCCATCTCCGATGGCGGTTGTTGGCCCTGGTGGCCGGCTCCGATCTCACCGCCGGGCGCGTGCTCGAAGCGCATTGCGATGCGCTCGCGATTCTCGCCGAGTCACGCGCCCCCGAACCCGAAGGCGCCTGGGGTGTCTTCGCTGCCGAGGCCTCAGGTCAGCGTCTGGAGGCCATCGCCACCGAGGCGGGTTTCGTGCTGCGCGGCACGAAGCCCTGGTGTTCGATTGCCGGCGAGTTGGATCACGCGCTGGTCACCGCCATGGTGAGCGGTGACCGCCAGCTGTTCGCCGTCGACCTGCGCCACGGCTCCGTTCACGTCGATCGGGCGGACTCGTGGGTGGCGCGAGGACTGCGGGCCGTGCCCAGCGTGCCGGTTCATTTCGATTCGACACCAGGGCGTCCGATCGGCTCGCCTGGGTGGTATTTGTCCCGACCAGGCTTTGCGTGGGGTGGCATGGGGGTCGCGGCGTGCTGGTTCGGTGCGGGGACCGCCCTGGCGCACCGCCTGCGTGATCGGGCGGCGCAGACCAACTCAGAGCTTGCGCAATGGCACGCAGGAGCGGTCGACGCGGCGCTACACGGTGCGTCCTGCGCGCTGAGCGCCGCCGCGCAGGCCATCGACGACGGAGCCGCCTCGGGGCTCGACGGCGAATTGCTGGCGCTGCGGGTGCGCGCCGTAGTGGCCGATGCCGTCGAGCGCACCATCACGCACGTCGGGCATGCACTTGGTCCCGCACCGCTGGCCTTCGACGCGGAACATGCCCGGCGAGTCGCAGATCTCGAGATCTATGTGCGCCAGCACCACGCCGAGCGAGATCTCGCAGCACTCGGGCGTCGCCTGCCGGACCCGACGTGAGCTCCGATTTCATGCACGACGGAGTCGGGACCGACGAGCAGCACTGGGCGCACAGCACGTTGACCTCGGCCGACGCGTTGCCCTGCCCGGGCGCAGGAGACCGCGTAGTCGTCGTCGCCGCGCACCCCGACGACGAATCGCTCGGAGCCGGCGGCTTGATAGCCGACGCCCTTCGCCGCGGCGCCGAGGTTCACGTTGTCATCGCCACCGATGGTCAGGCCTCACATCCGAGATCTCCCACACACACCCCGCTTGGGCTGGCCCGGCGCAGACGCGAAGAGGTGCGCGCGGCGATCCGTTCCCTTTCACGACCGGCGAAGGCGGCCACAAGCGCGACCGGGGAGCACTGCGGCGTCGGCGTCGAGTTCCTCGGCCTGCCTGACGGCGACCTTGCGGCTCATGTGGACGTTCTTGCGTCCCAGATCGCTCAGCGACTGGTGGGCGCCACCCATGTCGTGTCGCCCTGGCGCGGTGATCGTCATCCCGACCACGAGGCAAGCGCCGCGGCGGCGGCCGAAGCCGCTGCCGACGCGCCCGGCTGTGTCCACTGGCAGTATCCGATTTGGGCCTGGCATTGGTCGGCGCCTGACCAGGACGATCTCCCATGGCCCGACCTGCGCCGCCTGCAGTTGACGCCACCCGCTGTCGAAGACAAGCGCGCCGCATTGGCCTGTCACCGCAGCCAACACACGGCCCTGTCAGATGCTGTGGGCGATGAGGCGATCCTCTCGCCGCAGATGCTCGCCCACTTTGCGCGTGACTACGAAACGTTCGTCGTCGAGGCGGTTTCGGCCGCGAGTCGGTCGTCATACTTCGACGCCCTCTACGATGCCCAGCCAGATCCATGGGGTCTGGGCACCCGCTACTACGAGACGCGAAAGCGGGCCATTCTGCTCGCTAGCCTCCCGCGCCGACGGTTTGCGAGGGCCTTCGAACCTGGCTGCGCGACGGGCGAGCTGACCGGTGAGCTGGCTCAACGGTGCGACGAGCTCGTGGCGTGGGACGCCGCCGCGGCCGCCGCGCACCTGACTCGATCGCGGGTCGGTCGGCCCGGCGTCCTCGTCGAACGTCGTCGGATCCCCGTCGACTGGCCCGAGGGCACGTTCGACCTCATCGTGCTCAGCGAGGTCGGCTACTACTGCGCGGATCTGGCGATGCTGGCCGACCGGGTTGCCGCTTCGATGGCACCTGACGCAGTCCTGGTCGCCTGCCACTGGCTACACCGTGCGGGCGATCATCCCCACGCAGGCGGTGCTGTTCACGACGCTCTTGGCCGTGGGATGCACACGATTGCCCATCATCGAGAAGCGGACTTCGTGCTCGATGTCTGGTCTCGCACCGGATCATCGGTGGCGGCACGCGAAGGTATCGTCGACGATCGTGATCTGCGGTGATTCGCGCCGTGGGAGTCGTCATCCCGGCCGCCGACGAGGAGGCGGCGATAGGGCATTGCCTCGACTCTGTCGCCGAGGCGGTCCACCGGCTCCGTGAGGTTCGACCTGACGTCCAAGTGCGGACGGTGGTAGTCCTGGACGGTTGTACCGATCGGACCCGCGAGATCGTGGCCGGGTACGAGGATGTGGGCGCGGTCGTGTGTAGCGCGCGGCGAGCGGGCGCGGCACGCCGCCTGGGCGTGGAGGCGGCGCTCGCCCACCAGCCCGCCAGCCTCGACGAGATGTGGTTGGCCAACACCGACGCCGACTCCACGGTCCCGCCGGATTGGCTGGTCGAGCAGCTCAGCGAGGCCGCCGGCGGTGCGCAAGTGGTGCTCGGCACCGTCCTGCCCCAGCCTGGTCTGATGGCCCGAGTAGAGCAGGCGTGGTTCGACGGCCACTTGTTGCGCGCCGGACATCCCCACGTCCACGGTGCGAATCTGGGCATCCGCGCGGATGTGTACGCCGACCTCGGGGGGTGGCCGAACCTCGCCACCGGGGAGGACGTGCTGCTGGCCCGGCGCGCGGCTGCCCGGCACATTCGAATCGCCCGAACTGCGCGGATTCCCGTCCTCACGAGCGTACGAACGACGGCGAGGGCGCCGCACGGGTTCGCGTCCTTTCTGGGTGGCCTAGCGGCACGGGTCGAGCTGACCGCCGCCCAGGAGGGCGCCCAGTGACCCGGGCAGGGCGCAGGGCGCCATCGATCTCCCAGATCGTCGCCCTGCACGAGGACGCGCAGGCATGCGCGCTCGCCGCGGGCTTGCGCTACGTGTCCAGCGAGGAACCGGGGATTCGGCGGGTTCGCAGTGGCCGAGGTTTCAGCTATCGGGACGCGACCGGCGCAGTGGTGCCGGTGCGCGAGCGGCGGCGGATCGAGGCCCTGGCGATACCGCCGGCCTGGCGCGAGGTGTGGATCTGCACGTTCGCAGACGGCCACTTGTTGGCGATCGGCGATGATGAGCGCGGTCGACGGCAGTACCTGTACAACGAACTCTGGCGCGCCTACCGCGACCGCCTGAACTTCTATCGGTTGATCGACTTCGGCACGCGGCTTCCCGCGATCCGTGATCACGTTCAGGTACAGCTGCGTCGACGCACGTGGGACCGTGACGTGATCATGGCCGCCATGTTGCGCATCATCGATGCTCGCGGCCTGCGTGTCGGGAATGAGATCTACGCCGAGGAGAACGACAGTTACGGGCTGAGCACGCTCACCAAACGCCACGTTCAGGTGCGTGGCTCGACGGTCGACTTCTGTTTCCCGGCAAAGTCGGGCAAGCAGGCGGTGTTGTCCCTGTCTGACGCCGCGGTCGCGCGGGTCGTGGCCCGGCTGCTTGACCAGCGCGGGCGACGGCTGTTCGCCGTCAGCGGCGAGCCGATCAGTTCGGACGAGGTGAACGAGCGGCTGGGGCAATTGACTGAGGCGAGGGTGACGGCGAAGGACTTCCGGACGTGGCACGGGACGCGGGTGGCGTTCGGCGCGCTGCGCCGGCAGTTACCTCCAGGCGACGCGCCGGAGCGCAATGTGCTCGCGGCCGTAGACGCGGCGGCGGAATTTCTGGGCAACACCCGCACCGTCGCGCGAGCGCACTATGTCCATCCCGACGTGCTGATGGCGTACCTGGACGGGACCTTTGCCGAGCTCGTGGCACAACGACGCCCGGCTCGACTGCCTGGCCTGGACGCCGATGAGCGCGCTCAGCTGTCCTTCCTGATGACGCTCCTGCGCCGGAGCGGGGTCGCGGCTACGCCGACGCAGACGTCAGTGCCGTGACAGGCGTCGGCGCAGCGATGAGCAACACCGAATCGAGGCCGACGATCTCGATCAGTCGCGCGTGACGTGCGCCGACGCCGGTGAGGATCAATGTCCCGCAATCGGCCATGAAGCAATCGTGAGCCTTGAGGATCGCGCTCACGCCGGCGGAGTCGAGGAATGCCAGACGGGACAGATCCAAACGCACGAACCTGTGGTTGCAGGCCAGCTGGTTCTCCAGACAGGCCGCCAGGACCCCAGCGCTGGCCATGTCTAGATCGCCGGCCGCGTAGAGGTCGGCTCGTTCGCCTTCGATCCTGCTCACGGTGATCGTCAGGCCGAACCCATCCCAGCTTTGGCGGGCGGCGCGATCCGGATGACCCGCGACCGCACCCCGCGTCGCTCCGACTTCGGCCAAATGGCGTCGCTGAACTCGCCTTCCCATGGTGCATGCCTACCCCCGTTTCCGGATGCGCAGCGGCGGCCCGAGTTGCAGCAAGTTGCCAGGTAACAAGTTGCCACTTACGACGAGCAGTCCGCTGCCGAGATCCTGGTCACCGCTTGGCCGCGGCGCCTGGACGGCGTAGCTCAGCGGCGCCCGGACGGCGTGGCTCAGCGGCGCCCGGACGGCGTGGCTCAGCGGCGATAGCTGGCCACGCACGGCTGCGCGCTGCGCGCAACACCGCCGATCTGGGCGGCTACGGGCTGTGGCCTGGTATGCCATTCGCGTCTGACGTCGTAAGCGGCGAACAGCCGGACCGCGGCGGAGGTCATCGCTGACAAGGCGAAGGGCTGGGCGGGACACGAGTGCCTGCCGTGCCCGAACGCGGTCACCAGGCGGTCTGACGCGAGGCCCGAGGTGTCTGCCAGTCGGTATCGGTTCCAACGCGTGGGATCCCACGAGGCCAATCCAGGTACGTCGGCCGTGTTCAGCAGGGGTAGCAGCGTCGCGATGGTCACGCCAGGCGCCACCGTGTACGACGAACCGCTCGCCGCGAAGTCGAGCGGAGCCACCACGAAACGCGCCATGATCGACCGCTGGGCCAACCGGGTGGACTCCAACGCGCACCGTTCGGCCAGCGACCGGTCCCCTGCCGCGACGGCGGCACGTTCGTCGGGGTGTTCGACGAGGTCGACGAGCAGCCAGCCCAGCGCGGAGGCGAGATTCGACATCGACGCCACGTGGATCAAGGCCACGTCTAAGGCGGCACCGCGGCGGCGCAGCTGCGGGTCCTCGTCGGACCATTGCCCGACGATGCGGGCGAACAGGGTGTGCTGCGCCCTCAGCGCTGCCTGTCCCTCCATCCGAGCCGCTGCCTCACCGATGATGGCCGCGATGGACTCGAGGGCGGCCTGTTCGGCGGCCTTGCCCGAGGCCGCGACCGACCGCATCGCATCGGGATGCACGAAGGCGTCCGCACCGTCGAGGGCGTCGAAGGCCGTGACCAGCTCCTCGAACACGGTGCCGTCGGCACAGCCAGGACCGGCCCACGAGGCCAACCCCATCCGGTGGCCGAGTCGCCTGGTCAGGGCGAATAGGTCCACGGATCCCTGCGTGCCCATCTCTTCGGTCGTCGCATCGAGGGCGATCTCCAGGTTTGCCAGGTAGGCGGCGACGTCGTCGCGCCTGAAGAGCTGGAACGGTAGCGTGCGACGCCCGAGGAAGACCTCGTCGGGGAGTTTGCGACGCAACATGCGGAAGTCTGCGAGGGCCTTGCTGGCCTGGTCCTCGGGCAGCGCGTAGAACGAGTCGACGCCGGTCGGGGAGAAGGTGAACAGGTAGCGGTCATTGCCGCTGTCTAGGACGAACTCGTCGCCCAGGTCACGGCGAACGGCCCCGATCGCCGCGACGGGATCCGCGTTCTCCACATCCCAGGGCATGCCGACACCGTCCGCGAGCGGGGGCATGGGCTCGATTGCGGGACGGTCTCGCGACGGCACCGGCTCAGCGTGCCACGCCGCTGGTCCTGTGCCGACGGCGCCCGAGCACACATCACCATCGTGCGAGGGACCGGCGCCGCGGCGGCCAGGCTCATCGCTCGTACAGGGCCTCGATCTGGGCGGCGTACTTCTCGGCGATGGGGCGACGCTTGAGTTTCATGGTCGGCGTCAGCTCGTCGCCGCCCGGCTCCCATACCGCGGGCAGAATGGTGAACCTCTTGATCTGCTCGACGCGTGCCAGTCGCTCGTTTGCCGCCTTGATACCCGCGTCGACCTCTTCGAGAACCGCTGGATCCTCGGCGAGTGCCGTCGGTGAGCTGTCGGGTAGACCGTGCCTGGCGGCAAAGGCAGCCACCACGTCCGGATCCAGGGTTATCAGCGCGACGATGTAGGGCCGATCGTCGCCAATCGCCACCGCCGAACCCGCCAGTGGACAGCAGGCGCGAATCGTCGATTCGATGTTCGCCGGCGACATGTTCTTCCCGGAGGCGTTGATGATCAATTCCTTCTTACGGTCGACGATCCGCACATAGCCGTCCTCGTCGATGGTGGCGATGTCTCCGGTGTGCAGCCAGCCCTGCGCATCGACCGCCTCGGCTGTCTTGTCCGGCTCCCCCCGGTAGCCCTTCATCACCAGCGGACCGCCCACCAACAGCTCCCCGTCCTCGGCGATCTTGAGGCTCACGTTGGCCAGCGCCTTGCCGACGGTCCCGATCCGGATGTCGTTCGGCGGGTTGATGGTGGCAAGCGCCGAGGTCTCGGACATGCCCCAACCCTCACAGCATGGGATGCCGAGTCCGAGGATGAACTCCAGCGCATCCGGGGCGATGGCCGCGGCACCGGTCGCTGCCAGCCGGACCCGGTCGAGACCCAGCCGGGCCCTGAGCTTGCCCAGCACCAGCCGCTCGGCGAGTTGGTGCTGGAGTCGCAGCGATACGGAGACCGGGCTGCGATCCGAGTGCGCCCGGGCCACCTGCCGTCCGACCTGGATCGCCCACGTGCCCAGGCGCGCCTTCAGGGGACTGCGCTCGGCGGCCAGCGCTGCCTCGATCGCCGCCTTGATCTTGTACCAGATCTGGGGAACCGCACCGAAGAAGGTCGGCCGGACCGAGGGGAGTACCGAGACGGCCTGTTTGAGGTCAGCCAGGGTGATCAGCTGCATGCCGCTGGCGATACTGCTGTAGTGGGCCCCCCACCGGTTGGCCACATGGGCGTCGGGCAGATAGGAGACGACGCTGTCGGTTTCGTCCATCGCAACGATGCGCAGCGTCGCGTCCAGCTCGGCGAGCAGGTTGGCGTGGGTCAGCTCGACCCCTTTTGGCGGTCCGGTGGTTCCCGAGGTGTAGATGATGGTCAGCACGTCTTGGGGCTTGACCGCTCGCCACGAGGCCTCGAAGTCGAAGCCGTCGGCTGGGTCGGCCTCCAGCTCCGCCAGCGTGAGCACGTCGGCGGGGGCACCGTCCACGCACACGATGTGGGTGACGGCGCTGGACAACGCAGCCGTCCGCACCTGCGCCACGAACTGCTCCTCGCACACTACGACGCGGTTGCCCGCGTTGCTGAACAGGTGGGCGATCTGCTCCGGGGCAAGGGTGTTGTAGATGGAGAACGGAGTGGCGCCAAGATGGAGCGCGGCGGTGTCCACGAGATGGAACTCCGGGCGGTTGGTCAGCATGATGCCCACCGTGTCCCCGTGCCGAACCCCCAGCTGTGACAGGCCGGCCGCGATCGTCCGGACGCGGGCGGCGTATTCGCCCCAGGTCAGGCGGATCCGGTCGTCCGGCGTGCGCAGTGCGATCGCATCGGGTACACGGGCGGCCGTGGCCTGGAAGGCGGCGCACAGGGTTGGCGGCAGTTCGAGATCGGTCACACCGCGATACTGGCCTACGACCGGCCGCCGCGACAGCCGCGCCTCCCCGGAAGTTGTCTGGATGCTGGTCGCCCCCGGCGAGTACAGCCTGGCGGTGCTGACATAGTGCTTGCAGCACAGCGCCACCTGTGCACAGCGGGAGAGGCGGGCGATGCAGGCGCGATCGGGTCTGGTCCTCGGCGGTGGCGGTATCACCGGTATCGCCTGGGAGGTGGGACTGCTCGCCGGCCTGGCTGCGCAGGGCGTCGAGCTGCGCAGCGCGGACCTCGTCGTCGGCACGTCAGCCGGTTCGGTCGTCGGCGCACAGATCACCTCGAGCGCCTCCCTGCAGGAATTGTTCGAGCGTCAGCTTGAGCCGCCGTCGGCAGAGCGTGCCGCCCGAATTGGTCCTCGCGAGCGGCTCGCCTTCGTGCTCGCGATGGTCCGGGCTCGCGGCGAGCTGCCGGGGTTCGCGCGTCGAGTGGGGCGACAGGCGATCCGGGCCGGGCAGAGCGGGGCGTTGCCGACACTTGATCAGCGATTCGCCGCGATCCGCTCCCGCCTTCCGAGTGTCCAGTGGCCTGACCGGGATCTGCTGGTCTGTGTCGTCGACGCCGAATCCGGCGAATTTCGCACCTTTGGCCGACGAGATGGTGTGGGGTTGGTCGACGCCGTCGCCGCCAGCTGCGCGGTCCCGCTCGTCTACCCGCCGGTGCCGATAGCCGGACGCCTCTACATCGACGGCGGGATTCGCAGTGGCGCCAACGCCGACGTCGCCCGCGGCTGCTCCCAGGTCATCGCGCTGACGCCGATGGCCCAGGCGCCGGGTCCTATCCCGAGCACCGCAAGCCAGCTCGATCGGCTCGGGGTGCCATCGCTGGTGGTCAAGCCCGACGCGGCCGCGCTCGCCGCGATCGGGAAGAACGTGCTCGATCCGGCGGCCCGTCCGGGATCGGCCAGGGCCGGCTTCACACAGGCGAAATCGGTCGCCGAGCGCGTGCGGGAGGTCTGGGGCTAGTACGGGGACGCCTGCACGCCCAGCGCGTCAGCGACCAGTGCCAGTGCATCGAGGTGGTCATCCACCGACGACAGCCCGGCGTTCATCGTATTGATGAACAGGTGCGAGGCACCCGCAGCTTCCCAGTTCCGGGCATGGTCGACCAGCTTCGCTAGGTCGCCACGCCAGTTCACCCCACCCTCCATGCCGATCGCACTCGGATCTCGCCCCGCGTCCAAGGCTGCGGATTCGATCATCGCGCGGGCGGCGTCGAGGTCCGGCCCGGGCAGCACATGCGGAAACCACCCGTCACCCAGTCGGCCGGTCCGTTCGTAGGCGGCCGCGCTCTGGCCACCGAACCAGACCGGAATGGGGCGCTGCACCGGCAGGGGAGCCAGCCCGGCACCGATGACCTGATCATCGCCGCTGCTGAATGTCACGCTCCGCTCGGTCCATAGGCTGCGCAGCAGGGCGACCTGGGCTGAGCTGCGCCGCCCGCGATCGCGGAAGTCCTTACCGAGTGCGCGGTACTCGACCTCGTTCCAGCCCACGCCGATGCCGAGGCGAAACCGACCACCGGTGAGCAGGTCCACCTGCGCCGCTTGCTTGGCCACCAGTGCCGTCTGGCGCTGCGGCAGGACCAACACCGCGATCACGAGTTCCAGCGAGGTGAGCGCCGCCAGATACCCGAACAGCACCATCGGCTCGTGGAACTCGGTGTCCACGTCGTAGACCCCCGACCATCCCGCGTGCACCGCCGGGTCGGCGCCGAGCACATGGTCGTAGGCGGCGATGTGATGAAAGCCTAAATGCTGTACGCCGGTGGCATACGCCCGGATCGCACCAGGATCCGCGCCGATCTCGGTCTGGGGGAAGACCGCTC
>JALYIS010000109.1 GCA_030775705.1 Actinomycetota bacterium
CCCGCTCGATCAACCTCGCCCACTGCTCACGCTTCGTCGTCTGCCGAACCCCACCCCGACATCCATCCACCGTCGCAACCTCCGAAGATTTCCGGTGTTGCGACGATCGCTAGAACCTCCCCGACGACAAGCGGGGCCAAACATCTTGACGAAACCCAACGACCAGGATGGCGGATAGCGCATGGCAACCGAACAGATCGAAGTTGTCGCAGGAGTCGACACCCACAGCAACACCCACCACGCCGCGGTCCTTGACCCGGTCGGCCCACTGCTCGGCACACGCGAGTTCCGCGCCGAGCCCGCCGGATATCTCGAGCTGATGAGCTGGGTGCAGTCGTTCGGCCGGATCTCGCTCATCGGCGTAGAGGGCACCGGCAGATACGGCGCCGGCCTCACCCGTTGCCTACGGCAGCACCAGGTCCGCGCGATCGAGGTCAACCGGCCCGACCGAAGGACACGTCGAGTGCGGGGAAAGTCCGATCCGATCGACGCCGAGAGTGCCGCTCGGCGAGCTCTGTCCCGCGTCGAGAAGGTGATCCCGAAAGACACGAACACGATCGTGGAGTCGATCAGAGTGCTGCGGATTGCCCGCACTGGCGCGGTGAAAGCGCGCACCGCGGCCTACAACCAGCTCAAAGACCTGATCATCACCGCCCCCGAACCACTGCGCTCCACGCTGCGAGGCAAGACGCTGCATCGTGTCTCGCTAGAAGCGGCCAGACTACGTCCCGACACGGCGCAGCTCGCTGTCCCGGCGCAGGCAACCAAGCTCGCGCTGCGCACCATCGCCATTCGGGTCGGTGGCTACAACACCGAGATCGCCGAACTCGACAAGCACCTGAAGTCGCTGGTCGCTGTCGCAGCGCCCCGCACGCTCGCGTTACTTGGCGTTGGCGTCGAGCACGCGGCGCAGCTGCTGATCACCGCCGGCGGCAACCCAGAACGGCTTCGCTCAGAATCCTCCTTCGCCGCGCTCTGCGCGGTCTGCCCGATCCCCGCAAGCAGCGGCAAAACGCAGCGGCATCGACTCAACCGTGGCGGCGACCGTGACGCCAACCGAACCCTCTACATGATCACGATCTCGCGGTTGCGTTACTGCCCCGACACCCGCGCCTACATCGAACGGCGCCAGGCCGGCGGCTTGTCCAAGCCCGAGGCGATCCGTTGCGTCAAGCGCTACATCGCCCGCCAGACCTTTCACACGATCCGCGCCGATCTTGCCTCGCTCAGACCCCTTGACGGTCCATAGGACCATCACAGAGGGGCGCCATGAGCGGATGTCACTCGAACGGGACGGCCGCTAGCTCGACTCGCTCTTCGATGATCCAGCCCGCCCAACACGCCCCAGACATTTGCTCAATTCTTACGTTTCTGATCACGTCACGAAGATCTACATATCTGTGTGCGACCATGGAGCCATCGGCTCAGGAAGCGGGCGCATAGGCGGTATAGCCCGTCTCGCCTGGTACCACGCACCCTGAGGCCGGACATTGAGCTACGACGAGGCGAGACCATCGCGCAACGAACGCAGCTCGGCGCCCACCCCCAATCATGCCCGGCCTATCACGCGGGAGTCAGAGTCTCTCTCCCCGCACCGGTCGTCGGGGCCGACGCGAGACTGCGCGCTGATATCGCCTCGTTCGTGAAGTCCGCTGCCGGACGCTCCTCCCTGATCCGCCAGGGCGCGTACCGGATGGGTTGGATCATCGAGGGGCCCGTGGAGGAGATCGCTGGCCTCGTCACCGAAATCGTCGGGGAGTCGCTCTCGCGTGTGTGGCTTGGCTCGGACAGAAGGATTTACCGGAATCAAATGAAGGACGTCGGTCACGAACCCACTTCAGTAGATGCACACAACATCTACGCCCTGTTCGACCGTGTCGGCTTCATCCCAAACCCATGACAGCCTCAGGGTTGAACACAGCCGCCTTTCGTAGACCGAACCCATCGGGGGCAGTTCGTGGTTGATAGGCCACACGCCGCAGGCGGCACCGAACGCGACGAGCGCGCTCAGGAGCGGGACAAGGCTGCCTACGTTCGTGACCGCGCGGCGGAGCAACGCGATCACGAGGCCGTGCTCCGTGATCAAGCAGCGGCCCGCCGCGACAAGATCGCAGAGGCGGCCGGGCAGGCGGTCGGCGAAGCAGTCAGCCAAGCGGCACACGACCAGGCAGCAACAGGGCGAAAGGACGCCGCAGCCGATCGGGAGAACTCTCGCCGGGATCGTCGAGCTGGCGCACTCGGACGAACGGACGCCGAGCGGGATCGGTACAACTCTCGCATTGACCGGGGATCGCGTTCGGACTGAGTCCGGGCGGATTGCGTGTGCGCCGGAGTCTTCGCGCTGCGGCACCCACCCCCCGGACACGCCTAACGCCACAAGCGGTCGCAGGGACCCGACCGGTACAAACCCAAGACCGACAGGCAGCGGGATGTAGCTCATTGGCGTCGGACTCGCAGTCGGAGTTCGAGGGCCTCGACGACGAGCGGTCGCACGGTAGAGGTTGACGCGACATCGCCAGCCTGTTCGAGCCAATCAACGGCGTCTGAAGTGAGCGCCGCGATCATCGCATACGGGATCATCGGGAAGCTTGCCGACAACGCTTCGATCAGCTCGTCGAGGACCATCACCACAACACCCATTGTGTTCCGCATCTTTACCGTGTCGTCAGGGCCGAAGGTCCCATCCGGGGGACTCTGTGCCTTGATTCGAACGCCACCGCAATGCCGCACTCATCTCGTCAGTTCCGGTCGATGTCGATGCGCACTCACGGCGGCAGAAGCGGACGTTTCGTGGCGGGCGCTAGGTGCCGGTCAGGGCGGTCTCGATAGCTCGTTTGGCGTCGCGGGCGGCGCTTTCCGAACTCCATAACCCACCGAGGACCGGAAGACCATGACAACCGAATCCTGGGTCTGGTGACGTCCTAGTTCTAGGCGCAGACCCGGCCTGCTCGGGAATCCCAGAGGCACCCTCTCGATGACAGCGTGGCGGAGCTGCCCGCGTAGCCATCGGCCTGCGAGCTGATCACCGTAGGACAGGTTCACAGCATCCGACTCGACGCCCAGCAGCGCGGAACCCCGACCTGTCGCAACAGGCCACACCTCCGACCCCGGGTGCATCACCAAATAC
>JALYIS010000110.1 GCA_030775705.1 Actinomycetota bacterium
GGACGCTGACGTATCTCTCGGCGTGGCTGAACAAGACCGCGACGCAGGACAGGATCGTGCTGTCCAAAGATCAGGGGCTCATCGTGCTCGCGTCTCTTCCGGCAGCGGGTCTTGTGCTCGGGGCTACCTACACGCTCCAGCTCGACATGCGCGGGAGCACGATCCTCGTCTACGTCAACGGCGTTCAAAAGCTCTCCTACACGCTGAGCGGCCCAGAGATGTCCGCCTACGGCAAGGCCAAACTCCACGGGCTTTGGATGAACACGGGCGGCGCCGACCCCTACGACGACTTCGGGTCGCGGTGGGACAACTTCAGCGTCCTGTCCCCTGGGCAGCCGAAGGTCTACGACACCGTCCCGGCCACGTCGCAGGCCGGGAACTACACGCTCGCGCTCGTGGACATCGCGGCCATCGTCGAGAAGCCGGACGCGGGCGCCAACCAGGTGCTATTGCCGACGGACACCGCCGTTGCGATCCCCGTCGGTGCTGTCGGTCGCGTTGAGCAGCTCGGCGTGGGCGTGACGACGTTCCAGGCGCTCTATGGCGTGACGGTTCGCGGCCCGGCTCGCGCCGCCCCCGGCACCCAGTACGCGACCGGGCGGTGGCGGAAGCGCGCGGCGAACGACTTCATCATCGAGGGCGACATCGCCGCGGTTGCGGCATTCGACCCGTCGCAGCTCGGCGGCATTCTTCAGGGCTGGATCAAGGCGGATTCCGAGGCCTCCACCGACGGTTCAAACGTCCTGCCGACGGAACGCTCAGGCAGTGGCTTGACGATCACTCAGGCCACGACAGCGCTCCAGCCGATCTTCAAGACGAACATCCTCAACGGCCTGCCGGCCTATCGTTGGGATGGTGCGACGAACGTCGTGAACCTCTCGACCCTGGCCGCCCTGACGGCCGGGGAGGTTTTCGTGATAATCAAGGCAGTCGCCGACCCTCATTCCACCGGGACAAAGTCGGGCCTCTGGCATCTTGGGTCAGAGCCGACGAACGGCAGCCTCTATCCGTTCACGGACGGCGTTATCTACGACGACTTTGGCACGACCGTGCGGAAGACGGTCGGCAACCCGACGCCGTCTTTGGCGGCGTGGCGCGGCTACAACGTAATCTCGACTTCGAGCGAGTACACGGCGAACCTAGACGGCGCGCAGATCTTCACGACCGCAACGAACACGCCCGGGTTCCCCGCCGCACCGACACTCGGCAAGTCGCTAGGCGCATTCTTTTTCGAGGGCGACATCGCGGAGTTGGTCCTGTGCAACGCGAAGCTTTCGACGACGCAGCGCACGAGCTTGAAGGCCTACTTCAACTCGAAGTACGGCCTGGCAATCGCCTAAGCCGGCTCCCACTTCTGGCGACTAGGACAAGGGAGGACAACATGATTGGTGCCCTCTACCCCGGCCAATACTCGGTGCAGACGTTCTCGGTCGCGTTCACGTTCGGCGTCGCAACCCCCACATTCCCGACGGGCAACCTCAAGGCGTTCGAACCCGGCAACGACATTCCCCTCGCCGTCTTGTTCACCGTGGGAGGCATCCCTGCGGATCCTCCGGTGGTCTCGCTACGAATCGAGACCGCTACGGGCGCCATTCTGCGGCTCGCATGGCCCGGCCCGATCGTCCGTACGGGCCCGGGAGCGTTCCGCTTCGACCATCTACCATCCTCGAGCGGGACGTGTTTCGCGCGCTGGAGCGCCCCAGCTTTCGAGGCGGACACGGGTGATGTGGAGTTCATGGTCCTCCCATCCGAGTTCAGCTAAGCCGCACGGGAGGCGAGGACGTCGCGGCACTACCCGCCACGCAAGCCTCGTAACCCCGCCGGCCATTGGTCATCGGCCCGCGACCGCCAGACCCAAGCGAACTTCCGCAAAGCCGTCCTCGCGAACGCCGGCCACCAATGCGAGCATGTCGACCAAGATGACCGCTGCCCAGTGACCGCCCCGCTCGTCGCACATCACACCGAGCCCGGCAACAACGACCCGCTCACGGGCCAAGCGCTCTGCGGCCCACACCACCGAGAGGTAGACAGATATGCGCGATGAGCAATGGCTGAATGTCAGCCGGGAGGCAAACCATCATGGCTGACTATCTCGGTGACGAGCTCCCAGGCGGAGGCCTACAACGCTACCGTGACGCGGGCGACGGCTCGTTCGCTCTTGTCGTCGCAGCGATCACCGGAGGCCAGACCACCACGCCCATCGCAGCGGGCGTTGTCGGCAACACCATCGTCAAGGCCACCCCAGGCCGGCTCGTTCACGTCCTCGTCACCGCCCTCGGCACAGGCGCGCTCACGATCTACGACAACGCGACCACCAACACCGGGACCATCATCGGCGTCGTGCCAGCCTCAGCGCCCGTAGGCAGCCTGTACGCGCTGCACATGCCCGCAGCCAACGGCATCACTGTCCAAGGCAACGCGGCGAACCCCGGCGTCACGATCGCCTGGACCTAACCCACGGACCGACAGGAGCAACCCCAATGGCTCTCAGCACCGACTCGATCAACACGCCCGACCCCGAAGGGCCCATCAAGGCCCAGGAGACGTACGTCAACGTCGCGGAGAACGTCCCGCACCCCCCCGGAC
>JALYIS010000111.1 GCA_030775705.1 Actinomycetota bacterium
CGCTTGCTCATGCGGACGGGCTCGTCGTCCTTGATCAGGTTGACCAGTTGGCCGATCAACAACTCGAGGGTCTGGTCCGGATCGTCACCAAAACACGTCACCATCGCCCGCAGTCGGTTGATGTAACCGTGGTGGTCGGCGCCGAGCATGATGACGGCCTTGTCGAAGCCTCGCTCGCGTTTGTCGAGGTAGTAGGCGCAGTCGGCGGCGAAGTAGGTCCACTCGCCATTGCCCCGCACCAGCACCCGGTCGCGGTCGTCGCCGTACGCGCTGGTGCGCAACCAGGTTGCGCCATCGGCCTCGAAGATGTTGCCCTGCTCGCGAAGCCGGTTGAGTGCGGAGTTGAGCTCGTCGCGCACGTGCAGGTCACGCTCGTTGAAGTAGACGTCGAAGACCACCCCGAACGAGGTCAGGGCGGCCTTGATCTCAGCGAACATCCGCTCGACCCCGTCGTGCCGAAAGACTTCGGTCTGCTCGTCCTCCGACAGGGTGAGTACCTCCGGGTTGGCTTCGACGACCGCTGCGGCGATCTCGTCGATGTATGCGCCGGAGTAGCCGTCCTCCGGCACCGAGCGCCCATTGGCGACCTCGCGCAGCGTGCGCGCGAACCGCTCGATCTGGCTTCCCGCGTCGTTGAAGTAGTACTCGCGGGTCACCTGGGCCCCACTGAACTGAAGCAGCCGGGCCAGCGCGTCGCCCACCGCAGCCCACCGCACCGCTCCGATGTGTACCGGACCGGTCGGATTCGCCGAAACGAACTCGAGATTCAGGTTCTGGCCGGCCAGCGCGGTCCCACTCCCATAGCCCGCTCCGGCGGCGATCACGGTCCGTGCCACTTCCCCCAAGGCATCCGCGGCGAGGGTGATGTTCAGGAAGCCGGGGCCAGCCACCTCGACCTTCGCGATGTCCTCGACCTCACTGAGGCGGGCCGCAATCGCATCCGCGATCTCGCGGGCCGGTTTCCCCGCTGCCTTCGACAGCCGCAGCGCCAGGTTCGTCGCGTAATCACCGTGCTCGGCCACCCTGGGCCGATCAACCACCACCTGGGCGGGTACGGGTGCGTCGAACTCACCCGCCTCGCGGCACGCTTCGGCGGCTGCCACGATGGCGGCAGACAGATCGGCTGGGGTCACCCGGCAATCCTAGTGGCCGGTGCCCCTGGGATTTCGGGGACCGCAGCCGGTGGCCGCGGCCTTCTCAGGGCCACAGCTTAGAATCCTCTGGTTGGCTGCGATCAGCTATGTGCGTTCGGTTGAGACCAGCCGCGCGCGTCCCGGACCCTCCGCACGTCACCCGAAGGCAGGCTCATGGCCAAGCGCAAGCCCAACTCCGGTTCGCCGACCGCCGCCAAGCCCGGTGGCGCATCCCGGCCCGGCGTGAGCAAGCCGACGGCGGGCCGCCCCAGTGCGGCGACCAAGCCGCCCGTCGGTCGTCCACCGGCGAAGCGCAAGCCGGGCAAGTCAATCGTCAACCAGCGACAGACCCCCTGGGGTCTCATCGCCACGGTCACTGCCATCGTCATCTTCGCCGCCGCGATCGTGACGTTCGCGGTGGTAACGCACAAGAGCGCGCCGGCGGCCAACGCGGGCTGCTCGGCGATGACGGGCAACAGCTCGCAGTCCTACCTCAACGAGCTCAACTGCGCGAAGGACATCCAGGGCGTCACCTTCAAGCAGGAGTCCAACCGAACTCACGTCACCACCACGGTGACCTATGACTCGACGCCTCCGGTTGGCGGCAACCACAGCCCCTACTGGGCCGACTGCGACGGGACCGTGTATCCGACGGCCATCGCCAATGAGAACGCCGTGCACATGCTCGAGCACGGCGCGGTCTGGATCACCTACAACCCCAGCCTGCCGGCCACCGATGTGGCCACACTGGTCAAGCTCGTCACCGGGAAGCACGAGATGGCGATGAGTCCGTACCCGGATCTCAGTACACCGATCTCTCTGCAGTCGTGGGGCTACCAGCTCAAGGTGAGTTCCGCGACCGATCCGCGGATCCAGAAATTCATCGACGCGCTCCGCTTCAACCCGAAGACAACACCGGAGTACGGCGCGACCTGTCAGGACACCTCGTTCATTACCCACCCGAGCACATTCGGGCACCCGTTGTCGGCACCGGCATGACGAGCGGGGTGCGTGAGGTAGGCGTCGACTCGACGCCGAACTCGCCGGCACCCCGAGGTAGCTCTGCCGTGCGCCTGCTGAGCGCGCTCGCGATCGTGGCCGCGCTGGTGGCGGCGGTGGCGGCGGGTCATCTGTGGGGGGCGTCGGGGAAGTCGGCAGTGTCGATTCCGCAGTCTTCGTCGGTCGACGCCGGCTTCGCACGCGACATGACGACCCATCACCAGCAGGCCATCACGATGGCCAGTTACACCCGGGACAACACCGATAGCGCGGCAATCAAGCTGGTCGCCTTCGACATCGAGTCGTCGCAGACGTTCCAAGTCGGTGAGATGCAGGGCTGGCTGGACAACTGGGGACTCTCACTGAACAGCCCGACGCCGATGTCGTGGATGGCCGGCCACGCTCACCTGCAGGCGGACGGGCTGATGCCCGGGATGGCGGCGCCCGCTCAGATGAGCCAGTTGCAGACTCTGCACGGCACGGTCCTGGACGAGCTGTTCCTGCAGTTGATGATCCATCACCATCAGGGCGGCGTCGCGATGGCGCAGTACGCACTGCAGCACGCGACGCAGCCCTATGTCCGCCTGCTCGCGCAGTCGATGGTTGCGGCGCAGACCGGTGAGATCGTGTCGATGGAGCAGTTGCTGCGCCAGCTCGGAGGCTCTCCGCTGCCGCCGCCGGTGGACTGATACGGAGCCTGACCGCTGCTAGGCTTGCGAGGTTTGCCGCCCCCGTAGCTCAGGGGATAGAGCACTGCCCTCCGGAGGCAGTGGCGCAGGTTCGAATCCTGCCGGGGGCACCAACCGCAAGGCCCGTATTTTGGTGGGCCGTAGGGGTCTGAGCGACAGCACCAAAGACGTAGATGTTGATCTTACCCGCAAACTACCCGCACAATCAGCGCGGCACGAACTGGTACCCGCTGGCCTTCCCGGGCGCGCGCCGTCATCCCGGGTAAGCCGCGAGATGACCGGAGGACCCAGAGCTCCTGCCGGGCGAACGCACTCGACGCGGGCCGTGCATGTCGTTCCACCCAATGCCAGTGAGCTCACGGGATGCCGTTTAGGCCGATATCCGGCTCGAGTCGATCCGTCGATGCTGAACACGGCGATGAACAGCGGACCGACCGCGACGCCGGCCCCGGAGAGACCGCGAACATCCTGTTGGGCTCGCCGAATCGCATCGGGCCTGAGGAGAACTGACTTCGTCCGACGTAGTTGGCTGAGCCGCCCGATAGCGATCCGCGCGATCACCGCGGGCGATCACGAGTTAGGTCAGATCGAGCGCGATTGGCCGATGATCAGACACCTCGGGCGATGTGAGCACCTGGAGCGATGCCACCGCATCAACGTCGGAAACGAGCAGGTAGCTAGCATGTCTGACTGGTTTCACGTAGGCCGAGGTCCGGGTGTCGGCCTGCCCGACGAGGTCGGTGAGCCCGATCCTAGCGAGAATCTCGAAGGTCTCGGAGTTCGGCAGGATGTTCATGTCACCAGCTGCGACCACGACGTCCTCCGGCTGACGTACGCGTCCTATCAGTGCGGCCACTCGTTCGGCCTGTGTCCGCCGCTGCGGGGTGTCGTTCTTGCCCGAGGCCATCCGCACGCCGTGAAAGTGGGCGACCGTCGTGCAGCTCCCGTCCCGGTCCGCGACACGAATCGCGTGCGCCAGGCGGCCACGGCCCTGCGCCGGCCACGCATCGTGGTGGGCGAAGGCGCCGTGCACGAACGTGACCTCGCCGCCGACCACCGCCAGGTGCGGAGCCACCAGGGTCGCGATCCCGAAATGTTGCCGACGCACCACGCCGTCCTCGCAGTCCACGGGACCGGTGTCGCAGGTGAAGAACTGCGCCTGGTGGTCTGGCAATACCCGGCGCACATCGTCGAACAGGCTCGCACGCTGCCGCGAGGTGCGATCGGCGTCGGTGTAGGTGACCCACTCGCGATACCCCGGAGTCTGGGTCACCTCCTGCAGGCACAACACGTCGGCACCGCACTTCGGTAGCCACTGGGCTAGGGACTCGAACATGCCGCCGCACCACGCGTTCAGGCTTACCACTCGCACGCGTGCAGACTGCCACATCCGAAACCACAGGCCGCGCCGCACGCGCGTCTGCGGCGGTGGCTGATCCCGTAGCCGGTCCGTATGCAGCGACCTGCACTCTGTGGCTGCGACGTGACTGTAGATCCGGCCGGACCGAGAACTGAACCTCGGTCCCTTCCTGCAGTACGGTCGCAACCGGTCGATTATTCGACCAGACGGAATGTATCGGAGTGGGCGGCTTGCAGGGCTGCGAGCTCGGCAGGGTCTCAAGCTCGGCCGCGTAGTCGAGCGCGGGCTGTGGCGAGCTTCCAGCGCGGGTGTCGGGCTGACAGGATGAAACCATGGACAGGACGCAGCTCGAGAGTGTCCGCGACGGCCACGGTTTCTTCGCAGCCCTCGATCAGAGCGGCGGCAGCACGCCGAACGCGCTCGCCGAGTACGGCATTGCCGAGAGTCGGTACCGCTCAGAGGACGAGATGTTCGACCTTGTCCACGCGATGCGCGCTCGTGTCATCACCAGCCCGGCCTTCGACGGTTCGCGCATCCTTGCGGCGATCCTCTTCGAACAGACGCTGGAGCGAGACGTCCAAGCCGTCCCTACGGCCCAATATCTCTGGGACGAGAAGCACGTCGTCCCGTTTCTCAAGGTGGACAAGGGACTGGCCGACCAGCAGAACGGTGTCCAGCGCATGAGGCCGATCGACACCCTCGATGAATTGCTGGAGCGAGCCAACCAACACCGGATCTTCGGCACCAAGATGCGGTCAGTGATCAATGACGCGAACGAGGGCGGCGTTTCAGCAATCGTCGATCAGCAATTCGAGTATGGCGCGCGAATTGTGGCAGCCGGTCTCGTCCCCATCATCGAACCCGAGATCAGCGTTAGCAGCCCGCGCAAGGACGACGCGGAGACGCTGTTGCGCGACGCGTTGCAAGCGCACATCTCAGCGCTGCCTCACGACAGCACCGTCCTACTGAAGCTGACGATACCGACACAGCCGGCTCTGTATGCAGGGCTCGCTGCGGACCACCGCGTGCTCCGGGTGCTTGCCCTGTCCGGCGGCTACCCCCGCGAGCAAGCGTGCAAGCTGCTCGCCAAGGATCCGAGCATGATCGCGAGCTTCTCCCGCGCGTTGCTCGAAGGACTGTCGTACAAGCAAACCGACCTTCAGTTCAACACTCAGCTGGAATCGTCGATCGAGCAGATCTACGGCGCCTCAGTGGAAAAGTCACCCGCCGACTGAGACGCGATCTTCACCCCGCTGTGACGGGCCAACGGGTCATCAGAGCCAATGCAGTGTGGCGTCAGCATCGACGGCGGCGTCGGCATCGGACACGATGGACAGATCCATATTCGGCAGTGAATCTTGCATACCGACGTCCCAGGTTCGAGCGCCGACAGCCGCTCGGCGAGCAGATCCAGAGTCGCACCGCGCTACTGATGAGCAGCACAGCGACGGGCCGTTCCGCGAGGAAAACGCCATCCGCGGACATCGGGTGATCCAGTAGCCAGGGCGGTGCTGGACGCCCCGAGTCCGGCTCACCCCCCGACCACAGACGCTCGCTCGTATCAAGCCTGTTCCCCGCAGCCATCGGGTCGGCCCGGGCGCGACGGACGAGCTCTAGGTTCGCCCAGGCTCGGGGTGGCGGAGCATGGCCACGGCGGTATCGAAGATCCAGGCAAACAGCAGCGCGGGTATCACCGCGATGACCGCGCCCTGTAGCGAGAAGAAGCCGCTGGTGACCACGAACGAGGCGAGCAGCGCAACGTGGGCAGTCGCCGCGGCGCAAGCCAGGCGGGCGGTGCGACGAGGCAGGCATGGATACGTATGAACGCCGAGGGAGTAGGCGCCCAGCGCGAGAGCTGTCGGCAGGCCCGACATCGCCAGCAATCCGAACGCGAGGTCATACAGCAGCTTCGCGTTCGCGAAGTCCGGCGCCCGGTAGATCAGCACATCGAACGCGGTGAAGCCCGAAAGCAGCAGCGTGATGAAGCCGCCGAATCCGACCGCGAGGCACATCGGAAGCACCGAGTCCGGCCCGGCGGCGCGGCGCAGGCGTAGCCAGACACCGCAACCGAACACCAGCCACAAGGTGACCCCCACACTGTTCAACACCATCACCACTTCCAGCGCCGCGTGATGAGCGCGGATGTAGGCGCCGATCTGCGCTCCCGTGGCGCGCGTGCCTGGGAAGGTCCAAATCGGCAGGATCACCTGACCGGCAACCGGAACCACGACACCGAACACACCGGCGAGTCCGCACAGCTCCCGTGGTCGGCCCTTCACCGTCCCTGAACCCATCCCGACACCTCCTATTCACCACTCGCGCCCCAAACTTGACAGTGGCAAGTTTCCGCCTCGACCGCCATCTTGTCAATGA
>JALYIS010000112.1 GCA_030775705.1 Actinomycetota bacterium
GGCGTCGACCTCCAGCGTCGCCCATCAGCTCGCGATGCTCGAGCGCAAGGGCTTCCTGCGTCGTGATGCCAATCGTCCCAGGGCCGTCGATGTTCGCGGCACGGAAGGTCTGGACAAGGCCAAGGCAGCGCGGCGCGCACTTGCAGTCACCGAGGAAGCACCACGTGGCAGTGCCCCCGTCTTCGTCCCGGTACTGGGGCGCATTGCCGCGGGAGGCCCGATCCTGGCCGAACAGATGATCGAGGACGTGTTCCCGCTGCCCAAGCTTCTCGTCGGTGAAGGCACGTTGTTCTTGCTGAGGGTGGTCGGCGACTCGATGATCGACGCCGCCATCTCCGACGGCGACTGGGTCGTCGTGCGCCAGCAGCCTGACGCGGAGAACGGCGACATCGTCGCCGCCATGATCGACGGTGACGCCACGGTGAAGACCTTTCGGCGTCGCGACGGCGAGGTGTGGCTGCTCCCGCACAACCCGGCTTACTCACCCATCCCGGCCGCCGACGCGACAATCCTGGGCAAGGTTGTGACCGTGCTTCGCAAGGTCTAGCCACTCGGCGAGGTCTAGCCGCTCGGCGAGCTTGTTACTGCCCCGCACCGGCCGGTGGGTTTGATCCAACCGTGGCCTGAGGCACCTGGGGCGCCTGTGTCACAGGGGGTGCCGCAGGGACGTCTTGCGACTGCGTAGGTTCCGCCGCAGGTGTAGGCGGGGTTGTAGCCGGTGGGACGATCTCGGCCTTGGTGGCCGCGCGGGCCGCGTCGTCCTCGGTCATTCCCTTGATCTCGCTCTTGAAGATCCGCATCGAGCGGCCCAGAGAACGAGCAGCATCAGGCAGTTTCTTGTAGCCGAACAACGCTACGACCACGATTGCCAAGATGAACCAGTGCCACGGTGCATCGGCTCCACCGAACATGTCAGCTCCTCGGATAGTGGCGGCGAACGATACCTAGGCTACGCCTGCCGCACTCAGGAAGGGCTCGAGTGCTGCCGCCAGCGCCGGATTGACCTTCGCGTGCAGCAGCGTGCCCTCAGGTTGATGTTCGGTACCAAGCACCTCCGCGGTTTCGTGGAGGCGAGTGACGAGGTCGCCCCGGGTGTACGGAATCAGGACCGTGACCTCGATTCGCGGGCTGGGGAGTCGCTCTTCGACCGCAGCGCGCAGTTCCTCGATGCCCGCACCGCTGCGGGCAGACGCGAAGAGGGCGTCTGGAGCAAGTCGACGCAGCCGCAGCAGTGTCTCGCTGCTTGCCGCATCAATCTTATTGAATACGAGCAACTCGGATACGCCCAGCGCATCGATTTCGGACAGAACCTCCCGAACCGCGCGTATTTGCGCCTCGGGATCGGCATCGGATGCGTCCACGACGTGCACAATGAGGTCGGCTTCGCCCACCTCCTCCAACGTCGAGCGGAAGGCTTCGATGAGCTGCGTCGGCAGGTGGCGTACGAAGCCAACAGTGTCTGCAAGCGTGTAAGGGCGCCCGTCAGCCGCCTGGCAGCCGCGCACGGTCGGGTCCAGCGTCGCAAACAGGGCATTCTCCACCAGCACGCCCGCGTCGGTGAGCCGATTGAGCATCGACGACTTGCCGGCGTTGGTGTAACCGGCCAGCACGACGCTGGGCACCTGCCGGTTGAGCCGGCGTGATCTCTTGACGTCGCGGGCCGTCTTCATCCCGGCGATCTCCTTGCGCAACTTCGCCATCCGCGTATTGATTCGGCGCCTGTCGATTTCGATCTTGGTCTCGCCTGGCCCCCTGCCCCCGATCCCCAGGCCGCCGGCTGCCCGGCCGCCCACTTGGCGCGAGAGCGATTCGCCCCAGCCGCGCAGCCGCGGCAGCAGATACTGCATCTGTGCGAGTTCGACCTGCGCCTTGCCCTCCTTTGATTGGGCGTGCTGGGCGAAGATGTCGAGGATGAGTGCCGTGCGGTCGACGACCTTGACCTTGACCACTTCCTCGAGTTGGCGCAGCTGCCCCGGCGTCAGCTCGCCATCGCAAATCACCGTGTCCGCGGCCTCGGCCTCCACGACGTCACGCAGTTCCTTCGCCTTGCCCGAACCGATATAGGTCGCCGGATCTGGACGCTCGCGTCGTTGAATCAGTCCCTCGAGGACGAGGGAGCCCGCGGTTTCGGCGAGTCTGGCCAGCTCGGCGAGCGAGTTCTTGGCCTCGATCAACGTCCCGGTGGTCCACACGCCGACCAGGACGACCCGCTCCAGTCGCAGCTGCCGATATTCGACCTCGGTAACGTCGGTGAGCTCGGTCGACAGCCCGGCAACCCGACGCAGTGCTTGGCGCTCTTCGAGCTCATAGTCTCCGGGGGCGTCGCCGGTGGCATGCCGCATCCGTTCGTAGTCAGTCATCGCCCACCATCGTGACACGCGCCGGCACGGGATTTACCCGATCCGGTCACTTGAGCGGTCAGTCACCGCGGCGCATCAGGGCGGCCAGCCATGCGTCGTCAAGGTCTATCGAAGCCACGAGCACCGCCGGGCCGCGTAACTGGAGCTGGCCGTCAGTTCGCCAGATCACCTCGCAGGTACCTCCCGGGACGTCAACTCGCCAGGCTCCGCCGTCGGCGCCGACCTGGTCCGCCTCGGCCGCCGCCACCGCGACCGCGCAGATACCGGTGCCGCACGAACGGGTCTCACCGACCCCGCGCTCGAACACCCGCATCGCGAGATGACGAGGACCCAGCCGGATCCCGAACTCGACGTTCTGGCCGTGCGGTCCGGTCGGAGCCACCACGGGGGCCACCGTGAGATCGAGGTCTTGCAGCGCGCCGGCGTTGTCGAGCCAGACCACGACGTGGGGATTCGGCATGCTGATCGACCTGCCTGGGCGGCTGACGCCATCGCGCCCGGTGACCGATGGCTGGCCAGCGGAGGGCTCCGGCCGGCCCATCTCGACCGTCACGGTGCCATCCTCGGCGGTCTCGACCCGTTTCACCCCGCTACGTGTCGCCACCGTGGCGCTGAGTCCAACGAGCGAGGCGGCCTGCAGATAGCGCAAGAACACCCGGGCGCCGTTGCCACACATCTCGGCGATCGTGCCGTCCGCATTGCGGTAGTCCATGAAGTACGGTGCCTCGAGCGCCATTTCCTTGGCGTCGGGATCGTTGTCCGATCGGACCACCCGCAGCACGCCGTCCGCGCCGATCCCCGCGTGACGATCGCACAGCGCGCGAACGACGGCGGGACTGAGTTCTAGCGCGCCGTCGAGATCAGGGATCACGACGAAGTCGTTCTCGGTCCCATGGCCCTTGTAGACGCGCACTTCTACAGGATAGGACGCACCGCGTGCAGCGCGGCTTCGGCCAGGTCTGGGCTGGCGCCGTCTAGCCATTGAATGCGTGGGTCGCGACGAAACCACGAGCGCTGACGGCGTACGAATCGCAACGTCGCCCGCGTGGTCGCCTCTAGCGCGCCGTCAAGACCGCGCACGCAACCTGAATCGTCCATGCAGGACAGCAGTTGGGCGTAGCCGAGGGCCTTACCGGCGGTCGGGCTTCGTCTCAGTCCGACGGGCAGCAACGAGCGGACTTCGTCTACCAGACCCAGAGCCGTCATGTGTTCGACGCGCGCGTGCACGCGCTCATCGAGGTCCGTACGGTCCAAGCCCACCTGGACGCAGTCATATATCGATTCGAAGGCGGGCATCGTCGCGGTGAACGGTCCTCCGGTGAGTTCGATGACCTCCAACGCCCGCGTGATCCGCCGGCCGTTGCTCGGCAGGATGGCAGCCCCAGCGACCTGGTCAACCGCGGCCAATCGTGCATGCAGCGCATGCGGGCCGAGACGGGCGAGCTCATCCTCGAGCCGGGCACGGATCTGGGGTGACTCACCGGGAAAATCCAGCCTGTCCAGGACACCTCTTAGGTAGAGCCCAGAGCCGCCGACCAGGACCGGGACGCGGCCTCTGGCGTGGATCTGCGCGATGACCGACCGTGCCATCGTCTGGTACTCGGCTACCGCGGCCGACTTCGCGAGCGGCCAGACGTCGAGCAGATGATGGGGAACCCCGAGTCGATGCGCCTCGGGCAACTTCGCGGTACCGATATCCATGCCTGCGTACAGCTGCATGGAATCGGCGTTCACCACTTCGCCGTCAATCCTTTGCGCGAGGGCGACGGCGAGATCGGATTTTCCGCTTGCCGTCGGGCCCACGACCGCGACCACGGGCGGTTCAGGCATGGCGGATCCAGGTGGCAACGAAGTACCCGACGCCGTAGGGGGCGTCGGCGAATGTCACATCCGCGACGTATTCGTCCTCGCCGATGACGCTTGCGGCGGCGTGCCATGCGGGCGGCCCGGCCGCCAGGAGCTGGCCACCGAGTTCGGCGTCGATCGCACTCAACGCAGCGGCGTTGCCCGCGCTGAGTGCGGCGACAACTGACTCGTCGAACGCGGCCGAGCGCTCGTCGAAATAGCCCGGTGCGGTGAGGCTTCGCCGAGCGGACCCGTCGCCGAGCACGACGAGAGACAAGTCCTCGGACTCTACGAGCGCGACGAGTTCGGCCGCTGGCCGGGATGTCGCGAAGTCGAGCGCCACTGAGAAGCCGCGCACTGCGCCGTGCGACCCGCGCGTCGTGTCCAGGAGCCAGGCCCCAATGGTCAGCGACAGCGGCAGATCGAGGCTTCCGCCGTGGCCTGGAGATCCGAGGTACACCTGCTGGGGCACTCCGAACGGCGCGAACGATCCGCGGCACCCAGGCAAGTGCGACTGCGAGGTCGGTGCTGACCCCAGCAGCACCAGGGGCGCGCCGAGGGCGGCGATGCGCTCGATCCCGGCAACGCAGGCTGCCCTCAGGTTCGCCAGTTCGGCGGCCGCGCCACCAGAGATCTCGGGGACCAGCGCGGGCGGATGTGGGCAGAACACAACTCCACGGATCACCCAGGCAGGCTAACTGCCGAACAGCAGTTGGGGCCCATCGTGTCTAATGCTGTCTCATGAGTTCCGTTTGGGGACGTATCGATGCTGCCGGCATCGTTCACGTCAAGACAGCTGAGGGCGAACGCGAGATCGGTTCGTGGCAGGCTGGCGACGCCGAAGCGGGCCTCGCGTTCTACCAGCGCCGCTTCGAAGATCTCCGTACCGAGGTTCTACTGCTGGAGAAGCGCCTGGAGTCCGGAGCTGGCGATCCGAGCGCGACTCGAACTCATGCGAAGGTCCTTCGCAATCAGCTGGCGACCGTTGCCGCCATCGGCGATCTGGATTCTCTCGCTGTGAGGCTCGATGCGCTGCTGGGCGCAGTTGAGGCGAAGGCCGCCGAGGCCGCCGCTGCCCGGGCGCAGGCACGCGCCGAGGCACTCGCCGCCAAGGAGGCGCTGATCGCCGAGGCGGAGAAGATAGCGGAGTCAGGTACCTCGTGGAAGGCGTCCGGCGATCGGCTGCGCGCGATTGTCGATGAGTGGAAGCAGATTAAGGGCGTTGACCGAAAGCAAGACGACACGCTGTGGAAGCGGTTCGCCGCCGCGCGCGATGCGTTCGGACGTCGGCGCGGGCAGCACTTCGCCCAGCTCGACGCCGAGCGCGGGACGGCCAGGCATGCGAAGCAGACCTTGATCGAGCGCGCCGAAGCGTTGGCACAGTCCTCGGACTGGAAGACGACGGCGAGCGCCATGAGAGACCTGATGAACGAATGGAAGGCGGCTCCGCGTGCGTCCCGCGACGTCGAGGACGCGCTGTGGGTTCGCTTTCGCGCCGCCCAGGACGTGTTCTTCTCGCGCCGCGCCGACACCTTCTCCGAGCGCGACTCCGAGCAGGTGGACAACCAAGTAAAGAAGGAAGAGGTCATCGCCGCGGCCAAGGCCCTCAAGCTCGATGACGCCAAGGCGGCGCAGGCCGCACTACGAGACCTGCAGGCTCGCTACGACGAGATCGGGCACGTGCCGCGTGACGCTATGCGGCGCCTCGACGACCAGATGCAGGCGGCCGAGCAGCGGGTGCGCGAGGCGGCCGAGGCGCAGTGGCGACAGAGCAGCGCCGAGTCGAACCCGTTCCTGAGCGCACTACTCGAGCGGTTGGCCGAGGCGCAGGCAAAGTTGGAGCGTGCGCGTCGGTCCGGCGACGCCACGCGCATCGCGAAGGCCGAGGCAGAGGTCGAGCAGCGGCGGTCGTTGCTGCCTGCGGAGGTCGCCGCCCAATCCAAGCCGAAGGTCAGCGCGAAGGCGGACGACCGAGCGCCACGAGCACAGGTGTGGACGCGGGTGCCGACGGGGTCTGAGTCCGACCCCGCCACTGACGATGCGCCGTGATTGGGGCGTCGGCGACCAGGTGATGGGGGGCGGCGTAGGTGACCCGGGAGGAAACGACATCGCCGGGTAGGACCCGCTCGTCGCCGACCGCCACGTGCACGAGCCTGCCGTCGCGAGCACGTCCGGATACGCGCCCAGTCGCGCGATCCTTACGACCTTCGCCGGCGTGCACCAACACCTCGACCTCGGCACCGATAGTGGCCTTGGCCTCTTCCCAGGAGATCTGGTCCTGAAGTTCGGTCAATCGCTCGTAACGTTCCTGCACCACGGGCTTGGAGACCTGTCCGTCCATCAAGGCAGCGGGCGTGCCGGGGCGTTTCGAGTACTGGAACGTGTACGCGCTGGCGAAACGCACAGTCCGGACAAGGTCGAGAGTCTGTTCGAAGTCCGCCTCAGACTCACCTGGAAAGCCGACAATGATGTCGGTGGTGATCGCTGCGCCCGGCATCGCCGCGCGCACGGAATCAATGATCTCGAGGTAGCGCTCGCGCCGATAGGAGCGGCGCATGGCCCGCAGTATCGAATCGGCGCCGGATTGCAGGGGCATGTGCAGCTGAGGACAGACGTTCGGCGTCTGCGCCATGGCGTCGATCACGTCGTCGGTGAAGTCGCGCGGATGCGGGCTGGTGAAGCGAACCCGCTCGAGTCCGTCGATTGTCGCGCAGGCGCGCAGCAGGCGCCCGAACGCGAACCGATCGCCGAACGAGCGTCCGTAGGAGTTCTCGTTCTGCCCGAGCAGAGTGATCT
>JALYIS010000113.1 GCA_030775705.1 Actinomycetota bacterium
GCTGACCGTAGGCCGGTGGCTGCTGACCGTAGGCCGGTGGCTGCTGACCGTAGCCAGGCTGCTGACCGTAGGCCGGTGGCTGCTGACCGTAGGCCGGTGGCTGCTGACCGTAGCCAGGCTGGCCGTAGCCAGGCTGCTGCTGGCCAGGCTGCTGCTCACCGTAGGCCGGCGGCCGGTACGGCGTCGGCGGCGGTGCGTACTGCGGCCGATCCGGTTCGGCCGGCTGCGTGGCAGGGAAGACGGCCGTGTGCTCGGCGTCCTCACTCGACGACGGCGCGGCGGGAACCGCGGGGATGT
The DNA here is from genome assembly GCA_030775705.1 of Actinomycetota bacterium. GTDB lineage: Bacteria > Actinomycetota > Actinomycetes > Mycobacteriales > Jatrophihabitantaceae > JALYIS01. The sequence goes on from JALYIS010000113.1 coordinate 298, forward strand.
GTGTCGTTTCCGCCGTGTCGTCGTGAGGAGCCTCGGGGACGCGTCGGGGTTCGGGACTCACGGCGTCCTGCGGATCCCCAGAACGCGGTGGCTGCTGGCCCGGATGCCCCTCGTGGTCTTGGTTCCCTGCGTCACTCATAACGCGCACCTCACGTGTAGTCGGGCCAGGCTCGGGCAAACGCTACTGCGAAACCCTGTGTTCTGGCAGCACAACGGTCCCAAAATGACCTGCGCGTCGTCATGGCCGCATGCTCTGGGCGATGACGCCGCGCCGGATCGAACCCGCTGCTGCTCGGGCCACGGTAGGGATCGTGCTCTGCATACCGCTCGCGCTGGGAGCACTGGCGAGCTGCTCGAGCAGGTCCAGTACCTGTTTGCACCAGCGCACGAAATCTCCAGCGGTCAGTTCGGCGCCGGTCTCGGCGGCAGCGGCGAGCACCTTGTCCAGTCGCTCGCCGCGTGACCAACGATAGATCGCCCAGACCAATCCGAGTTCGGGCTCGCGGCTGCGGGGCAACCCGAGTTCAGCCTCGTCGTCGGCAACGCCCGCCCAGATTCGGACGCTGGCCGCGAGCGCATCCCGGATCGGTGTGGTCGGCATCCGATCCGCGGGCCGTTCGTCACGGCGCGGCTCGTACACCAGCGTGGAGACCACCGCCGCAAGTTCTGCGGAATCAAGGGACTCCCAGCATTCTGCGCGCAGGCATTCCGCGATCACCAGATCGGCCTCGGACCATATCCGCGACAGTTGATCCCCGGCCGCGGTCGCTTCGTCGTGGACCAGGAATCCGCGGGACTCGAGCAGAGTGCAGATGGAGTCGAACGTCCTCCCAAGCGAGTTGGTGCGCCCCTCCATCCGGCGGCGAAGCGCGTCGGCCTCCTTGCGCAGCCGGTTCGAGCGCTCGGCCCAGCGCGCATGTTGTTCCCGGTCTGCACACTGATGGCACGGGTCCGCGCGCAGGGCGCCACGGAGTTCGAGCACGAGTGCATCGTCGCCCGCACCGCGTGGTGCCCGGCGCTTGCCGCGTGGCTCGTCGGGCAGGTTGAGCGCTCGCAGGCGGGCCGCGATATCCCGGCGATCCTGGGGCGATTTCACGTTGGCGTGCTTCGGGACCCGAACGTGGCCGAGAACCTCGACGCTGACCGAGAAGTCGATCATGGAGAGCCGGCCGCCCCAGTTGGCCTCGGTGATTACCAGCGGGTGCGGATCGTCGCGTGGATGCAGGCCGGAGTCCAGGACAGCCGCGAGTCCGGCACGGCGGCCGGTCGGCACTCGGATGACGTCGCCCGGCTTGAGCGCCTCGAGGGATGCAGCGACCGCGCCTCGGCGCTCCCGGGTCCCTTCGCGCGACAGCTCGGCCTCCCGGTCGCTCAGTCGCCGCCGCAGGTCCGCATACTGCGCGAAGTCGCCCAGGTGGCAGGCGGCCTGTGTCTCGTGTTCGGCGATGGTGGTCTCGATGCGTCGGATCTGTCTGACCGTCCCGGTGACCGAGCGGTCGGCCTGAAATTGGGCGAAGGATGACTCGAGCAGGTCACGGGCGGCGGTCCGCCCGAGCTGCCCGACGAGGTTGACCGCCATGTTGTAGGACGGGCGAAACGAGGAGCGCAACGGGTAGGTACGGGTCGAGGCAAGCCCGGCCACCCGCACCGGGTCGAGTTCGGGCTGCCACAGCACGATGGCGTGGCCTTCGATGTCGATACCCCGGCGGCCGGCCCGGCCGGTCAGTTGGGTGTACTCCCCCGGTGTGATGTCGACGTGCCCCTCGCCGTTGAACTTGGTCAGCCGCTCGAGTACCACGCTGCGCGCGGGCATGTTGATGCCGAGGGCCAGGGTCTCCGTCGCAAAGACGGCGCGTACCAGGCCGCTGACGAACAGCTGCTCGACCGTCTCCTTGAACGCCGGGAGCATGCCCGCGTGATGGGCTGCAACGCCACGGCGCAGCCCATCACGCCAATCCCAATAGCCGAGCACCTCGAGGTCCTCGGCGGGGATGGCGCTCGTCATCTCGTCGGTGACCCGGTCGATCTCGGCCCGTTCGTCCTCATCGGTGAGCCACAGGCCCGCATGGACGCATTGGCTCACCGCCGCGTCGCAACCGGCGCGACTGAAGATGAAGGTGATCGCAGGCAGCAGGCCCTCGCCGTCGAGCCGGGCGATGACGTCTGGCCGAGGGGTCGGGCGCCAGCCGCGCGACTGCCTGCCGCCGCCCCGGCGGTAGGCACCGCTGCCGGGATCCAGGTAGCGCATCCGCTCGCCGATATAGCGGCGAAGCTCCGGGTTGAGCGCGCTGGGATCGGCCACAGCGGTCGAGTCGGCGCTGCGGGCACGAGGTGCCGAGCCGTCGAACAGGTCGAACATCCTGGTTCCCACCAGCATGTGCTGCCACAGCGGGACCGGGCGCTGCTCATGCACGATGACCCGGGTCTCGCCTCGAACCGATATCAACCAGTCACCGAACTCTTCGGCGTTCGACACGGTTGCGGACAACGACACGAGCCGCACCGAAGCGGGCAGGTGGATGATCACCTCCTCCCAGACCGCGCCACGAAACCGGTCACCGAGGTAGTGCACCTCGTCCATGACCACGTAGCCCAGGCCGGTGAGCGCCGAGCTGCCGACATAGAGCATGTTGCGCAGAACCTCTGTCGTCATCACCACGATCGGAGCATCGGCGTTGACCGAATTGTCACCGGTCAGCAGCCCGACTCTGTCCGGGCCGTGGCGTCGTACGAGATCGCTGAACTTCTGGTTCGACAGTGCCTTGATCGGGGTCGTGTAAAAACACTTCTGCCCGGAGGCGAGCGCCAGGTGGATCGCGAACTCACCGACGACGGTCTTCCCGGCGCCGGTGGGGGCGCACACCAGCACGCCGTAGCCATCTTCGAGGAACCGGCAGGCCTCGATCTGGAAGTCGTCCAGCGCGAACTCATATTCGGCACCAAAGGTGGACATCGCCGGATAGCGAGAGCGCTGCCGTGCCGCTGAGTACCGCTCGCTGGGCGATGACATGTGGAAAGCCTATGGTGCGGGCGACGTGTCGTCGGCGACGCCGTCCAGGATCGGTACCGCAAGGCCCGCTCGTTGCGCGACGGTCGATGTCCGCCGCGATGTTCGCCCGCCCCCGGATGCGGGATTGACGACCAGCGCGATCTGGTTGGCTCTCAGGTCGCGTCCGACCAGGTCACCCTCAGGTCGTGTCCAGCCACGAGTCGCTCGCACTCAACGGTTGGGCCAGGGCATCAACCGCCGAAGGCTGGTCGTCGTCGAGGTGTTCGACGAGTCGCTCCTGCGCCTGACGCGCGGCCTTGCGTCGGTCGTGCACGATCGCGAACAGCACCGCGCCCTCGAAGAGCACGACCATGGGTATGGCCATGGCGCACATGGTGAACGGATCAGTGCTCGGCGTGGCCACCGCCGCGAACACGAAGATGAGGAAGATAGCGAGACGCTGCGACTTCTTCAGGATCTTCGCAGACACGACACCTGCCATGTTCGCCATGACGACGACGAGCGGAACCTCGAACGCCGCACCGAATACGAGCAGCATCAAGGTGACGAAGCCGAGGTAGTTGTTCACCGTGAGCAGCGCCTGCGTTCCCGCTCCGGAGGATCCGAGTAGTACGTTCAGGCCCTTGCTCAGCACGACGTAGGCCAGCGACATGCCAGCTGCGAACAACACTGTCGACGCGGCGATGAAGGACACGGTGTATTTTCGTTCGTTCTTGTGCAGACCTGGCGTCACGAACGCCCAGACCTGGTACAGCCACAGGGGTGCGGTGAACACTGTTCCGGCGATGAAGGCCACCTTTAGCCGGGTGGTGAAACCGTCCAGTACCCCCGTGTAGATAAGGTCACAAGACTTGCCGTCAGGGCTGTAGCGGTGCTTGGCCGGGACCGAGCAGTACGGGTGCTCGAGGAACCGCAACACTGGGTCGTAGAGAACCCAGCCCACCACGGCTCCGAGAGCGATGAAGATGACCGCCAGAATGAGGCGCCGTCTCAGCTCGCGCAGGTGGTCCATCACCGACATACGGCCGTCCGGGTTCGGCGGCTGGCGGCGCATGCGCCGAATCATGGTGGTCATCTTCGGGCGCCCAAATCGGCGAGCCGCCTGGACATGGTGTCCAGGTCATGGCGAACGTCCTCGACCGCGGCTCGCAGGGTGAGCAGACTAGCGACGTCGGCGCGAAGGCGGCCTGACTTCCAGGCAATCTCGTAGGTGGCGAACCCCAGCACAACCACGGCGAGCAGGACAGCGAGTGCCCACGCAGCGACGGGGATCCAGATCACCATGTGACTCTACTTCGCCGCGTACGCGGCGAGCGCCGTCGCAGCCTCAGCATGGATGGACTCAGCCAGCCAATCGGGAGACAGCACCTCGACCTGGCCCGCGGAACCGAGTACCAGAGCACGGACCCACGCCGGATCTGCAACCCGCAGGCTTACCTCGAGCAGCCCGTCGACCTCCGCCACATTCTCCGTCGAGTAGTAGTCAGCGACCCAGAAGTACGCCGGGCAGAGTCTGAGCAGCGCCAACAGGTGCTCGGAGGCAGGCTGGTAAACGCCTTCGTTCAGATCGCGCAGCTCGATGCCGTCCGGGGGCCGGGATGCCTCGGCGAGCTCCTCTACGTGCTCGATCCGGTCGACGCGGAACATGCGCAGCCCTTCCGCTCGCCGGCACCACGCCTCCAGATACACATGGCGATCCACCTCGAATACCCGCAACGGGTCGACGATGCGCTCGGTGGTCTCATCGCGGGTGGCGGTGTAATAGCGCAACAGCAACGCCTTGCCGGCCTCCAGTGCGTGGCGCAACACCGGCACAAGGCGGGTCTCGCCGTCGAGTTCGATCGCCACCGTCGTGTCGTCGACCTCCCCGCCCGCGGCCCGCTCGACCTTGGCCAGCGCGCGCACGACGGCGTCGCTGTCGGTGATCCCCGGGGTCTCGGCGAGGGTACGCAGAGCAACGACGAGGGCCAACGCCTCCTCGTTGGTCAGGCGCAGAGGACGCGACATCCCGGCGTCGAAGACCACGGTGACGGTGTCTCCCTCATAGGACAGGTCGATCAGGTCCCCCGGTCCGTGTCCGGGGAGCCCGCACATCCAGAGCAAATCCAGGTCACGGCGCAGCTGCTTCTCGGTGATCCCGAAGTCCGCGGCCGCCTCGGCGGCTGAGATTCCCTGATGGGCCAGGAAGTAGGGCACCATCGCGAGCAGTCTGGGTAGGCGCTCCTCGTTTGCGCTCATGCGGGCATTCCTGCCGCGGCGGACAGCCGCCCGACAACCGCATCAACCAGGTCGGGCGGGTCGAGCACCTGTGCGCTGGCGCCGGCGCTGGTGATCATGCGCGCCAACCAATGCACGTCGGTGAAGGTGATCGTCAGCACGCCACCGGTTTCGGCCTGTGCGAGGCGGCGCAGGTTGCCGGCTCCCCCACCGGTGACCCGTACATGGGCCATCCGTGAGTCATCGGGGCGCCCGCCCGCGACCATATCCAGCAGATCCAGCTTCTCCGGTCGTGTGAAGGTGCCGGCCTGACCGAAGGCCTCGACCTTGCCGCTGATCCGGGACAGGCGGAAGCTGCGGGGCTCGTCGCGATCGCGATCCAGGCCCGCGACGTACCACCTTCGCCGCCATGACAACACACCCCAAGGTTCGAGGGTGCGCCGCTGCGCGGTTCCCGATCCCGGCTTGGTGTAATCGAATCGAACCGGCCTGCTCTGGCGAGCGGCATCGAGCAGCGGGGGCAGGCTCGGGTCACTGGCATCGATGTAGGGAACGGCCCCAGGTGTCCCGCTCGCCTGCACGTCAGTGCCCGCGGCGCGCAGCTTGAGTAGCGCGGCGCGCGCGGCCTCACCTAGGGTGGCAGATTGCCACAGCCGGGCCGCGAGCCCGATCGCGGCGGCTTCGGCGGCATCGAATTCGACTGGGGGCAGCTCGTACTCCCGGCGGGTGATGCGGTAGCCGTCATCACTGTCGAAGTGGCTGTTCTTTCCGGTCTCCAGCGGAATCCCGAGATCGCGGAGCTCGGCTTTGTCGCGCTCGAACATTCGCTTGAACGCCTCGTCGGTCGTTCGGCTGCCGTCGGCTGCCTCGTACCCGGGAACGGCGTCGCGGATCCGTTCCGCGCTGACGTATTGCCGCGTCGAGAGCAGACAGATGACCAGATTGACGAGTCGTTCCGCGCGCCGGGCTGCCATGTCCTCGAAACTAATGCCCCCGCGGCCGCGTCGGGTGGCGGCACGCGTGGGCGTGGAGGGGGTCGGTGCGGGCGCCGCTGACGATGCAGTCATACCTGATCGCGGCATGAGGCCAGCCTAACCGGGAGTCCAGGTGGATTCGACCGCGTTTACATCGATGCGATGAGCTTCTCGACGCGCTCGTCGATACTGCGGTAGGGGTCCTTGCACAGGACCGTGCGCTGCGCCTGGTCGTTGAGCTTCAGATGCACCCAGTCCACGGTGAAGTCCCGGCGCTTCTCCTGGGCGCGCTTGATGAAATCCCCCCGCAGCTTGGCCCTGGTCGTCTGGGGCGGCACGCTCTTAGCTTCGAACACAGCGAGGTCTGAGACCACGCGTTCCACGGCGTGCTTGCGCTGTAGCAGGTAATAAAGCCCTCGCTGACGCGAGATGTCGTGGTAGGCGAGGTCGAGCTGGGCGACGCGGGGCGACGACAGGGCCAGCTCGTGCTTGCCCCGGTAGCGTTCGATGAGTTGGAACTTGGTCGCCCAGTCGATCTCGCGGTCGATCCGCGAGAGATCCTGCGCCTCCACCGCGTCCAGCGTCCGACCCCACAGCTCGAGCACCCTCTTGGCGATGGCGTCGTCGCCGTTGTCGGCCACGAAGTCGACTGCCCGGCCGTAGTATTCGCGCTGAATCTCCAGGGCGGATGCAGTACGCCCGGCGGCCAGACGAACCGGGCGCGAGCCGGTGAGATCGTGACTGATCTCCCTGATCGCGCGAATCGGGTTCTCCAGGGTGAGATCGCGAAAGACGATCCCGTGCTCGATCATCCGAAGCACGAGGTCGGCAGACCCGACCTTGAGCATCGTGGTCGACTCGTTCATGTTCGAATCACCGACGATGACGTGCAGGCGCCGATAGCGTTCGGCGTCGGCGTGCGGCTCGTCGCGGGTGTTGATGATCGGGCGGCTGCGTGTCGTCGCTGAGGACACGCCCTCCCAGATGTGCTCGGCGCGCTGACTGAGGCAGTAGACCGCCCCGCGGGGGGTCTGCAGAACCTTGCCGGCACCGCAGATCAGCTGCCGGGTGACCAGGAACGGGATGAGCACATCTGCCAGCCGGCTGAATTCCCCGTGCCGTCCGACCAGGAAGTTCTCGTGGCAACCGTAGGAGTTCCCGGCAGAATCGGTGTTGTTCTTGAACAGGTAGATGTCGCCAGCGATGCCCTCGTCGTGCAGTCGCTTCTCCGCGTCGATGACCAGGCCTTCGAGGATGCGCTCCCCCGCCTTGTCATGGGCGACCAGGCTGGGTAGTGAGTCACATTCCGGCGTGGCGTACTCGGGGTGACTGCCCACATCGAGATAGAGCCGGGCGCCGTTCTTCAGGAATACGTTCGAGGACCGGCCCCACGAGACCACCCGACGGAAGAGGTACCGCGCGACCTCGTCGGGTGACAGGCGGCGCTGGCCGTGAAACGTGCACGTGACGCCGTACTCGTTCTCGATGCCGAAGATCCGCTTGTGCACGTGCCCACCCTAGTTCGCGTGACGAAGCTTCGCGCGCTGTCGCCTGCCGCTCCCCCTTGCGCATTTGGTTTACAGCGAGCATGCTTTTGTAAAGTATCGGTCAGCCGACGATGTCGACTCAGGAGTGTGTGCGATGCGCGAGGGATCTCTTTCCGGCCAAGCGAGCAGGACGGCGCTGGTTCGCCCGGACTGGCGCGACGGAAAGCGCTATCTGTGGTTGCTCGGTGCCGCGGTGCCGTCGTTGCTGTTCGCCGGCTGGGGGCTGGTCAACGTCACCGGCCTCGGCCTGTTCTGGTGGATGGGCCCCCTATTCGTCTACCTGGCCATTCCTGCACTGGACCTCATCTTCGGTGCGGACCCGACCAATCCCGCAGACGAGGCGGTGGCCTGGCTCGAACAGGACCGTTACTACCGTTGGGTCACCTACGCGTTCCTGCCGATGCAGTTCGTCGCCATCTTCGTCGGGTTCTGGCTGATCGCCGACCGCCACGGCCTGGGCTTGGTCGACAAGCTGGGCATTGCCATCACCCTCGGGGCGCTCAATGGCGTGGCGATCAACACCGCGCACGAACTCGGCCACAAGAAGGAGCACCTGGAACGCTGGTTCGCCCGGGTTGCGCTGGCTCCCACGGCCTACGGACACTTCTTTATCGAGCACAATCGTGGGCATCACGTCCGGGTCGCCACCCCCGAGGACCCGGCCACCAGCCGCTTCGGCGAGACGTTCTGGCAGTTCCTGCCGCGCACCGTGTTCGGCAGCCTGCGCAACGCCTGGCGGTTGGAACGCACCCGGTTGCGCCGGCTGGACAAGGGCGTCCTGTCCCCGCGAAACGATGTGCTCAACGCGTGGGCGATGACCGTCGTGCTGTGGGGCACGCTGCTCGCGCTGTTCGGCCTCGCGATTCTTCCGTATCTACTCGTGCAGGCCGTCTTCGGGTTCAGCCTGCTGGAGGCGGTCAACTACCTCGAGCACTACGGCCTGCTGCGGCAGCAGCTGCCCAACGGCCGTTGGGAGCGGGTGAGCCCGCGCCACAGCTGGAACAACAACAACCTCACGACGAACCTGTTCCTGTACCACCTCCAGCGGCACAGCGACCACCACGCCAATCCGACCCGTCGGTACCAGGCGCTGCGCCACTTCGAGGAGTCTCCGCAGCTGCCCAGCGGATACGCGACCATGATCGTGCTGTGTTACTTCCCGCCGCTATGGCGCCGCGTGATGGATCACCGGGTGCTCGCCCACTACGGCGGCGACATCACGCTGGCCAACATCGCCCCAGGCAAGCGCGCGAAGGTGCTGGCGCGGTACGCCGCCGTCTCCGACCGGGACGTCCGCGATATCCACGCGGCCTGAGCGGCCAGCGGTGATGAGCAGGTATCGATGTGAGGTATGTGGCTACGTCTATGACGAGGCGGCCGGCGAACCACGCGAGGGCTTCGCCGCCGGCACGCCGTGGTCCGCGGTACCCGATGACTGGTGCTGCCCGGATTGCGGAGTTCGGGAGAAGGTCGACTTCATTGCCGACGGAGCCGACCGAGCCGACCAAGCCGATAGGGCCAATGAGCCGCCGGGCTGAGCCCCGAATCGGCGTCGAGGCCCGTGGGCAGTCCGTGCCGCCCGCGGCCGCGATCGTCAGCGCGGTCGACGACCTGGTTCGCAGCCGCGGATGGTCGGCAACGACGATGAGCGACGTCGCCGTGGCGGCGGGGGTCAGCCGGCAGACGGTGTACAACGAATTCGGCTCCCGGCAGGCGCTCGTCGAGGCGTACGTGACGCGCGAGATCGAGTCCCTGATCGCCGAAGTCGAAGTAGAGGTCCGGGCCGATGCCGCGGACGCGCACGCGGCCCTTCAGGCCGCGTTCGGGCTCTTCCTCAGGTTGGCCTCGGACGAGCCGGTCGTGCAGATCATCGTCGCCGATGCCGGTGGCGGCGAGCTCATGCAGTTGCTCACGGCAGTCGGAAGATCGGTCGCGAGCGCACGGATCGCCGCGCTCATCGTGGAGGTCTGGCCGCAGGTTCAACCCGCCGACGCGGATGTCCTGGCCGAATCGCTCGTCCGGCTGGCGATCAGCCACGCCCTGTTGCCGACCGCCGATCCGCAATCAACCGCGGCAGGCGTGTCGAGGATGATCGGGCCGTTCGGCGACCAGATCCTCGGCTCCTGACCGAACTCAGAGGGTTAGGGCCAGGATCGGGCTGGAGCCGGCTACGATCTCTATCCTTGCGATCTGGTCTCGAGCCAACGCCGTCCCGCTGACGAAGTGGGTCACCTGGCCAGGCACCAGAGCCCAGCTGCCGGCCAGATGCGCTTGCTCGCGTCGATCCACGACCACGAGCGAATACGTGGCCCCGCTGATACGTGACGAATACTGGGCGTCGTACCGGCAATCGAGTTCGATCTGCGTTCCCCAGCCGACCGTGGTGAGGATTGCGCTCGCGTGCACCGTGCTCGCGACGACGGCGGACATCGCCCGTGGACGGCCCGTCGGCGCCACCGCGCCGTGTTCGCCCGGTGAGGACAGCGCGACGACGAGGGCGATGGCACACGCG
>JALYIS010000114.1 GCA_030775705.1 Actinomycetota bacterium
GCGCCGCATCGACCTCGAGCTCGACCGGCTGGGTAAGGTCATCGGGGGTCATGGGCCAAGGGTCGAGGCGCGGTGATACCCGTTGTGTCGAGGACAGATGTGGCCACCCGGGTCGAGTGGCTGGTTACACAGCGGGCACGGTGGGCGGCCCGCGGAGATCACCTTGCGGGCGCGATCGATGAATGCGCGTGCGCGCCGCGGCTCGATCAATACCCGCAGCGCGTCAGGTCCGTCCTCGACGTCCTCGAGCAGCGTCTGCTCAGCCGTCTCGGCGTCCTCGGCCGGTGCCTGGGCCTCGATGACGATCAATCCGACATCGCCGTTCCACGCCAGCCCCATCGCGCTCACGCGAAACTCCTCATCGATGGGCTGTTCGAGCGCCGCGGTGTCGAAATCGGTAGCCGGCAAGGCGGTGCCGGTCCGGGCGACGACCTCGTCGAGCAGTTGCTCGAGACGATCAGCGAGCACCGCGACCTGCTGCTTCTCCAGTGACACCGACACGACACGTGCTCCGTCAGCGGCCTGCAGATAGAACGTGCGATCGCCGGGCGTGCCGACAGTTCCCGCTACGAATCGGCGCGGGCGCTCGAAGACGAAGATCTGGCGCGACATGATAGGTCCAGCTTAATGCTCACACCTGCCCAGTTCCCGCGCCGCCGCCGACTGTGGCATCGCTCGCGCGTCCCCGGCGCCCCTTGCGCTTCGGTGGCGTGAAGGCCGCGAGATCACCTCCGACATCATTGGTGCGCATCACGTAAGGCCGGGTGTCGGTATACCTGATGATCGAGACGGAGCAGGGATCCGGAACGATCCGCTGGTAGTGATCAAGGTGCAGCCCCAGGGCGTCGGCCACGATCGCCTTGATGACGTCGCCGTGCGTGCACGCCACCCAGACCGCGTCCGGCCCCAAGCGCGCGTCCCAGTCGCGCACCGCCGCCACTGATCGAACCGACATCTCCGTGATGCTCTCGCCACCGGGGAACCGCACGGCCGACGGTTGCGCCTGTACGACCTTCCACAACGGCTCCTTCATGAGCTCCTTGAGCGGACGGCCGGTCCAGTCCCCGTAGCCGCACTCGATGAGGCGCTCGTCCACCTCCCAGCGGGGTTCCCGGCCGTCGGCGAGCTGTGCCTCGCGGATCGCTTCGGCGGTCTCGACGCACCGTTCGAGCGGACTGGTCACGATGGCAGTGAGTGGGAGCACCGAGATCCTCGCGGCCACGGCCAGCGCCTGGGCCCGTCCGCGGTCGTCGAGATGAATCTGCGGCGTGCGGCCGGCGAGCACGGGACCGGTGAGCAGCGTGAGGCCGTGGCGCACCAGCAGGACCGTGGACATCTACTTGGTCGCGCTCAGGACGCCGGTGCTGAGCAAGACGATGAGCAGCACGCCCAGGACGACCCGGTAGTAGACGAAGATGAACGTCGTGTGCTCGCCCAGGTAGCGCATCAGCCACGCAATCGAGGCCAGTCCGACCACGAACGCGAAAACCAGGGCGACACCGGTCAGACCCGCACCCGGCCCATGCTTGTCGTGGATGTGCTTGGCCGCCTCGTAGATCCCAGACAGCACCACCGCGGGGATGGAGAGCAGGAACGAGAACCTGGCAGCCGTGGGCCGGTCCAGTCCTCGAAACAGCCCCGCCGTGATCGTCGTACCGGAGCGTGACGAACCCGGGATGAGTGCCAGGGCCTGCGCGGCGCCGACCACGATCGCGTCGGTTCGGTCGAGCTGCTCCTCGTCGCGGTTACCGGCGCCGACCTTCTCCGCTGAGAACAGGACCACGGCGAGCGCGATCAGGGCGCAGGAGATCAGCCAGAGGTTGCGGGCCCCGGTCTCGATCTGATGGCTGAACAGCAGGCCGAAGACTGACACGGGGACGGTCGCCAGGATCAGGTACCAGCCCAGCTTGTACTCCAGCGACGAGCGCACTGAGCGATCGACGAGCCCGCGTACCCAGGCCACGCTCACATGCAGCAGCTCGCGCCAGAAATAGAGCACGATTGCCAGCGTCGTGCCGAGCTGGACTACAGCCGTGAACGGAGCACCAGGATCATGCGGATGGGCCGCGTCGAAGGTGAAGTTCCACCCGAACAGCGCGGGAACGATGCGAAGATGGGCAGTTGACGAGACGGGCAGGAATTCTGTCAGCCCCTGCACGATCCCCAGCACCACCGCCTGCAAGAGCGTCATGCAGCGCGTCTCGCGCGGCGTTTGCCGTCCACATCGATGTTGTCCCCAGCACCTGTCACCGAGCCACCATAGCGACAGCCCTATCTTGGGCCCAGGCGCCGAGCCGGTACGTTCACGGCGTGAGACAGCGCAATGTGGGAAGAAGCGGACTCCGGGTTTCGCACCTTGGTCTGGGCACGATGACGTGGGGTCGCGAGACTGACGCGGACGACGCCGCAGCCCAGCTGGTTGCGTTTCACGATGCCGGCGGGACCCTTGTCGACACGGCCTCGAGCTACGCCTGCGGCGAGGCCGAGCGGATCCTGGGCCAGCTCGTGGGGGACGTGGTGCCGCGCGAGGAGCTCGTGATCGCGACCAAGGCGGGCATCGTCCGTAGTCCCGACGAGCTCGTCGTGAACGCGTCTCGGGCAGCGATGCTCAGCGCGCTGGACGGGTCGCTGCGCAGGCTCGGGGTCGACCATATCGACCTCTGGTACGTGCACTCGGTCGACGACACGGTGCCGCACGAGGAGACGCTGTCGTGCCTGGACGCCGCGGTGGCATCGGGGAAGGTGCGCTATGTGGGCGTTTGCGACCACTGCGGGTGGCGGCTCGCGCGTGCCGCGACCTGGCAGCGAGCGGTGCCGGGCCGGGCGCCCATCGTGGCCGACCAGGTCCGGTACTCACTGCTGGACCGCGGTGTCGAGCGCGAGACGCTGCCCGCCGCGACAGCACTTGGAGTCGGGATCTTTCCATCCTCCCCGCTCGGGGGTGGCGTGCTCACCGGTAAGTACCGGTCCGGCGTACCGACTGACTCGCGCCTGGCGGCGGGTAGCCGCAACATCGCGGCGATGCACCGCCCCGGCGCGGCAGGGATCGTCGAGGCCGTGGCAACCGCTGCCGAGGGCCTGGCCACCTCCCCGGTCGCCGTCGCCCTCGCCTGGCTGCGCGAGCGTCCGGGCGTGATAGCCCCTGTCTTGGGTGCCCGCACGCTGGGCCAGCTCACCGCGGCATTGGCCAGCGAGTCGCTCGAGCTTCCGTATGAGATCTGCGAGGCGCTCGACGACGTCTCCGCGCCGTTGATCGAATACCCCGAGGACGTCGCCTGAGCGCAACGTCGGCCGCCAGGCGGGACAGGCCGTGACAGCCGACCCCGTGTTCGCCGCATTCTGCGCCGCTGGCCTGTGGCCCGGTGTCGGGCGCACGCTCGCGGCCGCACTTGCCGACGCGGGCATTGAGTCGGCCGACGACGTCAGCGCCACCAATCTAGCCACCCTGCCGAAGGTCGGCCCCACCCGTGCCGGGCGCCTGCTATCGGCGTTCATCGCTGCGGGGCCGGTGTATGAGGTGGCTCAACTGCTCGTGCCCGCTGAGATCGACGCCCGGGTGGCCGGCCGGGTGGTGCAGATGCTCGGCCCGCCCGCCGCCCGGCTGCTGCGCGATGACCCCTGGCGGTTGCTGGAGGTCTACGCGGTGACCCCCGACGATGCGGATCGGGTGGCACGGATCGCGATACCCGGCGTGCAGCGTGACGATCCACGCCGAGCCCGCGCACTGGTGGGTCACGTGCTCGCAGGAATCGCACGCGACGGCCACACGGTTGCCACCCTTGATGATGTGGTCATCGGACTCACCGAGTTCGGCGTGCGCGACCGTCATGCCGCGGTCATCGCCGCGCTGGAGTCCGGGCGAGTGGTCCAGGTTGGTGCGCACGGCGCCGTCGGGCTGGCCCGCTACGTGGAGGCTGAGGATTCGATCGCGCACGCGATCGTGAGGCTGATGGCCGGGGCCGCGGCGATCAAGAGTGGCCGGCGCAAGGTCCACACGCGCGAGCTCGACGATTCCCAGCGTGCGGCGGTTGACGCTGCGCTGAACGCCGGCGTCAGCGTGCTGACCGGCGGTCCGGGCACCGGCAAGAGCCGCACCGTCGCCGCACTGGTGGCGATGGCTGAACAGGCCGGCAAGACGGTGGCTCTGGCGGCGCCCACCGGCCGGGCCGCCAAGAGGCTCGAGGAGCTGTGCCAGGCGCCGGCCTCGACGATCCATCGGCTGCTCGGCGCCCAGCCACGCCAGTCCGGCGACGGCGTGCACTTCGACGCAGGCTTCGCGCGGGGGCCCGACTGGCCGTTGGACGAGGACCTCGTTGTGGTTGACGAGGCATCCATGCTCGACGTCGAACTCGCCGACGCGCTGCTCGCGGCCTGCGCAGACGGGACCCACGTGATGTTCGTCGGTGATGCGGCACAGCTGCCCTCGATCGGTCCCGGACGTGTCCTTGGTGACCTGATCGATTCACAGGCCGTGCCGGTCACCGAGCTCACCACGCTCTACCGGCAGGCCGAGGGCGGTGCGATCGCCCGATTGGCGATCGCCGTGCGCGGTGGCGAACTCCCGCCCGTCGAGGATCCGACCAGGGAGGTGGTGATCGTTGCCGCGCGTGGCTCGGCCGACGCGGCGCATCGGGTCGTCCAACTCGTCACCGACTCGATCCCGCGTGCTTTGGGTATCCCCTCGGACCAGGTGCAGGTGGTGACACCGGTGCACCGGGGACCGGCGGGCACCCAGGGGCTCAACGCCGTGCTCAAAGCAAGATTGAATCCGGGGTCCGGGCAACGCCGATTCGACCCGGGTGACCGTGTGGTCGCGACGGCCAACCACCTCGAGGCGGAGCCGTTCGGCTACGCCAACGGCGAGGTGGGCGTCGTCGTCGACGTTGAACGAGACGGGACGGTGACCGTGGAGTTCGCGTCCGGCCCGGCCGAGATCAAGGGGAAGGCGCTCGCCGATCTGATGCATGGCTGGGCTATCACGGTCCACCGCGCGCAGGGTTCGGAGTTCCCAGCGGTGGTGGTAGTCGTGCCGCCCGAAGCGGGCCGCATGCTGTCGCGCCCACTCGTGTACACGGCCCTGACCCGGGCGCAGCGCCACCTTTCCGTTGTCCACGCCGCGGGTCCGGCACTGGCCCGGGGGGTACGACAGATCGGGATGCTGCCCAGACTCACTCGGCTCGGTGAACTGTTGCGCGAATACATCCAGGGCTAGCTGCGCCTTGGGCGTCGATCTGGTCTGGTT
>JALYIS010000115.1 GCA_030775705.1 Actinomycetota bacterium
CTCTCGAGCTGGCCTACCTCGTTACTGTCGCTCACAAGCTCCCTCGCCGATGACGGCATGCGTGACGCGCGAAATTCTGGACAGTTCGGTTCGCCCAGTTTAGGGGATGGCGCGTCCGCGACCGTTACCCGCACAACCGTGCGGCACTGGTTGCGTTGTGGATCGACCTGTGTACGAAGCAGTGGATAACGCCCCGTTCGGGGGATAACCGGGGCGGCACTGTGGACATCCTGTTGACAGACGAAAAGATCATGAAACTCTTTTCGAATGCCCCTTGTGCGCGGGCATCCGAGCCCGTAGAACTAGCAACGTCAGAGACAGCGAGAACCATTTCCGAAGGCAACTTCGGCCACCAGGAGCCTCGGGAAACCGAAGCATCGGGCGGGGTTCGAAGAGGTCGATGATCCGGGAACGCAACGCACGGACGCCGAGCGATCGGCAGCCGGTGCAGCGATTTCGGGACGAGGCCCCTCCATCTCATACATGGAGGGGCCTCGTTCAATTATGGGCGAAGCGACCCGCGTGGCGCGTGCGGCACGCCGACGCCTGTGACCGGCGCCACCTCGGGTCGGCCGGCCCAGGGCTGTCATCGGAGCACGTTGGTTCTGCTACAAACCAGGGATGCTGAGTCCCGAGTACCCCATCGCCACGCAGCGCCTGCGACTGCGTCCGCTCTCGACCGCGGATACGGGCGGACTGCTCGCATACCGCAGTCGAACCGACTGCTGCCGGTGGGTTCCGTTCACGCCGATGACCGCCGGCGACGTCACGGACCGGCTCGCCGGTGCGTGGGCGAGGACCGAGCTGACCGGTGAGGGGCAGTCGTTGACCCTCGGTGTCGAGACCGCCGCTGGCGGCGCGCTCATCGGCGACGCCGTGCTGTTCTGGCGCAGCGAGGAGCATCGGTGCGGAGAGCTCGGGTACATGATCAACCCAGATTTCGGCGGCCGCGGCTACGCGACCGAGGCGGCCGCCGCAATGCTGAGCCTCGGTTTCGACGGATTGGGCCTGCACCGCATCACAGCCCGGATCGACGCTCGCAACGACTCCTCGATCCGTCTGGCTGCCCGGCTCGGGATGCGCCGGGAGGCCCACCTCGTGCAGAACGAGTTCTTCAAGGGTGAGTGGTGCGACGAGGTTGACTTCGCGATGCTGGCCGCCGAATGGTCCGGCTCCGCGGCAGCCGCCGCGACCGAAGTACGGTTCACCCATGGCCGATGACTTCCACCCCGATCTGCGTACCGCGGCATCGGGTTCGCCCAACCTGCGACACATTCGAGGCGCCGACCTCGACCCCGACACGGCCCAGTCGGCAGGCATGGCGCGCTTCGCCGCCATCAGCAACGCTGCGGTCGGCTCGCAGCGGCTGTGGATGGGACAGACCCACGTGCACCCCGGCACCCGCTCCGGCGATCACCACCACGGCGAGGCCGAGACGGCGATCTACGTCTTACGCGGCACGCCGGAGTTCGTGTTCCTCGACGAACACTCCGGCCTCGAGAAGCGCATCCGCGCCGCCCCGGGCGACTACCTGTTCGTACCGCCATTCACACCGCACCGCGAAGAGAACAACGATCCCGAGATCGAGGCCGTCGTCGTGCTGGCGCGCAGCACTCAAGAGGCGATCGTGGTCAACCTGCCATCGCTAGGTGGGGGCCCTAAGTAAGGTCAGCGCGTGGTGTTCTCGACGGCGGTAACCGTTCCGTACTACCAGGTTGACCAGCAGGGCGTCGTCTTCAATATGTGGTATCTGGCGTGGTTCGACGATGCCATGACCGCCTACCTCGCCGACATCGGCTATGCCTACGACACGATGAACACTGCAGGCCTGGACGCCCAGCTCGTACACGTCGACGTCGACTGGAAGTCAGGAGTTCGCTTCGGCGACCAGGTCGAGGTGCAGGTGAGTACCCAGAGCGTCGGCTCGACGAGCTTCTGCCTGCTGTTCACGGTCCGCTCGAAGACTGCGGTGCACGCCACCGCCCGGTCGGTCTACGTCGTGATCGCGCTCTCGGGCGCCGGCAAGGTGTCCGTGCCTGCCGCACTGCGGGCAGCGCTCACCCCAGCGAACTGAGGGGCTCGAGGGTGCTGATTCGCTATGTTCGGCCCATGAGCCTTCGTTCCCGAGCTGTGCTGATGTCAACAGTGCGAGCCGCGATCGGTATCGCGTCGATCGCCGCCCCCACGCAGGCGGCCAGGGTGGCGGGTTACCCGGCCAACCATGACAACCCGACGGCGCGACTCATGTCGGGGCTCTTCGGGGTGCGCGAGCTGCTGCTCGCGTGGCTGGTGATCGACGCCGCGGCGACCCGGGACGGCCTGACGGCGGGCGTGTTCGCACTTCAGTCCGCAGTGGATGCGGCGGATGTGGTGGTGCAGAGCATGCCGGTTTTCAAGCGCGAGGGCATCGATCGCGCCGCCTTGGGCGGCATCGCGGTCGCCGCCGTGGCGAGTGTGATGTGGGCTCGGCTTGCCAGATCAGCCCGCCGAACCGCGAGCACCGGAGCCATGGCATGCACCAGGTAGTCCGAACTGGCTTCGCCCAGCGCGGTCGACAGCGACTTGACGATCCAGAACAGGGCGGTGATCTGCGGGGCTCGCAGTTGCCCGGGTGTCGTCAGCCACAGCTGGGGGTGGCGGGACGCGCGCGTTGGGCAGTCGATCAACAAGCGTCCTCCAGGTTGTCGGCCGCCCAGGCTTGGGCACCGGCGCTCCCACGGCGGGTCTGCCAGGTCGGCACCATTGCGTCGCCAGCGTGTACTACGGATGTAGTACACGCGTAGTACATCGGTAGTACATCTACTACGACACATGTGGCAGATCGCTGAGCGTGACGCGATGTTACGTACGGGTGCGCTTGGCCGCTCGGAATCTCCCGGTAAAGCTGACCACGGTCCCCGAACACGCCCCGGTCGGGAACCAGTCCGCGAACGAGGCGCCGCTGACGTTCGCCTGCACCCGTGCCCGGCGAGCCCGACCACGCGCTGTGCTGAACGAGGTCCACAGCTCCCGATCGGCCCCGACCTGTACGACGGAGGCCATCGCGGGGGCGGCAAACCCGATTGCTGGACCGCTCGTGATCGGGGTCGCGCTGATGCGCCACGAACCGGCGCTCGCGTCACACTGGACCCCAGATGACGGCTCGCCGGTGAACGTCGCCAGCGTCTTGGGCAGGGCCCAGTTGGCACGCCCGCCCACGACGCTTGGCCGGGAGTCCACGGCGATGAACGGCACGTGGACGACCAGCCGTAGGCCGCGACGGGCGACAATGAGCCCGATCACCTCGTGGTACGGCCCGACCGGGGTATCGGAGTAGCTGACCATCGCGCCGGCCGCCGCGCGGACGTGCAGGCCGCTGAGTTCTGGGGGCAGTGACCGCGCGGCGGCCGCCCGGCCATCGCCGTCCAGCCGTCTCCACCAGAACACTGCTCGCGCGCTCGCCCGCCAAGGCGCTGCGGCGACGGAATCGTCCAGCTGACCCAGATCGGCCGCCGACAGCGCCGTCTCGGGCACCCCGGGCACTCGAGCGAGGACGGGATTCACGCACCGATGATGGGCGATCTGCGACCGTGGCGGAAGACCCTCAGGAGGTAGTCGTGCGGATCAGTCGCCGGTTGGTCGCCTCGAGCTGCCAGCGGGTCCAGAATCTCAGCTGCGCCACCTCCCCCGGGCTGAGCACGTCGCACACCCAGTCCCAATGCATCGCCAGCCAGTCGCCAGGCTTGGCTCCGGGGACGAAACTCACCCCGTCCACCGCAACACGCACCCGCTCCTGCCGTGGCACGGACAGGCCCAGCGCCCGGCCGTCCCAGGTCAGCGCACGCGAGCGCGCGATCACATGATCGCCGTCCCAAGCGATCATTCGCCCCCAACGGACACGGCAATTGTCTAGCACGGACAGCGGCTGCGCCGATAACTCACCAGGCAGCAGTCGCGTCCACGGATATACCCCGAACACGTGGAAGCCGTGGGTCGCGACAGCCTCTGTCCCGAGCGCGGGGGTGAGGTGCTGCCAGTAGTGGCCGGCCTGCGCGCCGATGGTCTCCAGCAGAACCGAGCCGAACCGGGCCCGATCCACCTGGCGTAGCAGGCTGTTTCCGGTCCAGTACGCACGCACGACGCGTTCATCCAGGGGGTCCTCGATGCCCGCGAGTTCGGCCAGGATGGACAGGTACGGCCACGCCCCGGAGAACCGTTGCGCGATCGACTCGACGTCAGCCTCCGTCGACCCCTGGGCGCCGAGCTCGAACAGCGCAGCGCTGTCCGCGGGGCCGCAGTACCCCAACTTGTTCGGCGAGTAGGCGTATCGCGCGAACAGCCGCGAGCCGTCGTCCCGGCGCGAACTCGCCATCAATTGCTGGACTGGCCGACCAACATTGCGGTCTCGCGATGCAGACGACCGAAGTTGTAATACGCGGCGCAGGCTCCTTCCGGCGAGACCATGCAGGTTCCGATCGGCGTCTCCGGCGTGCAGGCGGTACCGAAGACCTTGCACTCCCAGGGCTTGATGACGCCCTTGAGCACCTCGCCGCATTGGCAGGCCTTCGGGTCGGCCACCCGGATCCCGGGCATCGCGAAGCGCTCCTCGGCGTCGAACTGCGCGTACTCGTCATTCAGTTTCAGCGCGCTCTGGCTGATGAAACCCAGTCCTCGCCACTCGAAGTGCGGCCTCAGCTCGAAGACCTCACCCAACAGGGCGATCGCCTGGGGGTTGCCCTCTTCAGGCACGACGCGGCTGTACTGGTTCTCCACCTCGCACCGGCCCTCCCGGATCTGGGCGAGCAACATGTGCACCGACTGCAGGATGTCGAGCGGCTCGAACCCGGCCACCACAATGGGCTTGCCATACACCTCCGGCACGAACCGGTAGGGCCGGTTGCCGACCACCGTGGACACGTGACCTGGCCCGAGGAACCCCGATAGTCGCAGGTCGGGGGAATCAAGGATGGCCTTGATCGGCGGCACGATGGTCACGTGGTTGCAGAACACGCTGAAGTTGGCGACCGCGAGTTCCTTCGCGCGCACCAGGGTCACCGCCGTCGAGGGAGCAGTGGTCTCGAATCCCACCGCGAAGAACACCACGTGCTTGTCGGGGTTCTCGACCGCGATGCGCAGCGCGTCCAGGGGTGAGTACACGAAGCGCACGTCTGCGCCTCGGGCTTTGGCCTCGAGCAGGCTGCCGCGGCTTCCCGGGACCCGCATCATGTCGCCGAAGGACGTGAAGATGACGTCGGGCTGCTCGGCGAGCCACATCGCATCATCGACGCGGCCCATCGGGATCACGCACACCGGGCATCCCGGGCCGTGCACGAGCTCGATGTTCTGCGGCAGCAGATGTTCGATGCCGTGGCGATAGATGGTGTGGGTGTGGCCGCCGCAGACCTCCATGAACTTGTACTCGTCGTCCTTGGCCAGGTCCTTGATCGACAGGACCAGGGCACGAGCAGCAGCCGGATCGCGGAATTCATCCACAAACTTCATCTGATCTCCTAACCAATCGCGGTGGAGTCGAACGCGGCAAGTTCGTCGTAGTACGACTGGCCCATCATCTTTATCGCGTCAAGGGTGAGGTCTGCCTCATGTTGGTCGATCTTCGCCATCGCGAAGCCGACGTGCACGAGCACCCAATCCCCTTCGACCAGTCCCTGCTGGGCCAGTAGGCGGACGCTGATCGTTCGCTGGACGCCGTTCACGTCGACCTTGGCCAGATGCGCGTCGGCGTCGACGATCTCGACGACTTTCCCGGGTATTCCGAGACACATAACGATTCCTCTCGCTGGGATGAACGGGTCAGCAGATTCGCGGTAGTGGGTCGCCGACGAGCATGTCCACGATCCGGCTGCCACCGAAGGGCGTGCGCAGGGCGACGATGCCTTCGGGCTCGGCGACGATCTCGCCGATGACCGCGGCGTTGTGACCGAGCGGATGCGCGCGTAGCGCGGCCACCGCGGCCTCGGCCTCCTCCGGTGGCACGACGGCGACGAACTTGCCCTCATTGGCCACGTAGAGCGGGTCGATCCCCAGCATGTCGCAGGCGCCCTGCACCATCGGGGTGACCGGGATCAACAGCTCGTCCAGGATTACGGCGACCCCGGCGTCCTGCGCCAGCTCGTTGCAGATCGTCCCGATGCCACCACGGGTGGGGTCTCGCATCCAGCGCGTGCCCGGCGCGGCCGCGAGCAGCGCCTCGACCATCTCGTGGACCGGCGCCGTGTCGGAGTGCAGGTCAGCCTCGATGTTGAGGTCCCCGCGGGCAAGCATGACCGCCATGCCGTGGTCGCCGAGCGTGCCCGAGAGAACCAGCCGGTCGCCGGGGCGAACCGCGGCGGCCGAGAGCGTGCGGCCCGTGGGGATCACGCCAAGGCCCGCCGTGGTGATGTAGAGGCCGTCGGCGGCACCCTTGGGGACGACCTTCGTGTCGCCGGTGACCAGCACGACTCCGGCCTGCGCAGCGGCCGCTGCCATGTCGGCGACGATCTCACGGAGCACGGAGATCTCGAACCCTTCGCAGATGACGAAGGCGGCCGACAGCCACTGCGGCTTCGCCCCGCTCACGGCAAGGTCGTTGACGGTCCCGTGCACGGCCAGGTGCCCGATCGACCCCCCCGGGAATTGGATCGGCGAGACGACGAACGAGTCGGTGCTGAAGGCCAACCGCTCGCCGGACGGCAGCGTCAGCACGGCGCCGTCTCCGAGTTGCTCCAGCTCTGGATTGCGGAACGCGTCCAGGAACACCGCATCCACGAGTGCGGCCGACGACTTGCCGCCGGCACCGTGGGCGAGGGTGATCACCTCGTCGATCAGCCGCGGGCGGCGCTTGCGAAACTTCTCGATCTTCTGCAGCACGAGGTTCTCGCGCACCTGGGAGTGGGTGGGCGTGCTCGGATCAGCGGTCATCGCGCGCTCCCTGTCGTGTCCGGGACGGATGTTCGGGGGATCAAGTTGCGCTGGACCGAGGCCCACAGGTGGTAGCTGAGCAGGGCCTGGCTCTCCTGGATCCGGTGGATGCTCTGAGACCGCACGATGAAGCAGGCGTCGACGGCGTCGGACTCGGCCATCTGGCCTCCGGTGTAGCCCGCGAATCCGACCGTCATCAGCCCCCGCCGCTTCGCCTCCTGCAGGCCGCTCATCAGGTCGGCCGAGCTGCCACTCGCGGAGAACGCCACCGCAATGTCACGATCGGACGAATGGGCGATGATCTGGCGCGAGAACACGAGCTCGAAGCCGACATCATTGCCCAGGGCGGTCACTACCGCCTGATCGGCCACCAGATTCAGGGCCGGTAGCGGCCGGCCCGTGATCGGTCGGGCGAACAGCGCCGCGAAGGTCGCGCAGTCGGTCGAGCTGCCCCCGTTCCCGAACGAGTACAACCGGCCGCCGCGAGCGAACCTGGCCGCCATCTCGATGGCGCAGCGCTCGACCAGTTCGGCGCACTCGGCCAGTGTCGACTGCTGCAGCCCAGCGCTCTCGCGCGCCTTGGCCTGCGCGGAGTGGGCGAGGTCGGCGAGCAGCGCCTGTGGGTCACTCTCGCCGGCATCGATGAACGGATAGAGGAAGTTCGTGCTCTCGCCACCGGCACGGCTCGTCGTCGTCATGACGCAGCCCCCAACCGGGTGAGCGCGGCGCCCGCGTGCACGATTACCAGGTCGCCGAACTGGACCGGCGAGACCACCGTCACGTCGATGAGCTCCTCGCCGGTGGCGGTGCGCACCAACGCCTGCCCGAAGCGACCCTGTGGGGCAGCGATGACCTCCGCGAGGCGACCTTCATCACTGCAGGTGACGCAAACGTCGTCCGAGCATTCATCGACCGGTGGTCTGAGCAGTCCCGGATGCTCGAAGCAGACGTGCGTCAACTCCCACAACAGATGATACATGAGCACGAAGCGGCCGGTGGCCGGCGCCAACGGGTTGGGGTCATCGATCCACAGGACATGGTCGGCAGCGCCCGCGGCCGGGCGGGCCCCTGATCCGATCCACACCGTGAGCGCGCCCCACGCCGATGCTCGGCGCATGAGGTCGACGACCACGCCGTCATCGGCGCTGGCCACCGCGATCACGATGTCGCCGATGCGGACACAGACACGCGCGTCGGCGGGGATGTCGTTGGAGGTCAAGGCGAACGCCGGCAGCGCCCGCTTGCCGACGATCACCGGATGGACGAACTCGACCGCCATGTGATGGGCGTGCGGCTCCCAGGCCGGAGCGACACACCACATCGTGCCACCGGCGTGGAAGCGGCGCGCCAGGGCGAGCGACGCGTCCGCGAGATCGGCCGACAGGCCGTCGTCGAGGATGCCCGCCGTGATCCCGGCTGTCAGATCGGCGGTGAGCTCCGCGGCCGTGGACAACTCGGTGCGGGCGGTCACGCCGCGCTCTGTCCCAGACACATGCTGTCTCCTCAGCCGACGTTACGAACAAGGGATCGATCTCGCAGGTGCGCCAGGGCGCCTATAACGGCCTGCCCGAGGGCCAAACCCGCGTCATTGGGCGGGACCTGCCGATGCACGAGCACCTCAAGGCCGAGGTCGACCAGGCGTTCCCGGCACGCCTGCAACAGCAGGACGTTCTGGAAGACGCCGCCGGTCAGGCCGACAAGCCTGACTCCCGACGTCGCGGCGATCCGGCGAGAACACTCGGCCACCGCGTCAGCGATCGCGGCGTGAAAGGCGTAGGCAAGGACATCGGCCGGCACGCCCGCGCGCCGGCCCGCGACCAGTGCGCGCACCACGGGGCGGTAATCGATGATGTTGTCGTCATCGATCGCGAACGCCAGCCCCTCACCGTTACCCGCCACACTGAAATCGCCGGCGCGATTTCGCCCGGCACCGGCCAGCACCTCGAGTTCAATGGCCGCCTGCGCCTCGTACCCGATCCGGTGCCGCAGCCCGAGGATCGAGGCGACCGCATCGAAGAGCCGGCCCATACTGGTGCACCGCGAAGACCCCGCGCCCGAGGTCAATTGCGCGCGAACCGCAGCCAGCTCGCGCGCCTGGCTCGCGATCACCGGAGCAAGATCGGCGTCCCAGTCAACGCCCGCCGACGCTAGGTATGCCAGCGCCATGCGGCAGGGGTTGCGTACCGCGAGGTCCCCACCGGGCAGGTCAACTGCCAACAGATGACCGGCCCGCCGATACGTCGCGGTGTCCGCGCCCACCAGCAGGATCTCGCCACCCCACACTGCCGCATCGTCGCCGTATCCCGTTCCGTCGAACGCGACACCCACGATCGCAGTACCGACCCGCCCGTGATCGGCGAGCAGTGACACGACGTGGGCGTGGTGATGCTGGACGAAGCGAAGCTCGGCCTCGCCCGGGCCGCCGGCGTGCCGTTCGGCCCAGCCCCGAGTGAGGTACGCGGGGTGCGCATCGGCGGCGACGACCACAGGTCGCACCTGGTAGAGCGCGCTCATGTGCTCGACCGCCCGTTCGAAGGCACGCAGCGTGTCGAGGTTGCCCATGTCCCCCACGTGCGCCGAGCAGTAGGCGTTCGTCCCGTCGATGAGACAGCACGAGTTCTTCAACTCCGCGCCCACGGCCAGCGTCGGGGGGAGCGGACGGGGCAGGGCGATCGGCATCGGCGCATAGCCGCGCGAGCGTCGGATCGGCAGCTCGTGCCCGTCCAGCACGCGGACCACGGAGTCGTCGCACGGCACATGGATGGGCCGATCGTGGGTCAGCACTGCGTCTGCCAGCAACGGCAGGCGGTCGCGGGCATCACGGTCGTCGAAGCAGAGCGGCTCCTCGCTGATGTTCGCACTGGTCATCACCAGCACGTCGAGGGGGACGAGGTCGGAACCGGGCACCGGTGCGAGCAGCAGGTGATGGATCGGCGTGTAGGCGAGCATGACGCCCAGCAGCGGGTTGCCCGGCGCTACCGCGTCGAGGAC
Source organism: Actinomycetota bacterium (assembly GCA_030775705.1). Taxonomy (GTDB): domain Bacteria; phylum Actinomycetota; class Actinomycetes; order Mycobacteriales; family Jatrophihabitantaceae; genus JALYIS01. The sequence goes on from JALYIS010000115.1 coordinate 9,889, forward strand.
CCCAGCGTCAGCGCGCCGGCGCAGCAGCACGATCGGGCGCGCCGGCGCCGCGAGAACGGCAAGCTCGTCGGCATCGGCATGCACGAGCCGGAGGGCGACACCGACATCACGCGCGAGCAGCGCGAACGGCTTGTCATTTCGCGCCTTGCGCGCACGCAGCGTGCGCAGCGCCGCGGTGTCGTCCGCGCGGCACGCCAGGTGATAGCCGCCGACGCCCTTGATCGCGACGATCTTGCCCGCGATGAGCGCTAGCTGGGCAGCCTCGATGGCCGCGTCGACGCCGTAGACAAGCGTGCTCGCGTCGCCAACTCCGGCAGCGGCTGTGCCGACCTCGAATCGAAGCCGCGGGCCGCAGTCCGGGCAGGCGATCGGCTGGGCATGGAAGCGGCGGTCGTCAGCGTCGTCGTACTCTCGCGCGCATTCGATGCACATGGTGAACCCAGCCATCGTCGTCGCGGGCCGGTCGTAGGGCAGGTCGGTGATGATCGTAAAGCGCGGGCCGCAATCCGTACAGGTGATGAACGGATGGCGGTAGCGGCGATTCGCTGGGTCCCTCAGCTCGTCCAGGCACGCGTCGCAGGTCGCCATGTCCGGCGACACCGGTGAACGCAGGCCGGTGCCGGCAACACTGGCGACGATGGTGAACCCCGTCGCGGGAGTTGTCGGCACGCGCTCGCAGCGCACCCCGGTCACCACCGACAGCGGCGGGGCTTCGGTCACCAGTCGCCGCTCGAAGACCGCCAGCGCAGCGAGCGGGCCCTGTATCTCGCCGAACACGCCGTGCGCGTCGTTGCCGACGAAGCCGGTGAGGCCGAGTTCAGTCGCCAGCCGATGGACAAAGGGACGAAAGCCCACGCCCTGGACGACTCCGGTCACGCTGAACTGCGTGCGCGCACTGTCCAGGACCGTGGCCGAGCGGCCCGGGCCGGCAGTCGCGGTACTCATCCGGGTGTCCTCGCCGTACTTCCTGGCAAGACCCTCGCCGTACTTGTTCGCGAGTCCCTCGGCCTACTCACTCGCGTGCGGGCCGTGTCGCGGTGCTCGTCATCGCTGCATTCCTCCTGCCGCCTACGCCGGAGTCCGTCAGACTTCGACCGCTGCCATGGTGGAACTGCGAGCCATCGCGTCCAGTAGTCCTCGTACCGAGGTGACGGCTTTGTACTCGTGGGACTCCTCGAAGATGAACTGATCTTCGACGAGCATGTTCGAACATACCCAGATGCGCCAGGGCATCGCCACTGGAACGGCGACCAATCGGGATTCAGACACGTAAGCGGCGCTCTGCCTCCCACCGCCGCCGCCTCGGCCTGCCCGGGAGCCAGTTTCCGGAGTACCGTCTGCGGTCTCACCTACTGGGGGCCGGACCGGATCTGGGGTACGGGATGCACGAGCTGTCCATCTGCGGGTCGATCGCGAGCATCGTCACCAAGCGCGCCGGCGATCGCCGCGTCGGCAGGATCCATCTCCAGGTCGGTCAGCTGCGCCAGATCGTGCCCGACACCCTGGTCTACTGCTGGTCGCTGGTGAGCGCTGACACGGAGCTGGACGGTGCCGAACTCGCGATCGAGAAGATCCCGGCCCGGATCACCTGCCACGCCTGCGGCGCCACGATCGAGGTCGGGGACTTCCCGATATTTGTCTGTACGGACTGCGGCGGCGTGGACGTCGAGGTTGTCAGCGGCGAAGAATTCATGATCACATCACTCGAGCTCGCGGAGGTTCGGTAGATGGGTCGCTTCCACCGTCACGACGACGGCACAGAGCACGACCACGCGCACGCCGACGACGACCACCACGACCACGGGGAGGGCCTCGGCGATCACTCGGCTTACCAGACCGGGGGTGAGCGCATCCAGGTGCTGGAACGGATCTTCGGCGAGAACGATCGAACCGCGGCCCAGAACCGCGCCGACCTGCGCAGTCAGGGCGTCTGCGCGGTGAACCTGATGTCCTCGCCGGGCGCGGGCAAGACGACGCTGCTCGCCCGGACGCTCGGCGTGCTGACCCCTGATCTGAGGGTCGGCGTCATCGAAGGTGACATCGAGACCAGCCTGGACGCCGATCGCCTCGCCGGACTGGGTGCGCAGATCGCACTCATCAACACCGGCAATGGGTTCGGCGGCGAATGCCACCTCGACGCGCCCATGGTCCGGTCGGCGTTACCGCGACTCTCGCTCGCAGATCTCGACCTGATCTTGATCGAGAACGTCGGCAACCTCGTCTGCCCGGCCGAGTTCGATGTCGGTGAGCAGAGCAGGGCGATGATCTACGCGATCACCGAAGGCGAGGAGAAGCCGCTGAAGTATCCAGTGATGTTTCGCTCGGTAGAGCTGGTCGTCATCAACAAGACCGATCTGCTGCCGCACCTGGACTTCGACCTCGACCTGTTCCGCGCCAATCTCGCCAAAGTCAATCCCGGCGTCGCGACGCTCGAGGTCAGTGCTCGCAGCGGCGACGGCGTCGTTGCCTGGTGTGACTGGCTGCGACACACGGTGGACAGTGCGCGCAGTGCCGAGACGGCGGCGGCCGCCGCCCGCTGAAGCGGCGGCGAAGACACCAGCTATTTGAGAACGTTGACCGCCCGAGCGATGACGAGCGCAATCGTCGACAGCGCGATCATGCTCTGGACGGCCATAAGCGTTTTTGCCCAGCGGCTGAGCGGCATCGTGTCCGTGGGAGAAAACGCCATTACATTCGTGAAACTCACGTAGAGGTAGTCCGCGAACCGCGGTTCCCAATGCGGCGGTGCGAGCGCGGGGACGCTCATTTGGGGAAACATGAAATCGGGATAGGCGGTGCTCGCCGCCGACCGCGCGAACGGTCCGCCTCGATCCAGCTCCCAGTACCAGATCCCGAACGCGATGATGTTGGTCAGGTAGATCGCCGCACCGCTGCCGAGCAGGCCGATCGCGTCGCCACTGGCCTTCGAGGTGAGGATCTGGTGGTCGAGCAGTCCGGCAGAGATCGCGTTGTCGAGCGTGATAGCCGCGACGACGGCGAGACTGGCGGCCTTACCGATGCGGGTGGCCCTCGTCAGCCGGATCGGGTTGATGACGGTCAGGACAGCCAGTAGGAGCAGCTCGAGGCTGGGGATCACCCAGCGCGGGTGCAACCCGTACTTATCGGGTATCGCAAACTGCATTGCGGCGGCGCCCACGATCGCCACCGCGACCGGGAGCCGATTCTCTGGGCCAGTGGGGCGCAGCCAGGCGGGGACCACCCGTTCTTCTATTCGGCGCGCGTCGTCGGAGAGGTGTCCGAGCCGGCCGAGGACAGTGCCGGGCAGTGGGGATGCGGCGGGCGGGTGGGGTTGTGCGTCGTCCGGCGTCATGGCGACAGTCTCCACCTGGGCGTGCAGGCGTAGCGTCGCCGTGTCTGCCCTTGCTTCCGACACCGGTGCCTGCGACGAAGGACCCTCACGCTCATGAGCAGAAGCTCCCGACCAGAAGGGGCGACACACCGCCCCCTGGATGGATTGTCGACGACGGTCGCCACTGCAGCCGCGGTGGGCGCGTTCGCGGTGACAATCCCGCTCAGCCTCAATGCGCTGGTACCCCTGTGGGTGGCGGTCGCCTTATCTCGAGCGAAGGCGAGCAGGCCATGGCTCGTGCTGAGTGCGACGGTGCTCGTTGTCGATCTCGTCGCCGCCGGCTGGGCGCTCGGCTCGTGGGGCGGCGCAACCGTGGACCTGTCGTGGCGCAACCTCGTTCGCGTGCTCGCGGTTCTCAGCGTGTCGATCGTGATCGTCCAGGCTGCCCATGTCGCGCGCGCGCGACGTCGGGCGGCGGCTGCAGAGGTGCGCCGCCTGGCTGCCGTGCAACGTCGCGAAGCCCAGCGAGACAAAGCAGCGGCGAGGCGAGCGAGTCGCCTGGCGCGTTCGCCCAAGGTGACGACGGTGCGAGATCAGGCTCGCCGACGCCTGGCAGGTCTGCGCGACTCCGATGCCGGGGAGACGACCAAACGGCTGACGGCGGGCTTGGGTGCTCGATTGCGACGCCCGCGCTGACCCGCCGAACGCCTCATCGTGCCAGTGCTCCTCGGCGAAGGTCGGCCTCGCTGTCACGTCTGGGCCGTACGGCAACGGATACCAGGAAGGCAGCGAGCAGTTCGCCGGTGGCACTCGCCATGATGGCGAAGCTGGCCGGAATCCGTCGGACTCCGTAAGACACACACAGGCCTACCCATAGGGCAGCGACGGCCAGCGCCATGGACAGCGCGACGCCGAGCCAGGGTCGGTCGGTGAGCCGCTGCGCGGCCGCAGCAGGCGCCGCGATCAACCCGAACAGCAGCAACGCGCCGATGGCCTGGCTCGCCTCGGCTGCGGTGGCGCCGACGACCGCGAGGAACACCGCGCCGAGAATGCCCACTGGGACACCGCGCGCGGCAGCCACTGCGGGATCGACGCTGGCGAACAGCAACGGACGGGCGATCGCCAGCAGCACGACGATCAAGCCGACTGCGATCCACGCCGCAGCTCGTGCATCGGCCGCGCTGATGCCGAAGATCGACCCGAACAGAACGGTCACGTTGGCCGTGCTGTTGCTGGTGCTTGAGTGGGTGGTGTAGAGCGCGAGAAAGAACACCCCCAGGCCCAGCACCCATGCGAAGGTGGTTCCGATCACGACATCATCGGCCGCGCCTCGTCCTCCCAGCAGCCCGAGAGCCAGCCCGACGGTGATGGTCGCGGCGAACAGGCCGAACCGAAGATCGACCCCCGCGGCCAGTGCAGCCAACGCGCCGGCGTAGGCCACGTGGGAAAGGGCGTCGCCTGCGAACACCTGACCGCGCAACACCACGAAGTAGCCGACCATGCCCGACAGCAGCGCGATTGACGTGCCTGCGAGCAGTGCATGCTGGATGAAGGGGTGCGCGAGCATATGCGTGAGGCCGGTGATCGGGCCCCCGGCAAGCGGCGCGTGGCTCATGCCGCACCGCTGGGCGAGCTCATGCCGCTGGGTGTCCGCGTACTGCCGGGGGGCGCTGTGCGCCCCGACCCACGCCGGCGCTGTCCGCGCCCCGAACGATCAGCCAGCACCCGATACCCGGCGGCGAGCAGGAACGCCGCGAAGCCGAGCGTAGTGACCCAGAACCCGATCGGGTACGGCGAGAAGAAGGCAATGCCCTCCCCCACCCAAGTCACGACCAGCGCGATCAGCACCGACAGCAGGGCACCGAGGGCTGGGCGGGCGGTGAGTCGCGCCGCTGTGGCGGCCGGCGCCACGAGCAGCGCGAACACCAACAGGCTGCCGGTGACCTGGCTCGTGCCGGCCGCGGCGATGCCGAGCAGCAGCAAGAATCCGGCCGCGACGAGGTGAGTCGGCACGCCGCGAGCCCGGGCAACGTCGGGATCGACAGAAGTGAACAACAGCGGCCGTGCCAACCCGGCCAGCACGACCAGGCAGCCCGTCCCCGCCGCCAACAGCACGAGCACCTGGCTGTCGGAGACGCCGGTGATGGTGCCGAAGAGCAGATTGTTCAAGCCGGAGAGGAAGCCCTTGTAGAGGCTGACGAACAGGAACCCGCAGGCCAGAGCGAAGCCCTGCACCGTGCCGATCACGGCCGACTCCTCGCCGTAGCCGCCGTGACCCGCCCCGGCTCGTCCGCCGCCGGGCAGCGCGGCGATGACCAGCGCGCCGGCGAGGCAGAAACCGAAGAAGCCGAACAGCGGATTGACACCCAGCCACGCCGCCCCGGCTGCTCCGGGGAACCCGATCACCGCCAGGGTGTGGCCGGCGAAGGACTGGCGCCGCAAGACCATGAAATAGCCGACCGCACCCGCCACGACGGCGACGATCGTGCCGGCCCGCAACGCGTTGACCATGAAGTGGAAGCTCAGCATCTGCCGGACGTCGTCGATCAGGTTCCAGCTCAACCCCACGGTCATCGTGGCAGCCGATGCTCGGCGTGCGCATCCGGCTGCCCCACGACCACCAGCCGTCCGGTGCGATCGCGCAGCACATCGACCGGGGTGCTGTAAAGCATCGACAGCGTCTGCGCGGTGATGACCTCTTCCGGCCTGCCCATAACCGCACCGCCGTGCGCGAGGTAGATGACCTGATCCAGGTACGGCAGGATCGGGTTCACGTCGTGCGCCACCAGGAGCACGGCGACGTTCTGGCTCCGGCACACCTGTTGGATGAGGGCGCTGACCGAGGCCTGGTTGGGGACGTCCAAGCTGTCGAGGGGCTCATCGAGCACGAGCAGGTCAGGACGGCGAACCAGGGCCTGCGCGATCAGTAACCGTTGCTGCTCGCCGCCAGAGCACTGCCCGATCGGTCGGTGCGCGTAGCCGGTGGCACCGACAAGCGCGATCACCTCGTTGACCCGGTCACTCGCCCTCCGGCCCGCAGCCCCCCGAAGCCATCCCGGCAGTGGGGTGCCCCAGCGGTCGCCATCCAGCCCGAGGCGCACGATATCCACGCCTCTGATCCGGGTGGCGGGATCGAAGGCACGCCGCTGCGGCACGTACCCGATGCGGTCGTTGCGTCGACCGGGCCGATCGCCGAGCACCTGGACGTGTCCGGCACTGATCGGCACCAAACCGAGCACGACCTTGAGCAGCGTCGACTTGCCGACGCCGTTCGGCCCGAGCACGGCAATGAATTCGCCGGGGTGTACCCGCAGCGACACGTCGGTCCAGATCGTCCGGCCGCCGATCGCGACCGCCGCACTAGACACCGACACCACGTCGGTGGAGGCCTGCTGCGCTCGACTCATCTGCCCATCGCCTGGGACAGCGCCGCCTGCAGGGCCTGTAGCTGTGCGCATTGCCAATCCTGGAAACTGGCGTTCGCCGGCGACAGCGTCTCGGTCACGGAGGAGACCGGGATGCCCTTCGCCCGGGCCGCGGCGACCTGCGCGGCAACATCAGGCGTGGAATTCTGGCTGTTGAACACATAGACCTTGATCACTTTGTCCGCGATCTGGCTGGCGATCGTGGACAGATCCTTCGGCGACGGGTCGGTCCCCTCACTCGTCGACTTGAGAAATCCTGCCGGAGTCACCAGGTTCAGACCGAGCGCGTTCGCCAGCGGCGCGAAGATGCTCTCGCTCGCCCCGACCACGGTGCCCGCGTACCTGCTCCTGATGGCTGTGGTCAGCTGGTGGTATCTCGCCAGGCCGACGGTCTCGAAGGCGGCGCGCCGGGCGCCGAAGTATGCCGCGTCGCCCGGATCGATCTTCTTGAGGGCGATGGTGATCGCGTCCGCGACTGCCTGCACGTCCTGCGGGGAGTACCAGCGGTGCGGGTTGCCACCAACCGCGACGTGTACGACCTGACCAACGTTGACGACCGAACGGGAGGAGTCAGGATTCGCCGTCGCCGCCTGGGCTGCCCAGGGGTCATAGCCGATCCCGTTCTCCAGGAACAGCCTCGCCGAGGCAATCGTGCGCGCATCGGCAGGCGTGGGCTCATAGGCGTGCGGGTCGGTATCGGGGTTGGTGATGATCGACGTCTCCGTGACGTGGGAGCCACCGAGCTGGGACAGGATGCTGCCCCAGGCATTGATGCTGGCGGCGACCGCGATCACCCGGCCGTGATCCGATCTGAGATTGCGGGACGCAGCGGGAGGCGCGGTGCTGCAAGCGGCAACAGACACGCTCGCCGCAGCCGCGAGCGAGAGCGCGACGGTGGCCAGGCGAGCAGGCATTCGGTCCTCAGGCATAGGGATCGGTCAGGGTGGACACCAGAGGTCGATGCCGGATTCCACCAGCTAACCCGTAATGAAAGTCATTGTCAATTGCATTAAGGGTGCCTGAGGCGGGGCTCCGACGCCGGAGCGGCGTGCGTCAAACTGGATGCATGCCCTGGCGTCCCCGCAAGACCGCTCGCTCACTGCCGTCCATGTCGATGGATGCCCTGCGCACCATCGAGAGCCGGGTGCGGCCGGACTTCCGCAATACCGTCATCTTCGGCGTCATCGCGCTCGCCGCCCTCGTGACCGGCCATGGCCTCGGCGGGATCCACGCCCCTACCCTTCGACTGCGCCTTGCCACCTACGGCTGCGCGGCACTGGTAACCGTGTTCGGCATCCTTGCCAGCCGCACCGCGGGCAATGAGGTCGACCGCATCATCACCGCCCGGGCAGGCGCACCGGCGGGGACGTCGATGCGGGTCACGGTGCTCCTCATCGGCTACCTGATCGCCATCGCCGCTCTCCTGGACCTGCTCGCGCTGCCGGTCCACTACTTCATCGGTGGCACGGTCGTCGCCATCATCCTTGGGGTCGCCGCCCAGCAGGTCCTCGGAAATCTGTTCGCCGGGCTGGTCCTGCTCTTCGCCCGTCCCTTCGTCCCGGGGCAACGCATCCGCATCCGCTCAGGCGCCATCGGCGGACCTCACGAGGGTGTGGTTACCAGCACTGGACTCATGTACACCACGATGCGCAGCGACGACGGCGACATCAACATCCCCAATAGCGCGCTCCTGGCCGCCGCGATCGGGCCGGTCCCGGCCCCCGTGAGCGAGGACCGTCTGCTCACCGAGACACGGTGAGTGCCGCCGCACGCGAGCGCCTCAACGGCTGAGAGAGTCCCCCCGGCCGGACTACCACGACTACGCTCTGGCTGACGCTGTCCTAAAATGTGCGTCGCATTCGCACGAGGTCACGACGAGGAGCACATCGCATGGCGTGGAGCAGGATTTTCAAGCGGGCGAACAGCTATGCGCAGGCCAGGGCGGAGTCAGAGTTCGACTCGCGCGCCGACCCTAAGGTTCAGCTCGAGCAGGCGCTCAACGGCCTGCAGCAACATCATCAAGACCTCGAACTGGCGGCCAGTCACGTCCTCGCGCAGGAGAAGGTCGCCAAGATGCAGTTGGCGGACCTTTCGAGCCAGGAGGCCAAGTACACGACGATGGCGCTGGGTGCGAAGCAGCAGGGCAACATCGATGCCGCTCGTACGTTTGCGTCCAAGGTCGCGGGACTGCGTGAGCAGATCCAGGGCCTGGTCGCGCAGATTCCGCAGTTGGAGCAGGTCGCCAGCGACGCCCGCGAGGCGGTACAGGAGTCCGGAGAGCAACTGCAGCAGAAGCTGAACGAGAAGAGTTCGATCCTGTCGCAGATCGACCAGGCCAACATGCAGAAGCAAATGGCCGCCAGCATGCAGCAGATCAGCGACTTGACTCGAAGCAGCAACGTTCCCTCACTGGATGAGATCAAGCAGAAGGTGGCCGGGCAGTTCGCCCAGGCGCAGGCGGTGACCGAACTGTCCAGCACGAGCCCTGAGGTGCTCGAGATGCATGCCCATCACGCCGAGCTCACCAGTGAGGCCGACCAGATCCTCGCCGAGCTCGACTCAGGCTCATTCACGCCTGCGGCGCTCAGGCCGCCGCCCGCGCATCCCGCACTGGAGGCCGCACCGCCGACGTAGGCCGAACCTTGGCAACGCTCGCGGCCGACGGAGGCATCCGCTGGCCGACATGCCCAAGGCGTAGGTTCGACATCGCGATGGCAATCAGGAGGATCTGGAATGTCTCCATGGCGTGAGCGCTTCAAGGCGCACGGCGAGGTACCCCGAAGCGATCTCGAGCCCTATCGAGGCGCTGGCGGCGCGGTCTACGAATACGTTCTCGAGCTGGACGCGATGCGCGCCGGCGACACCAGCCTGCCCGGCGTCCAGGCCGCCCTGCTCGCCGGCTGGAACGCCTTCGCGCTCCAGCTTCTGGGCGACGAGATGATTGCCGCATCCTCGGCACTCGATCCGAGGAGCACGGAGTACGTCCCGCAAGTCACTGCCGAGCAGGCGATGCGCTTCTATCTCCCCGTCCAGGAGTGGATGGGCCGTGCCGCCGCAGCGAAGGCGAACCCGTCTTATCTGATCGACGTTCCGCTGCCCGAGCCGCTGCCGGAGTGGGTCGAGGCCGACCCGTACCCGGCATCGCATCTGCTGGCCCTGCGGCAGGCCGTCGCACGTCTGAAGGAGCACACCGAGGGTCTGGTTCCTGGCTTCACACCACCATTGGAGCACGCACGCGAGATCGTCAACGAGGGCATCGCAGAGGCTGGGTCGGCCTCCGACTATGCCACTCGAATGTGGGGCACCTCGTCTACGGAGTTGCCGCCCGGGCCGACCCACGGACCGATCGCGGCACACCTGCAGCACGCCGCCGAGTCGTACTTCTATATCGGCCAGGTGATCGCCATGCCGCGGTTGGCCGACGAGCCTCGGCGCGTGCGGGAGAAGGCCCCAGAAGCTGGAGGCCCGCGGTCGTTCCTCGAGACCATGGCGCACGCCTACCCACAGGTGGCCCAACGGCCGCGCGGTGGCAGCGGTGCGCTGGCCGGTATCGCCGGAGGACTACTCGGCGGCTTGATCGGCGGGGAGATCCTCGGCGGTCTCGGTGGCTTCGGCGACGGCGACGGCGGCGGCGACTGGGGCGGTGGCGGCGGTGACTGGGGCGGTGGCGGCGACGGCGGGTTCTTCTAAGAACTCGCTCGAACTCCTGCGCCAGCAGGACACGCTAGGGGCTGACATCGGTCGCGGGCACGACCGTCCGCGAACAGGTCACTGACCGGATTAGTAATCGCGCAACGAGCCATCTTGTGGGGGTCTGTCGTACCTAGCGGGTCGCGAACGGCGGAAGTTGATGTCCGCAGACTCCTTCACACAGCGCGTCCCCTATCCCAGAGTGTCGACGGTCGGATCGCGAATGTGCCGGGGCATGAACGGCTGAACGGTTGGCGATCGGGGAACCCGGGCGACCGGATGACATCGTCGTGCCTCCAACCCCACCATGACGCCGATGTTCGCGGTGACGAACCGGCAGGCCGTCGGAGGAGAGCGTCCCCGCGAAGTTCAGGGCACTGCGGGTCATCCTGGCGATTTCGTTGTGGTCACGGGTCTGGTGGCTGAACGGGGCGCAAATTTTGGAATAGTGTGGGCAGATCCGGCCCCGCCGACGACACCAGATCGCCCGTTGGTGCGGCGCCGCTCCTAGCACTCCGGACTTCAGGAGGAAGGCACATGCGCGTCTCGGAGGGCAGTGTCGGGGGTAATGGGGGTGTGGCTTGGCCGAGCGGTAGCCTGCTGATCACCGCAGCCGTCATTGCGGTGCTCTGCCTCCTGGGCGCCGCGTTCATCGGCTGGCGCGTGTATCGCAGGATTCGCGGTTCGCGCGCATGGGCCAGGGGATTGACCGAAATCCGGGCGATAGCAACACCCCCGGGACCGCGGCGCGACGTCACCCGGTTGCGGCGGGAACTGCGCGAAGAGGTCGAGGCGGCGGACTTGATGTTGTCCCGCGCTGAGAACGGCCGCCTGTTCACAGCTGACGCCAGATCACTCGTCGACGAACTCAAGGTCAATGCCGCGGCCATCGATGAGAACTTGCGCAGTATCGAGAGCTACGCCGATCCGACCCACCAGCGCAGCGCACTGGACATCGTCGTTCCGCAGGTCGACGGACTGATCCGAACGAGCTATCTAGCCCGTCAGACGCTGCTGCAGACGGAGGCGGCCGACCGCGAGCGCCGCCTCGCAGCGCTGACTGAGCGAGTGGGGCAGCAGGCTGCTGCACTCAAGATCTATCGCCAAGGCGCGCACGAATTGGATATTGACCACGGGCGCGGCTGACCGGCCCGGCATTGCGCCTTCGGGAAGGCTGGAGCCACCAACTCACCGTTGCTGAAACGAAGGTCCAGGCGAGAAGAACGTCGATTCACCCCGATCGACTCAATGCCGAAAGGACTCCCCCGGTCGGATACGGGGCGCCTTCCGTCGGACAGAGCGCCGCGCAGATCGAACGCTAGATCGCCTGGTTCTAGCTCAGTCGCCGCCGTCTGAGCCTGTCAACTCTGGCGACGACCCAGACAACGCCTCCGTCAACAATGCGACCAACGCCTCGTGCTGCACGTCAGCCGAGGACCACATCTGTTCGTCCGAGCCGTCCAGCGCCCTAGCAGCCAACCCCGCCTTACGGTCGATCAGCTCAGCGATCCTGCTGTCGATGGTGCGCGCGGCGATGATGCGCCACGCGGTCACGGGTTCGGTCTGCCCGATGCGGTGGCTGCGGTCGATGGCCTGCGTCTGCTCGGCGTCGGTCCAGGACAGTTCGGCCAGAACGATGTTGGAGGCGACCTGCAGATTGAGGCCCACGCCGGCCGCCGTCAGGGAGCAGACCGCGATCGCGACATCCGGATCGTTCACGAAGGCGTCGATGTGTTTCTGCCGCGCTGTCGGCGTCTGATCGCCCCGCACCGAGCAATAGCGGATACCTTGCCTGGCGAAAGCCTCCTGCGCGGCGTCCATGACGTCGACGTGCTTGGCGAAGAAGACCACTTTGCCGGCGCTTCGGGCGAGCTGGGCCGCGTAGTCAGCGGCGAGGCCTGCCTTCGCCTGTCCGATACGCCGCATCATGCTGAACACGTTCTCGCCGGCCTTGGTCGTGCTCGCGTCCTTCTGCTCCCACCTGGCGACCTTGCGGACGAGGTCGTGGTCAATGCCTTCCACGACACCGGGCCGGCGCCTGGCCAGTGCGGTCTCGTATCGCGATACCAACCGCCGGGCGAGGTCGCGCTCTGCTGCTCGGATCGATCGGCCGACCTTCTCGTCGAGTTCGACCGGCAGGTCGGCGGTGCGACGGGCGGGGATGTCGGCTGCCACCTCGACCTTGCGGCGTCGAACGATGCCCAGGTCGACCACGCATTGGCGAGCGCTGGGGTAGAACCCCGGGTCCGCAGGCGTCAGGCCGGTCTCTTCCAGAGCGTCCATCAGCTCGGCGCGCGGCTCGGTCTCGTCGATCCAGCCCAGGAACTGCCAGATCGCCCGGAAGTCCTCGATGTCGTTGATCAGCGGGGTGCCGGTGAGGGCCATCAGCAACGGACGCGTGGTGCGGAACCGGACGCGCTCGGAGAGCTCGAGGACGTGCTGTGATCGTTGGGAGGACTTGTTCTTGATGAAGTGCGCCTCGTCGACGACCATGCCGCGGAACCCGAATTCGCCGAACCATCCCACGTGTCGGTCGAGCACCTCGTAGTTGACCACGACGATGTCGGCGAAGCCGTCGACCGTGTCGCCGTTGCCGTGTACGGCGGTGGCCGAGCGGTTCGCTGTCCAGAGACCGGCCTCGCGCAACCAGTTCGTCTTCACGACACTCGGTACGACCACCAGCAGCGGGTAGGCGTTCGCCACCGCCGCGGCGAGCAGCGCCTGTGCGGTCTTGCCCAGACCTGGCTCGTCGGCGAGCAGGAAGGTTCGGTGGCCGGCCGCGGCAGCGGCGATCAGCTGCGCCTGATGGGGCATCAGCTCCCGGTTTCCCGGCACGCGCAGGGACCCCGGTGTCGGCAGGGCCATGCACGCCGAGGCTCCGCCCTCGGCACGTTCGAACGAGCGGAGCAGCGGGCTGAGCAGCTCCCAGTCGGCCAATCGGCGTGGACCGACCCTTGTCGGCCGGACGGAGGAGAAGTCAGGGGCCAGGAACGGGTTGGCCAGCCGCCGAGATACGACCGATTGGGGCACGACCCGACGCTCGGTGCCGGCAGAAGTCGCCGCAGGTCCCACCGGCGCGATCTCATCCGGCACCGGTTCGATCCCCACCGCCTTCAGCATGTCTCGCCTGAGCAACTTGGCGGCATCGGAGACGACGGCATCCTCCGCCAGGAACGCCAGAAGCACCGGGTCACGCACAGCGGTCTTCGCGAGGATCGTCGCAATCCCGTCCAAGCGCTTGAGCTGCTCAGCCCGGCTGGCCTGGGTGCTCGTCTGCTTCTGCTGGACCCGCGCGTGCTCCTCGCGGACGAGCAGCGCGATCACCTGAAACTTCGTGCGCACTGCGGGCGTTACGCGGCGGTTGTCCACTGCTGCTTCCACCTCGCGAACAGCGCGGGCGAGCACCGACATGACGTCCTCGGGGACGCCGCCGCGCCGCTGCTTCGACGAAGCGGTATCGCGAGCGCCAACCTGGCGCCGGCGTGGTCGAGACACAGACCCTCCTCTGAACGACCACCTCGGTGGCCGGGCGAAAATCGGCAGACCCCCGCGGCCGAACGGTGCAAGCCCGCCCGGAGCTACCGCCAGCCACCGGGCGACTGCGCCCCGACGACGATCACCTACCGGATGCCGCAGACCGACACCGCGAGGGCTGACGGGTCGCGCCCCACCTCGGCCGCCAGTCGGTGAAGCTGTCGACCGCCCGCACGAAGAACCTCGCAAGCCGAGCCGCGGCCAGCCTCGTGCGGCGGTGCGAATCCCATGTTAGCGCGGTCGGTCCAGGCGGGTGACCCGCACCGCGCGAATCGATCGAAGCGAGCAGGTGATACCGACCCAACGGACGCTGTTGCCTCACAGGGTGCTGAGCGCCGGCACCAGTTCCCGCTCGGCCCAGTCCAAGAACTTCGGTTGGGTGTCGCCACCGATCTGAACCACCGCGATATCCGTGAAGCCGGCTGCCACGAACTTCTTGACCGCGGCAAGGTGGTCCTCAAGCTCAGGACCGCAGGGGATGGCTTCGGCGATGTTCTCGCGGGTCACGAACTGGCTGGCCGCTGCGAAGGCGGCCGTCCCAGGGAGTTCGGAGTTGACCTTCCATCCTCCACCGAACCAGCGGAACTGATCATGCGCACGGTCGATCGCGCGGCTCCGTGACGCATCCCAGCTGATCGGGACCTGACCGATTCGTCGCTTGCCCGCTCCACCGGCGGCATCAAATTGAGCGCCGAGGGCCGGATCAGGCTCGACGGCAATCATCGCATCGGCGTATCGGCCCGCGAGCGCGGTCGACTGCGCGCCCGAGACCGCAATTCCCATCGGCGTTCTGCGGTCGGGTACGTCCCAGAGTCGTGCACTGTCCACCTGGAAGTGGTCACCCCGGTAGGAGACGTAGTCGCCGGTGAACAGCCGGTCGATGATCTCGACGGCTTCGGTGAGCATCTCGTGCCGCACGTCAACCGGCGGCCAGCCTCGCCCGACGATGTGCTCGTTGAGGTTCTCCCCTGCGCCGAGCCCCAGCAGAAAGCGGTTGTCGCTGAGCAATGAGAGCGTCGCAGCCTGCTGTGCCACCACCGCCGGGTGGTACCGGATGGTCGGACAGGTCACGTAGGTCATCAGCTCGACCGACTCGGTGGCGTGCGCTATTGCGCCGAGAGTGGTCCAGGCATTGGGTGCGTGGCCTTGGCTGTCCAGCCATGGGAAGTAGTGATCGCTGATCACCTCAAAGGCGAAGCCTGCAGCTTCAGCTCGGGCGGCGTCGCGGACCAGCTCGCGAGGACCGGATTGCTCACACATCAAGGTGTAGCCGAATTGGGCCACAGTCTTGCTCCTCTCAGTCCCGGCCCATTAGACGGGATTGGTGCGTAACGCACTCTGCTCGTCCGGGCGGCGAACCTCTATCCGGCCTTTGACCGTGCGTACCTCGAAGGTCGGCTGGGGGCGAGTGGCCGGGCCGCGGGCGACCGAGCCATCGACCAAGGTGAACACGCTCCCGTGCCATGGGCAGACGACGCAGTCGGCGTCGATGGTGCCCTCATGCAACGGAGCACCGCGGTGACTGCAGCGATCGGCCATGGCGGCGAGCCCCTGTGGGGTGCGTACCACGAGCACCGCTGTTCCCGCCGCGTGCCCGCTCAGCGTTGCCCCCGGCGCGTCGAGTTCAGCGGCCGGCCCGACGTCAGACCAGTCCGGCGTCATGTGCACGAAGGCAGTCGTGTCTACCCCGACTCCCAGCGCGAAGGCCAAGTGCCCACCGAGCCAGCCCGATCCGCCGAGGACGCCGACGCCGGCAAGGGCCAGCGTCGTGGCTTGCCGCTGACGATCACGCCCGCGCGCGGTCCAGCTCGCTCCGTAGAGCGCCAGCGCGACGACGTTCAGGCCCCAGTGGATCAACCCGACGCGCCGTTCGGCCTGCTCCGTGTCCAGCCAGTCGCTCGCCCCGGTCGCTGCGGTCGGGACTGCGCTCAGCAGCCCCAGCCCGATAAGTCGGCGGGCGGCGGGACGAGCTCGCGGCCCACCAACGAGGTCGAGCGCGGTCGCCGAGATAAGCGTGCCCATCGGCACGGCGACCAGCCCGGGGTGGGCAGGATGGCCCAGCGCTTTGCCCGACAGGAGGCCACGGCCTTTGCTCTGCGGGAGGACGCGGCGCGTCAGCGCGGCGACCCGGTCAGCCACACCGTCGAGTAGCGCGGCGTGCTCGATGGTGGTGGTGATTCGGTCAGCCGGGCTCCGCATCAGTCTGCTTCGTCGGCGAGCTCGTCCGCCGTCGCTTTGGCTGCTTCGGTATCTGTCGTCGTCCCGTCCGCCTCGCGCTCGAACACATCTGCGTGCTTAAGATCACTGGAAGTTTGTCCCGCCACCTGCTCAGCCATCTCGTCATCACTGAGGCCCTCACCAGCGGGCCGGGATGTAGTCGATTCGCTCACTGCGACTCCTTCGTCGAAGGTAATCTGTGCGGTGTACCCGGCCAGCGCGCGCTCCAACCATGAGCGATGTATCCCGCCGCGGACGCAGACCTGCTGGCCGATTGAACCGAGAGTGCGATGGGCATAATCGCAGGGGTCGGTCGAGCATGACGGGAGGGGTATGCGTGATGCCAGCTATCCCACTGCATCGGCTTGGTCCTCTCGACCGGCTCCGCTAGTGGCCCACGACGCAGTGATCGTCGGCGGGGGCCACAACGGCCTCGTCGCAGCCAACATCCTCGCTGATGCCGGCTGGAGGACGCTCGTCATCGAATCCTCCGATCGAGCCGGAGGCGCGATCCGCTCCGATGACAGCCTGTGCCCCGGGTTCATCACCGATTGGTACAGCTCGTTCTACCCGCTCGCCGCGGCATCCCCGGTGCTACGCAAACTCGACCTGCACAACTGGGGGCTGGCCTGGACGCATGCCCCCTCGGTACTGGCACATGTGTTCCCGGATGACCGCTGCGCCGTGCTCTCGCGCGACATCGACGCGACCGCGGCGTCGCTCGAGAGCTTCGCCACCGGCGACGGGGCTGCCTGGATCGAGCTCGTCCGGCGTTTCGAGACGATCAAGGAGCCCTTGATCGACGCCATCCTCGAGCCCTTCCCTCCGATGCGCGCAGCCGCCCGACTAGCACGCATCATGGGATACGCCGATCTCCTCCGATTCGCCCGCTTCGCGGCACAGCCCGTGCGCCGCTTCGGGCAGGAGACCTTCGATGGCGAGGCAGGCCCGATACTGTTCGCCGGAAACGCACTGCACACCGACCTCGCGCCCGAGGCTGCCGGCAGCGCGATCTATGGCTGGTTGTTGTGCATGCTCGCCCAGACCGACGGCTTCCCGGTGCCGGTCGGCGGCTCGGGGGCGATCGTCGACGCGCTGGTAGCCAGGCTGACTGCCGCGGGCGGCGAAGTGCGTCTGGACACCGAGGTCGCGGCAATCACCATCGCCGGGGGTCATGCGGTCGGCGTCACCCTCACGACCGGCGAACGCATCGCCGCATCCTCGGTGGTGGCCGACGTCGCCGCGCCCCAGCTATACCGGGATTTGGTCGGGCCTGAGCATCTGCCGGCGCGGCTGCTGCGCGACCTTGACGCGTTCCAGTGGGACAGCTCCACCCTGAAGGTCAACTGGGCGTTGTCCGGACCGATCCCGTGGACTGCCGAAGGCGCTCGTGGAGCCGGGACCGTGCATCTCGGGGCAGACCTCGAC
>JALYIS010000116.1 GCA_030775705.1 Actinomycetota bacterium
GCCCCGGCGGGCTCGGCATTGCGACGATGGGCGCCCGCGGATCGCGGGCGAGCATCGTCACCCGGTGCCCGAACTCGAGCTGACCACGCTGACCTGCGCCGCGATCTTCGGCAGGGTGGTGATGGGCTTGGACCCCGAAATGACGGCCGGGCCGTTCGCGCCCAGCAGTCCGTCCCAGATCCGCTTGAGCATCGGTCCGGCAGCGGTCGCGCCGGTGCCCGCCTGCTCGACCATGCCAACGACCACGAACCGAGCGCGGATCGCCCCGCTGCTGGTCTTGCTCACCGGCCCCCAGGTGGCCAGCCACGAGGTGTCCTGATGGCCGAAGACCTCGGCGGTCCCAGTCTTGCCGCCGATCTCGTTGCGGTAGGCGGAGTTGAGGTAGGCGAAGGCGCCAGACACCGCGTAGCCGCGACTGAACGACAGCGAGTCGGCGATGTAGTTCAACACCGACTGGCTGACCGGGACCGTGTTGTGCAGCGTCGGGTGGATGGTGTTCACCAGCGCGCCGCTGGCGTTCACCACGGCCCAACCGAGGGTCGGATCCCAGATCTTGCCGCCGTTGACCAGTGCCGAGTAGGCCAGGGCCAGTTGCAGCGGTGAGACCGTGGTCTCGCCTTGGCCGATGGCCATGTCGGCATTGTCGCCGGCGCGGTAGCGCCATCCGTCGGTGCAGTTCTCCGAGGCCAGCGCGGTGAGGTATTGACGCTGAGCTGAGGTCGGCGCATCCGGGAACCCGGTCTTTGCGTCCGAGCAGTACTGCGTCTTGTTCGCGTTCCACCGGGCCAGGCGAGTCTCGCGATCGGCGTAGCTACCGGAGGCCTGCTCGTCGGCCGGCAGGTCGATCCCCGGTGCGCGGCCGACGCCGAACGCGGCGGCCATCTGCTGCAGGTTCTCGATGGGGCGCTGTCCGGCGGCGACCCGGGCCTGGTCGGCGTAGTACTCGGTGACGGCGGGAGCGTAGAAGAAGGTGTCGCAGGAGTAGCCCAGGGCGTCCTGAAGCGAGATGGGGTTCGCGAACGATTCGCTGTCGTAGTTCGTCTTGACCCGGCCGTCGACAGACAGTGCCCCGGGGCAGGGGTAGGTCCCGTTGAGGGACACCTCGTTATGCGTGACATCCGACGACGCGGTCACCAGCTTGAACGTCGAGCCGGGCGCATACTGGCCGGCGATCGCCCGGCCCAGCAGCGGGTTATTGGCGCTCGGGGCGGTGAGGGCGGCGTAGTCCGCCTTCGAGATTCCGCCGACGAATTCTTGGGGGTCATAGGTCGGGTAGCTCGCGGCGGCGATCACCCGACCGGTCGCCGGGTCGAGGACGACGACCGACCCGGAGGTTGCCAGCTTGCCCGCTGCCCGCGAGTCCGCGATCTGCTTCGCCAGCGACTGTTCGGCGAGCCGCTGCACGGCGGCGTCGATGCTGGTCACCAGGGTGTCGCCCTGCTGGGCGGGGATGCTCGCGCCGTCGGCGATCACGGTGCCCTGCGGGCTAAGCCGCACTACCTGGGTACCGTCGACGCCCCGCAGTGCCGCGTCGTACTGGGCCTGCAGGCCGCTGCGGCCGATCGTGTCGGCATCGTTGAGCGCGCCGTTGGCCTTCTCGTCGGCGGCGGTGACTGCACCGGCGTACCCCAGGACGTGTGCCGCCAGCGAGCCTCCCGGGTAATAGGGCAGCGTCATGGTCTGTAGTGCGACACCCGGGAACTGCTCGCGGTGCTCGCTGATCGCGAGGGCCGCCGGGGTCGAGGCGTTGACGGCGACCGGAACCGGTTGATACGGCTGACCGGTCCAGCACGGCGCGGCAACCTTCGGCGAGCACGGGGTGATCTCGCGGTCCAGCGCGGCGGGGGTGACCCCGAGCAGGGGGGCCAGGCGCGCCAGCACCGCATGGCCGGAGTCAGGAAGGCCCTGAAGCTTCTCCCGATTGACAGTGATCTCCTGCACCGACGTGTTGCCGACGAGCACCCGGCCCTGGGCGTCGACGATCTGGCCGCGTGCGGCCGGGACGACGATGCGCCCGTCGTGCAGGCGCCCGGCGGTCTGGACCGGCTTGTGCGGGTCGAGCACCTGCACGTAGTAGAGCCGCCCGAAAAGGGTGAGGGTCATCGAGGCCACGAGCGCGACGATGACGGTGAGCCTCCGGGCGCGCGCGCGCGGTGTACGCCAGTCAGACACGAGTCGCCACACTCAGCTCGATCAGTGCCGGGCTCGGCGCTCGCAGCGGCTCGGTCCGCAGGAATGTTCTGGCGAGCGGGATGAGTGCCAGCGCGAGCACCGCGTCCAGGGCGCCAGCCGGCAGCCCATCGCGCACCGCCGGCCACGCGGTCGCGCCGGTTGACTGCGTCAGGGTGAGCAGCAGGCCGGTGAGCAGGCTGGCGATGCCGCAGACGATGCCGACCGTTACTGCGTCGCGCCGCACCGACCGCCCGGGGGCCGCGATACCCGCCGCCACCCCGACGGCTGTCCACGTGAGCGCGAGTACGCCCAGCGGATGGGCGGAGCCGAGGTCGGCCAGCACGCCGGCAACGAAGCCCAGCGACATGCCGGCCCCCGCGCCGTCAACGAGTGCCACGGCGGCCACAAGCACCGCGACCAGGCTCACCGGCAGCGGCAGGACGACGGCAGAGACCACTGCGCCTTGGAGGAGCATCGCGGTGAGGATCGCGGCCAGGGCGGCGACCGCGCGCAGGAGGCTCACCGCTGCGCCTGGGTGCCGCTCGGTGCCAGCGCGGGTCGCGGGGCCGTATCGGCGCCGATGAGGATCACCCCGACGAGATCGAGGGAGGTCGGCGCCGAGGTCGCGACGACGTCGGCGCCGACGGTGCCGTCGGCTGAGGTGCGGATCGCGGAGATGACACCAACGGCCAACCCGGGGGCATAGCTGGTGGCACCCACCGGCCCGGTGGCGAGCACGTCGCCGGTGCGCAGGACTGCCGTCTTGTCCAGCGGGACGAAGCTGAAACCGCTCGCACCGCGCCCGGTGGCGAGGCCCACCTGTCCGGTGCGCAGGTCACGCACGCCCACGCCCGAACCGGGGTCGGCGCCCAGGAGCACGAGTGAAGACGACGGGTCGGCGTGCAGAATTCGGCCGACCAGGCCGGCTCCGTCGGTGACACTCTGCCCCACCCGCACGCCGCTGGCCGTCCCGACGTCGAGGGTGACGGTCCAGTCGAAGCCCTCGCCCGGGCCTTCGGCGACCACTCGCGCCGGCAACACCCGGAACCGCCCCGCGTCCGCGGCGAGTTGCAGCCTGGCCAGCGCGGCGGTCGTCCGGGCGTCCACGGCAGAGGCCGCGACTTGGCCGCGCAGCGCGGCAATCTGCTGTTGCAGCGTACGGATCCTGGCTTCGTTGGTCCCCGCGGACGGCACGCCCTGGGCGAAGCGACGTGCGGGACCGAGGACACCGTCGGTGCCGCGATAGAGCGCACCCAGCAGGCCGCGCGCGCCGGCATGCGCTGGACGCAGCGAAGCACCCCCGACGTCCAGCGCGAGGAAACACACGGCCAGCATCGACAGGGCGAGGGCGGCCGTGCGCTGTCGTCGGGTGAGCTGCCGCATCGCTGGTCAGCTAGCTCATCGGCGATGGCCGTCGACGACGACCTTGTGTAGTTGGTCGAAGTGCTCGACGACGGTGGCGGTGCCGAGCACGACGGACTCCAACGGGCGGTCGGCGACGAGTACCGGGATGCCGATCTCGTGCTGGAGCCGCGCGTCCAGTCCGCGCAGTAGCGCGCCTCCGCCGGTGAGCACGATCCCCCTGGAGACCAGGTCCCCAGACAGTTCAGGCGGGCAGCGGTCGAGGGTGGAGCGGACCGCGGCGACGATTCGTGCGATCGGAGCATCCATCGCCTTGCGCAGCATGTCGCCGGAGATGGTGACGTTGCGCGGCAGTCCGCTGGCGACATCGCGGCCGCGAATCTCGGCGTTCTTGGGGCCCGCGACCGGGTACGCCGAGCCGACCGCGATCTTGAGCTCCTCGGCGGTGCGCTCGCCGATGAGCAGCGCGAACTCGGCCCGCACATGATCGACGATCGCAGTGTCCAGGGCATTGCCGGCGACCCGCAGACTGGTCGAGGCGACGATCCCACCGAGGGCCAGCACGGCGACCTCGGTGGTGCCCCCGCCGATGTCGATGACCATCGAGCCGGCTGGCTGATTCACCGGCAGCCCGGCCCCGATCGCTGCGGCCATCGGCTCGGAGATGATGTGCACCCGGCGCGCGCCGGCGGCGTAGACGGATTCGCTGACCGCCCGCTGCTCGACGCTGGTGATCCCGGACGGCACGCACACCACGATCCGGGGTCCGGTGAACGCCCCACGGCGGCGCAGCACCTTGCGGACGAAGTAGCGCAGCATCTCCGCCGTCACGTCGTAGTCCGCGATCACACCGTCCTGAAGCGGGCGAACCGCGGTGATGTGCCCAGGCGTGCGGCCGATCATTCGCTTCGCCTCGGCGCCGACCGCGACCACCGACCGGGTTGCCGTGTCCACGGCGACCACTGACGGCTCGTTGAGCATGATGCCGCGCCCGCGCGCGTAGACGAGTGTGTTAGCGGTACCGAGATCGATTGCGAGGTCGCCGCCAAGTAGGTCTCCGCCGCGCTGGGAGACCAGCGACAGACGGGACAACGACGTCGACGTCAAGGCAGAACCCTTCGAAAGCTGGGGAATACTGCCGAGATCGTATGGTCGCGCGGAGGTCCGCCGGGGTTGCGACGCGCGGTAACAGCGTTACTGATGTGACCACTGTGACCGACGCTCCTGCCAGGATGGCGTCAGCGCGAGGGGAACCACAGTCCCAGTTCACGCTTGGCTGCCTCGATCGAGTCGGAGCCGTGCACCAGGTTCTGCTGCACCGGCTGACCCCAGTCGCGCCCCAGATCGCCGCGGATCGTCCCTGGCGCTGCCACGGTCGGGTCCGTCGCACCGGCCAGGGCCCGGAACCCCTCGATGACTCGCTCACCCTGCGCGGCCAGCGCCACGATGGGGCCAGACAGCATGAATTCCACCAGCGGCGCATAGAACGCTTTGCCTACATGCTCGGCGTAGTGCTCGGCCAGCAGTTGCGGCGTTGCCGTGCGTAGCTCGAGCGCCACGAGCCGGTAGGCCTTCGCCTCGATCCGCCGGACGATCTCGCCGGTGAGGCCGCGTTCCACGCCATCGGGCTTGACCAGTATGAGGGTGCGTTCGACAGTCGATTCAGTCACCGGGCCAGCGTATCGGTGAGCTCGTCTCGGCTCAGGAGACGAGCATGCGGATGCCTCCGGGGGTCCCCACGAGTTCATGCCTCAGATTCAGCAGATAGAGCCAGATGACCGCGAAGATCAACCCGATGACGAACATCGCGTACAACCAGAACCCGGTGAGGATGAATGGGATCTGGAGCGCCGAACCGGCCCCGATCCCCCACGACCGGCGCAGCGCAGCTGCGCCGGCAACCAGAATCACGGCCAACGCGATGAGGAGCACGGTGCGCGTAGCGCCGAGGCCGATCGTGAACCTGATGGCGCGCGGCAACAGCAGGATCACCAGCGCCTCCAGCCCCAGCACACCGGCCATCGCGCCTCGGGTCGCCTTGTTGGCTCGCACGGCGCGCTCGGCGAACTGTTCCTCAGTGGGGTGCAGCGGGCCCGGGTCCATGCTCACGGTCGCGCACCGAGCAAGACGCGGGCCTCACCAGCGGTGACCACCGATCCGATGACCACCACCCCGGCGCCGGAGAGCACATCGTCCCCGGTGTCCTCGGCGAGCCGGACCGCGGTTTCGAGGGCGTCGTCCAGGCGTGGCTCGACGGTGACGCGATCGACGCCGAAGATGGCCACGGCGCGTTTGGCCAGATCATCGGTGGGCATCGCCCGCAAGGAACCGTTCTGGCTGACGACGAGTTCGTCGACGACCGGCTCGAGCCGGGCCAGCATCGCGTCGACATCCTTGTCGACGAGCATCGCGACGACCGCGACGAGGCGGCGGAAGTCGAAAGCCTCGCCGATCGCCTCCACCGTGGCGCTCACACCGGCCGGGTTGTGGGCCGAGTCGATCAAGATCGTCGGAGCGGAACGCACCGCCTCCAGGCGCCCGGGCGAGCGCACCTCGGCGAACGCAGCTCGCACGATGTCCGCGTCGATGGGGCCGCTCTCGCTGCCGGCTCCGAAGAACGCCTCGACGGCGGCCAGCGCGCAGGCCGCGTTCTGGGCCTGGTGGGCCCCGTGCAACGGCAGGAACACCTCGTCGTAGATGCCGGCCAGTCCCTGCAGCACCAGGACCTGCCCCCCGACCGCGACGCGTCGCTCTAGCACTCCGAACTCGAGCCCCTCGCGGGCTACCGCCGCGCCGACCTCAGTGGCCCGGCGCAGCAGCTCGCCAGCTGCCTCGACCGGCTGGGCCGCCAGGATTGCCCGGGCGTCAGGCTTGATGATCCCCGCCTTCTCCTTCGCGATCCCAGCCACGGAATCGCCGAGGTACTGGGTGTGGTCGAGGCTGATCGGCGTCACGACGGCCACCTGGGCGTCGAGAACATTGGTCGCGTCCCATTCCCCACCCATCCCGACCTCGACGACGGCGACATCGACCGGGGCGTCGGCGAAGATCGCGTAGGCGAGGGCCACCATCACTTCAAAGAACGACAGCCGTACGCCGCCGGTCTCAGCATCAGCGAATTGGTCGTCGACCAGCTCGAGATACGGTGCCAGTTCGCGGTAGCCGTCGACGAAGGTTCGAGCGCTGACCGGCTCGCCGTCGATGACGATCCGCTCGGTGATCTGCGACAGGTGCGGGCTGGTGAACCGGCCAGATCGCAATCCGAAGCCACCCAGCAGGTTGTCGACCATCCGGGCGGTCGTCGTCTTGCCGTTCGTACCGGTGATGTGAATGGCCCGGAAGCTCTGTTGGGGATCGCCGAGCAGATGCAGCAGCGCCCGGATGCGCTCGGTGCTCGGATGCAGCCGCCCTTCGCCCCAGCGGCTGGTGACCTCGTCCTCGACCCGGCGCAGCAGGTCCGCATACTTCTCCGCCTCAGTGACCACGACGGGCCAGTCTACGGGGCTACTGTCAAGCGCCGGGAAGCGCAGCGATGGCTGCCTGCAGGCGCGCGACGTCGCTCTGCGCCAGCGACAGTCGCTCGCGGACCCTGGCGATAACCGCGTCCGGAGCGTTCGAGGTGAACGCGTCGTTGCCGAGCTTGGCGGAATTGACCTCGATCTCCTTCTGGGCGGCGGTCTTTTCCTTCGATAGTCGGGCACGCTCGGCGCCGACGTCGACGGCCACCGAAAGGTCGAGCTCGATCCGTGCTCCGCCGGCCGTGGTGAGCGTCGCCGTGGGGGTGAAATCGTCTCCGGGCTCGGTGAGGCGGACCAGGGATCGGATCGCATCTGCGCCGCCGTCGGCTCCGGTGATGCGGGCAGGGACCGGCTGGGACGGCTTGATCCCCTGGTCGGAGCGAAATCGCCTGATGTCGG
The DNA here is from genome assembly GCA_030775705.1 of Actinomycetota bacterium. Classification (GTDB taxonomy): domain Bacteria; phylum Actinomycetota; class Actinomycetes; order Mycobacteriales; family Jatrophihabitantaceae; genus JALYIS01. Next base: position 7,452 of record JALYIS010000116.1, read on the forward strand.
TCACGATGGCTTGCACCTGCAGGACGGCTGCGGTCGCCGCCGCGTCGGTGCGGGCCGGGGCCGCGGTGGGCCAGTCGGCCACGACGACCGATTCCCCACCGGTCAGCGTCGTCCACAGCGCCTCGGTCACGAAGGGTACGAACGGGTGCAGCAGCCTCAGGAGCGTGTCGAGTACCTCACCGAGGACCCGCCGCGTGGTCTCCGGGGTGTCCCCCGCCAGCGTGATCTTGGCCAGCTCGACGTACCAGTCGCAGACCTCGTCCCAGGCGAAGTGATAGAGCACGTCGGCGATCTTGGCGAACTCGTAGCGCTCGTACAGCTCGTCGACCTCGGCGATCACTGCGTTGAGCCGGGAGATGATCCACGCGTCGGCGCCGCTGAGCTCGTGCGGAACCTCTGCCTCGACGCTCGCACCGTTGAGCATCGCGAATCGGGTCGCGTTCCACAGCTTGTTGCAGAACTTGCGCGCCCCGTCGACCCATTCCTCGTTCACCGCCTGGTCAGCGCCCGGGTTGGCTCCCTGCAGCAGTGACAGGCGTACCGCGTCCGCGCCGTAGGTGTCGATCCACACCAGCGGGTCGACGACGTTTCCCTTGGACTTGGACATCTTCTTACCCGCGCTGTCGCGGATGAGCCCGTGCAGCAGAACCGTCTGAAACGGAACCGAGTCTCTTGGGCCGTTGTCCTTCATGGCGTACAGGCCGAAGAGCATCATCCGCACGACCCAGAAGAACAAGATGTCGTAACCGGTGACGAGCACCGTGGTCGGGTAGTACCTGGCCAGTTCAGGGGTGTCCTCGGGCCAGCCCATCGTGGAGAACGGCCAGAGCGCGGAGGAGAACCAGGTGTCGAGCACGTCCTCGTCCTGGGTCCACCCTGCCGGCGGCGTCTCGTCCGGGCCGAAGCAGGCGTCATCGCCGTCGGGTGAGTACCAGACCGGGATGCGGTGCCCCCACCACAGCTGGCGGCTGATGCACCAGTCGCGCAGCTCGTCGACCCATTCGAAGTACCGCGGAGCGAGCGAGGCGGGCTCGATCACGACGCGCCCGTCGCGGACCGCATCGCCCGCGGCGCGGGCGAGCGTCTCGACACGCACCCACCATTGCAGTGACAACCTCGGCTCGACGACCGTGTCGCAGCGTGAGCAGTGGCCGACCGAATGGGTGTAGGGCCGAATCTCGTCAACGATCCGGCCGTCTTCGCGCAGGGCCGCGACGATCGAGTACCGCGCCTCCATCCGGTCCAGTCCGGCGTAGGGCCCGGGCGCGGTGATTGTGCCGCGCTCATCCATGATCGTGATCGCCGGGAGGTCGTGGCGGCGCCCGATCTCGAAATCGTTCGGGTCGTGCGCGGGCGTGACCTTGACCGCGCCGGTCCCGAAGGACGGGTCCACGTGCGGATCGCCGACGATGGGGATGCGCCGGTTGGTCAGTGGGAGGGCGACCGACTGGCCGATCAGGTCGCGGTAGCGCTCGTCGTCGGGATGCACCGCCACAGCGGTGTCGCCCAGCATCGTCTCGGCCCTTGTCGTCGCCACCACTATCGAGACGTCGCAGTTGTCTTGGTCCCCGTACCTGATCGACACGAGCTCGCCGGACTCCTCGACATGGTCGACCTCGATGTCGGATAGGGCGGTGAGGTCTCGGGGACACCAGTTGATGATGCGCTCGGCGCGATAGATCAGGTCGTCGTCGTAGAGCCGCTTGAAGATCGTCTGGACTGCCCGGCTCAGGCCCTCGTCCATGGTGAACCGCTCGCGCGACCAGTCAACTCCGTCGCCCAGGCGTCTCATCTGTCCGAGGATCTGGCCGCCGTAGCGCTGCTTCCATTCCCACGCCTTGGCGATGAAGTCCTCACGCGAATAATCGAAACGCCCCTTGCCCTCGGTTTCGGCGAGGTGACGCTCGACCAGGTTCTGCACGGCAATGCTGGCGTGATCCATCCCGGGCAGCCACAGCACGTCGCATCCGCGCATCCGCGCGCGTCGGGTCAGGACATCCATCATCGACTGTTCGAGGGCATGACCCAGATGCAGGTTGCCGGTCACATTGGGCGGTGGGATCACGATGGAGAATGGGGGCTTGTCACTGCTGGGATCAGCGGTGAAGTAACCACGCTCGACCCAACGCTCGTAGAGCGGGCCTTCTACCTCCGCCGGCTGGTACGAAGTCGGCAGATCAGGGCTCGCGGAACGGACGGTGTCGGTCACTGTCGCATTCTATGGAAGCCCCCACGCCGGCTGCCGCCACGGAGCTAGGCGCCTGTCTCAAGCGGCCCTCTCAAGCCACGCGGCGAAGGCATCGAAGTTGTACGGGCGACCCAGGAACCCGGCGACCAGATCAGCAGCATCGCCGCTGCCGCCGGCCGCCAGAACGCGGTCGCGGTACCGGTGCGCGACCGATGCGTCAAACAGGTCGTCGCGCGCGAACGCGGAGAACATGTCCTTGGCGATGACCAGACTCCACATGTAGGTGTAGTAGCCCGAGGAGTAGCCGTCGAGATGGCCGAAGGAGGTCTGGAAGTGGGTTCCGTCGATGTGGTCGAACACATCGTAGCGTGCCTGGAGTTCACGCACTGTCGCGGTGAGATCCTCGACGGGGCCGCAGTGCAGGACGTAGGAGACCGCCGCATAGAACATCTGGGTCCGCGCCTGGTAACCCTTGCCGAACTCGTTCGCGGCACGCATCCGCTCGACGAGGGCAACGGGGATCGCGTCGCCATCTTCGTCCAGCGCGAAGCAGCGCAGGACATTCGCATCCCACGCCCATTCCTCGAGCATCTGCGACGGCGCCTCCACGAAGTCCCATTCGGTGGCGACGCCTGAGAACCGGGCATAGCGCTGATGACCGCCCAGGATGTGGTGCACGAGGTGCCCGAACTCGTGGAACAGGGTGACGACGTCGGAATGCTCCACCAGGCCCTTGGAGAAGTTGCACACGAGTGCGCCCTCGGGCAGCGCTTGGCCGGTGACGCCGGTGGCGAGGTCGAACTGTGCGGCGTGCTTGAACTTCCCGGAACGGGGGTGCAGGTCGAGGTAGATGCGCCCGAGCCGCTCGGCCGAATCGCCGAACAGGACGTCGTACACGACGACTTCCTCATGCCACACCGGCGCGTCCGGAACCGGTACGTACAGCAGACCGAACAGCCGCCCAGTGACCTCTAGGAGACCGGCACGGACCCGCTCGAAGTCGAAGTAGCGGCGTACTTCGTGGGCGTCGACGTCAAAGTTCTCGCGCCGCACCAACTCGCCGTAGTAGGCCGAGTCGGCCGCATTCAGGCCGGAGTCCGCCGGGCGGTCGATCTGGAGTCGCTCGAGCAGCACGCCCAGGTCCCGCTCCGCGCTCGGGCGCGAGGCATCCGCGATGCGCTCGATGAACTCCGCAATGGCCGCGCCGCTTCGCACCATCTTGACCTCGGCGTCGAAGTCCGGCCAGCTCGGGTAGCCGAGCAGTTGGGCATGTTCGTGGCGTGAGGCCAATAGCTGTCGCAACACGTCGTCGTTGCGCGGCCAGCCGCGGTTCAGGAATGCCGTCATCAGATCTCGACGGGCGCCGGCGTCCTCGGCGAAGGTGCGAAACGGAATCGAATCCGGATAGTCGGTGCTGATCTCGACGAACCCGTCCAAGGTCGGCGGATGGGCGTCCACGTAGTCCGCGGGCAGGCCGGCGAGCTGCTCCGGGCGAAGACGGATGGTGCGCACGTCGTCACGGATTGCGCGTGAGAAGTCCTGCCCGAGGGCAACCTCGCGTTCGGCGAGCTTACGCAGGCGCGTGCGGGTCGGCTCATCACGGTCGACACCGGCGCGCCGAAAGTCCCGCAGGGTGAGCCGCAGCAGCCGCAGCGCGTCCTGATCGGCGCCGGCCGCCTGGCTGAGCTGGTCCTCGGCAGCGGCGAGCACGCCGTAGAGGTCTCGATCCTGTCCGATCTCGGTGGTCAGACGGCTGACCTCGCGTCCCCGCTCCTCGGCCAGTGTCCGCACCGCCTCCTCTGGGTGGACCTCCCCCAGCAGAGATGCCACCGAGCCCGCGTGCGCCAGGGCGAGCTCCACGTCGTTCCACTGGTCGACGACGGCCATTGCGCCGAGTTCGGTGCCACGTCGCAGGACGTCGACCAGGACTCGGGCCCGGTCGAGGTTGGTGTCGCAACGATCGGCGACGAACTCACCCCAAAGCGAGCGATCAGCGGGGAGTGCGAGGGCGACGGGTGAGTCAGGCACGCCGTCGACCCTAACCGAGGTCACCGACGGAGGTCCGACCGGCTGCTGAGGCCTGGTCGACGTCCGCGGTGGTTAGGCGGACTTTTCCCGCGGCTGGCGTTTGGGCATCTCGCGCGGCACGAGCGTCGGGTACACGTGGTCGAGGACGGTTTCACGGGTGATCACAACCCGAGCCACGTCCTCGCGAGAGGGCACCTCGTACATGACCGAGAGGAGCACCTCTTCCATGATCGCGCGCAGGCCACGGGCGCCAGTACCGCGCAGTACCGCCTGGTCGGCGATGGCCCCCAGCGCCGACTCGTCGAATTCGAGCTCCACATTGTCGAGTTCGAACAGCTTCGCGTACTGGCGGACCAATGCGTTGCGCGGCTCGGTGAGGATTTGCACGAGCGCCTCGCGGTCCAGCGGGCGCACCGACGTCAGCACCGGCAGGCGCCCGATGAACTCCGGGATCAGACCGAACTTGATCAGGTCTTCGGGCATCACCGAGCCGAACACGTCGGTGTTGTCGCGGTCGAACTTGGTGCGCAGCTCGGCGCTGAAGCCAAGGCCCTTCTTACCGATGCGCGCCTCGATGATTGAGTCGAGACCGGCGAACGCGCCGCCGACGATGAATAGCACGTTGGTGGTGTCGATCTGGATGAATTCCTGATGCGGATGCTTACGACCGCCCTGCGGCGGTACGGACGCGGTGGTGCCCTCGAGGATCTTCAGCAACGCCTGCTGGACGCCCTCACCGGACACGTCGCGCGTGATCGACGGGTTCTCCGACTTGCGCGCGATCTTGTCGACCTCGTCGATGTAGATGATGCCGGTCTCGGCCCGCTTGACGTCGTAGTCGGCTGCCTGGATGAGTTTGAGCAGGATGTTCTCGACGTCCTCGCCGACGTAGCCGGCCTCGGTCAACGCGGTGGCATCGGCGATGGCGAACGGCACGTTGAGCATGCGCGCCAGGGTCTGCGCGAGCAGGGTCTTGCCCGACCCAGTGGGGCCGAGCAGCAAGATGTTCGACTTGGCGAGCTCGACGGCAGTCTCGGCGTTGCGCGGCTTGGTCTCGGTGCCGGCCTGCACCCGCTTGTAGTGGTTGTAGACAGCGACCGCGAGTGACTTCTTGGTCTGGTCCTGGCCGACGACGTAGCTGTTGAGGAATTCGTAGATCTCACTGGGCTTGGGAAGTTCGTCGAAGGTGAACTCGCTGGTCTCCGCGAGCTCCTCCTCGATGATCTCGTTGCACAGGTCGATGCACTCGTCGCAGATGTAGACGCCCGGCCCGGCGATCAGCTTCTTGACCTGCTTCTGACTCTTCCCACAAAAAGAGCACTTGAGCAGGTCACCGGTCTCGCCGACTCGCGCCACGAGCGTCTCGTTCCTCTCCGTGAACCTCGACAGAACCCGAACGGTACCCGTAATCGCTACGGAAGTCCCCTGCAATGAAGCCTCCCGGCGCGCCGCCGCGCGGTGCGGCGGGAGCTGCCGGATCAGTCGTTGACGAGTTTGCGGGTCAAGATGACGTCGTCGACGATGCCGTATTCCTTGGCCTGCTGAGCAGTCATGATTTTGTCGCGTTCGACGTCGATTCGGACGGTTTCGAGCGGCTGACCGGTGTGTCGCGCCAGAATTTCCTCCATCAGCTCGCGCATCCGCAGGATTTCGCGGGCCTGGATGTCGAGGTCGGAGATCTGCTGCGAGCCTTCCGTGCCGCCGGAGGGCTGATGGATCAGGACCCGCGAATTCTGCAGCGCGAAGCGCTTGCCCTTCGCGCCGGCGGCCAGCAGGACGGCGGCCGCTGAGGCGGCCTGACCCATGCACACGGTCTGGATCTCGGGACGGACGAAGGTCATCGTGTCGTAGATCGCGGTGAGCGCTGTGAAGGAGCCACCAGGAGAGTTGATGTAGATGATGATGTCGCGGTCCGGGTCAGTCGACTCCAGGCAGATGAGCTGAGCCATCACGTCGTTCGCAACGACATCGTCGATGGGCGCGCCGAGGAAGATGATGCGCTCCTCGAAGAGCTTGTTGTACGGGTTTGATTCCTTGATCCCATAATTGGTGCGCTCGACGAAGGAAGGGAGCACGTAGCGCGAGGACGGTCCGTGCGGCACTTGGAGCCCGTGTGGTGTGATCAATTCAGCCATGGCTGCGGCTCCTATTCGGGGGTGACGTTGCCGGCGGGCACATCGCTGACCCGGCGAACGATGTGGTCGATGAAGCCGTAGTCCAGCGCCTCCTGCGCGGTGAACCAACGGTCGCGGTCACCATCGGTGATGATCTGCTCGACGGTCTGTCCGGTGTGCTGAGCGGTCAGCTCGGCCATCTCCTGCTTGGTGAGATTCCACTGTTCGGCCTGAATCTTGATGTCCGACGCGGTTCCGCCCAGGCCGGCCGACCCCTGGTGCATCAGGATGCGCGAGTGAGGCAGCGCATAGCGCTTGCCCCGGCTGCCCGCGGAGAGCAGGAACTGCCCCATCGATGCGGACAGTCCCAGGGACCAGGTAGCGACGTCGCACTCGATCAGCTCCATGGTGTCGAAGATGGCCATACCGGCCGTCACCGAGCCGCCCGGGGAGTTGATGTAGAGGTTGATGTCGCGGGAGTTGTCCTCGGCCGACAGCAGCAGCAGCTGGGCACAGATCTGGTTAGCGATTGCGTCGTCGACCGGCTGGCCGAGGAACACGATCCGTTCGCGCAGCAGGCGGTCGTACACGGAGTCGTTGAGATTCATCCCGGTGCCGCCGCCGCGGCGCTGAAGCACACCGCTGCCGCTGCCCTGAGGCCCGGCAGCCGAGCCGCCCATGAGGGGCATGTCCGGCGCCAGGTGCGCGCTCGCGCGAGGGCTCTCGCCAATGGGGTCGAAGCGGCTCACGAGATAGACCTTCCTGATCGGGGGTTAAGCAGCATCACGTCTAGACACTGACCCTAACGAAGCCCAGCGACGCAACGCTCCCAAAAAGGGCCTGCGTTCGCTCAGGGCTTCACCGCGCTAGCTGGTGCTCGTCGTTGGCTTGCCCGCTGGTCCACCAGTAGACCCGACGCCGCTCTCACCGTCGGCATCGCTGTCGACGCCACTTTCGGCCTCAGGGGCCTCGTCGAGCAGCTCGTCGTCAATGACGTTGACCTCGCGCTCCGGGTCGTCGTCGAAATCGTCATCGACCTCGAGATCGTCATCGACCTCCTCGAGATCGTCGTCTCCGCCCACGATCTCTGCCATGGCGGCCGGGGACAGCAGCGAGAGGTCGACGACGTTGCCGGACTCGTCGGTGATGACAGCGGCTTCGAGGACCTCGGCCAGCGCCTTGTTACGCCGGACATCGGCGACCAGTGCGGGGAGGTTGCCGCCTTGCACGATCTGGTTGGCAAATTCCTGCGGCGCCATCTGGGCCCTCGCGGCCTGGCGCACCAGGTATTCAGTGAGTTCACCGTCGCCGATCTGCACGTCAGTCTTGTCCGCGATCGCATCCAACACGAATTGGGCGCGCACCGACTTCTCCGCGCTGACGCGCAACTCGGCCGTGAACTCGTCTCGGGTCTGCCCCTGCACCTGCAGATAACGGTCGAGCATCGCGTCGTCGTGTCCGAGGGAGTGCACGACCTCGTGCTCGCGGTACTCGACCTCGGCCTGGACAGCAGACTCTGGGACCGGGAACTCGATGGTGTCCAGCAGGCTCTGCAACACCCGATCGCGTGCCTGGGCGCCCTGGTCGAGCGCCTTGGCACGGCCCAGCCGCTCGCGTAGATCGGCGCGCAACTCCTCGATGGTGTCGAATTCACTGGCGAGCTGTGCGAAATCGTCGTCGACGGCGGGCAGTTCTTTCACCTTCACCGAGTTGACGGTCACGTTGATCTCGCCGTCGGCGCCCGCGTCGGTCCCCTGCTGAAGCGTGCTCGTGAATCGTGCTGATTCGCCGGCGGACCGGCCGATGATCGCCTCGTCGAGACCCTCGATCAGGTCACCTTTGCCGACCTCGTAGGACAGGCCTTTGGTGGAGCCGCCCTCGAACTCGGCGCCGTCGACGGTGGCCAGCAGGTCGAGCGACACGAAGTCCCCCGCCGCGACGGGTCGATCTACGCCGTTGAGGGTGCCGAATCGATCGCGCAATGAGTCCAGCTGTTCGTCGACATCAGCGTCGGTGACCGTCGCATCGTCGACGCTGACGGCAACACCGGTCAAATCGGGCAGCGCGATCTCCGGTCGGACGTCCACCTCAACTGTGAAGCTCAGCGATTGGCCGTCATCAATCTTGGTCACGTCGATGTCGGGCTGACCGAGGGGCCGCAGCTCGTGCTCGCGGGCGGCCTCGGAGTAGACCCGCGGCAGCACCTCGTTGATCGCCTCTTCCAGGACCGCTCCACGCCCGACCCGCTGGTCGATGATGCGCGCGGGCACCTTGCCGGGCCGGAATCCGGGGATTCGGATCTGGGAGCCGATCTTCTTGTAGGCCGCTGCCAGGCTCGGCTCGATCTCATCGAAAGGCACCTCGACGGCGAGCCGAACGCGGGTCGGGCTCAGGTTCTCGACGGTGCTCTTCACAGTGCTGGTACTCCTCGGCAGGGATCGACTGACACATGAATACGGAACAGTTCGGGTCGGGGTGGCGGGATTCGAACCCACGGCCCCTCGCTCCCAAAGCGAGTGCGCTACCAAGCTGCGCCACACCCCGGACGCTGACCGGCCAAGTGTACGGGCCGAGACACCTGAGGCCCCGAACCGGTAACCTGTCCTGTGGACGACCGGGAAATGCCTCGCCGGTCGCGGCACGCGGGCGTAGCTCAATGGCAGAGTCTCAGTCTTCCAAACTGATTGTGCGGGTTCGATTCCCGTCGCCCGCTCTCCCTGAAACCACTAGATTCCCTGTTGTACGGGAATCCTCAAAGCCTGCCGTGTCACGAGTGCACAGAACCGGACACGAAGACACTCACGGAAGCACGGCGTGCGATCCAGTGAGAGGCCGCCGCTACCACACTGGCCGGTAAGCACGATCACCGAAGATTCGGGCCTGTCGGCAACCTCCCGACCACGCGATCCCACGCAACACCCTGTTTCAGGTGAGGCGAAGAAACAGGCACCCGGCATTGCCGCCGAGCCTTCTTGCGCGAGAACAATCGTTCTCCTATGCTGGGGCCGGACGGAGAACGGTCGTTCTCTGATGAACGGGAGTGGGGTACCTCGTGGTTCGCGATCGACCCGGAGGATTCGTCTGGTTCACCTCTATCTTCTTCGACGAGCTCGATCCCCTCGGACTGCTGCACAACAGCCGCTATGCCGTCCTGGTAGAGCGGGCGAAGGCGAGCTTCAACCGATCGCAGGGCCGCAACTGGGAACTAGACCCGGCGCCGAATCCCGACCAGTTCTACGTGATCAGAGAGCAGTCGTTCGCTTTCCTGCGACCGATCAGGGGGACGGGGGAAATCGGGGTTCACATGTGGCTCGATCGGTTGGGGACGACGAGCGTCACCTGGTGGTTCGAGATCAGCTCCGCCGCCGGGTTGCACGCCACCGCGTCACGCACGATCGTCAAACTCGACGCTCAGACCCATCGACCTGCCCCCTGGTCCGAGAGCGTCCGCAAGTCCTATGCGCTGATCGCCCGCTCCTCGCCCGCCTTGATCGGGGACGCCCCGGTGATCGCCGCAGGAGGGCAACGATGACGTCTCCCGCGCCGCTTCGTACTGCAACCGTCAACGGGCTCGAGATCGCTTACCGCGACCGCGGCGATCCAAGGGCACCCGCTTTGGTTCTCCTCCACGGCTTCCCAGGCAGCTCGGACACCTTTGCACCTCTGCTCGACCAGCTGCCCACTGACGTGCGCGTGATCGCTCCGGACTATCCCGGGTTCGGCGCTTCGGCAAGCCTCAGCAGCCCGGCTACCTTCGATACCCTCAGCGAGCACATCGAGCTCCTGTTGGCGGAGCTGGACGTCAAGTCGTTCACCCTCTACATGTTCGACTTCGGTGGACCGGTCGGAATGCGCCTCGTCGAGCGCGACGCCACCAGAATCGCCGGGCTGATCTTCCAAAACGCCAACATCTACAGCGACGGGCTGGGCCCCGGCTTCACCGGTCTGCAGGGATATTGGGCCGCCCCGGAGCAACTTCGCCCGCGACTGCGCTCGGCGCTGCTGTCCGCGGAAGGCATCACCCGCCAGCATCTGGCCGGCGCCACCCATCCAGATCTGGTGGACCAAGCTGTTATCGGCCGCGCCATTGCGGATCACGCGGGATCCGCACGGCAGGAGGCGGTCTTGGACCTGCTCCTTGACTACCAGCACAACGTCACCGCCTACCGCCGTTGGGAAGAGCTCGTTGCAGAGCTGGACGTCCCGGTCCTCGCCATCTGGGGTGAGCACGATCCGATCTTCACCCGCGACGGCGCCCTCGGCTTAAGCAGACATGCGAGACACCTCACCTCGGTCCTCCTCGACGCGGGGCACTTCGCTGCCTTGGAGCAGCCTGCGCAGGTTGCTCAAGCGGTGCAAGAACTACTCACCGCGATGTCCCCTCGCTAGTGAAAAGCAATACGAGCGCGACCGAGATAAGCCCATGAAGCCCGCCGACGCCGACCACCCGACCCTCCGCGACGCTGTCCTGGACGCCGCGGACGCCCTGTTCTTCCTACGCGGCTTCCACAGGGTCGCAATCGATGAGATCAGGGATGCCGCCGGCGTGAGCCTGAAGGCACTGTATGGCCAGTTCCCTTCCAAGCAGGCGATCGTCGATGCGTACCTGGCCCGCCGTGACCACCGATGGCGCGACCTGCTCGAGAGCTACGTAACGAGCCGTTCCGCGGACCCGGGCGAGCAACTGTTGTTGACCTTTGACGGACTGAGCGCCTACCTCCGCTCGGCCAAGCAGGTGCCGCACTGCGCGTTCCAACAGGCGTACGGCCAGCTCGCGGGCGGACCCGCGGACGCGGTCGAGATGATCAGAAGTCACAAGGCGGACGTTCAGGCGAACTTTGTACGCCGAGCACGCAGTGCAGGCCTACGAGAGCCGCAGGCACTAGGGCAGCAACTCATGCTGCTCTTCGAGGGCGCACTGATCACGGGTGCCGTTCAGCAGGACCCTCGCGCAGGGCAGACGGCGCGGGCGGCGGCAGCTGTCCTAATAACCGCTGCCGCGGCCGAACCCACTTTGCATGCACGCTGACCGCCTCGAAACTCGATCGCCCGTGGCCTGCCTTCTGTACCGAGTAGTATGTACGAACGTTGAGTCAATAAGCCGCCGGCTGGGTGTCAGGTTGAACGGGGGTAGCGATGAGGGCTCCGGATCGCCGCTTTGCGAACGGGGGCGGTTCACTTTCTGACCCGCGCTGCGCTCCAGCCGTGGCGCCTGGTGACCGGCGCCGCTTGAGCGCCGTGTTTCTGCTCACGAGCCTGGTTGTGTTTCTCGTATCGCTCGATGTCTCGATCGCCAACGCGGTTCTGCCGGCGATGGGGGCCAGTTTTGGTCACCCGGGTCGGGCCGCGTTGTCGTGGGTCCTGACCGCATACGCAATTACCTTTGCTGCGGCGCTCGTGCCCGCTGGGCGCCTTGCTGACCGCGCGGGCCGACGCCGAGTATTCCGGTTGGGGATACTCATCTTCGGGGTCGGCTCGGTCGTGTGCGGGGCGGCAGCGAACCTACCGATGATGCTGCTTGGGCGGGTGCTGCAAGCAGTCGGCGCAGCTAGCGCCCAGCCTGCGTCTCTCGGTCTCCTGGTCACCGCGGTGCCCGTTGAACGCCGAGCCACGTACGTCGCCAGATGGGGTGGGATGGGAGCGGTCGGGATCGGCCTGGGTCCATCCCTCGGAGGCTTCATCACGGCCAGCAGCAGTTGGCGTCTCGCCTTTCTCATCAACGTGCCGCTCATTGCCGTCGCGTTGTTCTACAGTCCGCGCTTGTTGGTGGAGACGCCGAGGCATCCGGGCCGTCGTATTCCTGACCCGCTTGGTGCCGTCCTGCTCGCAGGTACGGCAGCGGTTCTGACGTTGGGCATTTCCGAGGCGAGTACATGGGGGGTTGGATCACCCCGGATCATTGGGATAATTGTCGTCGGCTGCGTTCTGGCTGCGCTGTTCGGACGGCGCAGCATGAGGGTCAGCGATCCGGTCCTCGACCTTCGGCTTCTTCGCCAGCGGCGGACTGCGCTGGTCACGATAGTGACGGTGTTGTACTCGGCGGGCTTCTTCGGACTGCTGTTCTCGTTCGTTCTATTTCTCACCGGGCCGTGGCACCTGTCGTTGAGTCAGGCTGGGATCGCGTTGACGCCGATGCCGGTCGCGGCAATCATCGTGATCACGTTCGTCGGCGCGCTGTCGGACCGGGTGGGTTTTCGTTTGCCGCTCGCTGCCGGTACCGCGTGTATGTCGATCGGCTTACTCGTCAGCGTCGTGGTGGACCGGGGCCACACGTTCTCGCCGGTGTGGATCGCTGTCGTCGCTTTCATCGGCTTCGGGGTCGGCCTGTGCTACCCGCTGCTCAGCGCGGCGGCCGTCGCGGACGAACCTGCAGAACATCTCGCTGCGGTGGCCGCAGTGAATCAGTGCGCCCGTCAGCTCGGGGCAGCGCTGGGGATTGCGGCGACTGTCGCTGCGGTCGGCCCGGCGCCCTCGGCACCGGTGGCCAATTTCCACGCGGCGTGGATCGTGTGTGCCATCTTCGCCGCGGCCGCCTCTGCTGCAGCCCTCGGCCTTCGTCGGCCAGAGCACGGGTGACGAGATCGGCGCCCTGACGGGGCATCCCAATTACGTGCGAGATACAGCGCTGCCGGCCAGCAGGGTCAGCACCCCCTTGACCGCCCTGTCGAAAGGCTCGACCGATTGAGCAGCTCTGGCGAGGACGTAGCCGCCCTGCAACACGGCAGCGATCGCGGAACCGACATCAGCCGGATCCAGGTCCGGATCGATCTCACCCTCTCGCTGGCCCTGGGCGAGCACCTGCGCCAGTCGACTCTGCAGCCACCTGAACGTCTCGTCGACGGGGGCCCGGAGATCGGGATCCGCCACGACGTCGGGATCCTGCGTCAATCGGCCGATGCGGCATCCGCGCAGCACCTCGCGCTCCCGCAACAGGTACGCCGATATCCGCTCCAACGCGCTGCCAGGTCCGCAGAGCTGGCGTTCGCCTTCGGTGCGCAGCTCCGTGGCGCTCCGACGGATCGCTGCGGCTGCCAGTGCTGGCTTACCAGAGAAGTGGTGGTACATGCTGCCCTGGCCGGCGTGGGCGCGTTCCTGAATGGCCTTCGGGCTCGTTCCGACGTAGCCGCGTTCCCACAGCAGGTCCTGGGTGCTGGTGATCAACCGATCGGCGGTGTCCATGCTTGCACTGTACATACTTGTTGGTACAGTGCAAGACACACTTATTGGTACAGTGCAAGTGCTCCCGAAAAGCCGACTCGCGAGTTCGCACCGCCGCCGCGACGGGTCACAGGGCTGCTAACACCTCGTCCGTGGTGCGGACCTGTGCGAACTCAGCATTGAGGCTTGCGAGAGCGGTGTCATGCATGTCCTCGGCACTCCAATGACGTCCGTCCGGGCCGACGCGGTCGAACGTTGCAGTGGCATCGCTGACGATGACCGCGTTGAAGTCGAGGTTGCCGGCCATGCGGGTGGTGGTCGAGACGCAATGATCGGTCGTGATTCCACAAAGGACAACGTCTTCGATGGCCTGTTCGCGTAGCAGCTGTTCAAGCCCCGTTCCGATGAATGCGCTGTTCACCCGCTTGTAGAGAATCGGCTCTGCGTCTTCGGATGCCGCCTCGGGTTTGACCTCGAACCCCGGTTCGCCCGGAGAGAACAGCCGACCCGAAGACGCGTTCCGGTGTCGAATGTGTATGACGGGGCGTCCGGTTTCCCTCCAGCCCTTCAACAGCCTCGCCACGTTCGCCTCCGCCGCGGGGTTGTTGCGCCGCCCCCATTTTGGGTCGTCGAACGCCTTCTGTACATCTATGACGAGAAGTGCCGTGTTCTGCGGGACGGTCACGACTGACCATGCTCTCGGCTCGGGGCGCGGGCGGTTGATGGGGACGTGCCGTGGTGTACCGCGGCCCGGCGCCCCGAGACGCGTTTCAGGGGCGTAACCGTATTCAACCGGATGGTGGCACCGCCGTTTCGTGACGCGCGATTAGCGTGGCAACTGTCGCCGCCGAGGCCCGAATCGGCACGGTGGTACTGAGAACTCGGGCAAGGACGAGGGCTCCCTCAAGTACAACCAGGATCTGGAGCGCTAGTTCTGCCGATGACCCGGCCGAGGCCCCACACTGCTGGAGTTCCTCACCAAGTTGGGTCAGCCATTGGTTGAACGCCTGCTCAATTGCTGCGGTCAGGGCGGGTGAATCATGCGATTTCTCGAGGGCGATCGTGGCCAGTGGGCAACCTGAACGGTAGCCGCTCGATTCGAGAAGCTCTGCCGCCTTGTCGAACCACCACGAGATCGCGTCGGCCGCTGATGCGTGGTCGCGGAACGCCTTGGCGATGGTGCGCGACACCATGGCTGCGGCGGCATCGACGGCCGACAAGGCCAATTCCTCCTTGCCCCCCGGAAAGTGGTGCTGAACAG
>JALYIS010000117.1 GCA_030775705.1 Actinomycetota bacterium
GCCTCGTCGTGGGCGGCCTGCAGCCGTGCCTCGGGGGTCGGGTAGGCAGAAGGCCCCACTCCGCCCGATTGAGAGGGCTCGGAGCGGGCTGGGTCGATCGCAGCGTCCGGGAGTGCAGCGTGCGGGAGTGCAGCGTGCGGGAGTGCAGCGTCCGAAAATGAGTGCAGAGACTGCCAGGATTGCTCGGACGGATCCGACAGCTCGGCCGCGCGATGCGAGGCCGTGTCGTCGCCCGTGGGATGCATCGCCGGCCCCCCCTTCATCTGCTCATGATCTCAGATCGCGTGCCGAGTGTCTCGCGGCCACTTTAGGGGACAACTCGCCCACACACCGAACGCTGCCCGCGATGCCCGGTGTCTAGATTCGGTGTGGTCCGGGGGTCCACCAGCCGTCAACGCGAACTCTCGCGCGCGCTCACCAGCTCATAACGAGGATTCGCGAGAGCGAGGTGGCCCTTGTAGTCCCCGACTCGGCCGCTGGCCCGCAGAACGGTGCCGGGCGCAATACCCGGAATATGGGTACGGCCGAAGAACAACAGCCGGACACCTCCGGTGTCGTCGAAAACCTGAACCTCGAGTGACTTGCCAGCAGTCGTGCCTGCCTGAACGACTTTGACGCGTCCCTCGACCGTCACCTGCTGCTTCCAGGACACGCTGCCGATCGGCGTGCTGCCGTCATCGCGGCAACTACCTTGCGTGCCGGCCGACGCCCGCTCGCCGCCCGGACCCTTCTCGGCCCCGGCGTGCACGCCGTTGGTCAGCGCTTCGGAGCTCGACAGCGCCGGCGCGGCCGCGGCGGCCTGCTGCAGCCCCTCGATCCGCAGCACGGCGTCATGCGACAGGGTGGTGTCGAAGGGCACGATGGTCGCGGCGACGTGGGGAATGCGGCCGACCGCTTCGGCGATGCGATCGGCGGTGCGGTCGTGCAGCAGGCGCTGGGAGACCCGCCGAAACGTCCGCCGCGGCAACAGGACGGTGACCTCGGCACGATCGCCGATGACGGTGTCGTAGGCGAGCTGGGTGGCCGAGTGCACGAGGCGCCGGTCCGCGCACTCCACCACCGACAGCGGTATCCGGTCGCCGAGCTTGCGGTCTATCCACTGATGTTCGAGCGCGGCGGCTACCTCGCCGTCGACCATGAGGTGAACCGCCCGGATGTCGGTCGGCCGGATGCTGCCTGCGTACCTCAGGGCACGCAAGACCGCGAGGTCCAGCCGGTCAACCAGTACCAACACCGTGTGTCGCGCGTAGTGCGGCGCATCGGCCTGGTCCTGGCGCACCCACGAGACCAGGTCGAGGGAGCGCTCCTCGTCCCGGTAACGGCGGTTCAGCCGCATCAAGACGAACCACAGCAGCGGGAACAGCAGTACGACCAGCCAGGCACCGTTCTTGAACTTGACGACGGCGAAGATCAGGACGACCAGCGCGGAGACGACGCCACTCCCCGCGTTGATCGCGATCTTCATCCGCCACCCCGGCTCCCGGTGGGTGTGGTGGTACTTGGCCATGCCGAGTCCGGCCATCGTGAATCCGGTGAAGACGCCGATGGCGTAGAAGGGGATCAGGTTGTTCACCGTTGTGCCGACGGCGACGACCAGCGCCAGCGCGGCCACGGTAAGCACGATGATGCCGTTGCTGAACGCAAGCCGGTGCCCGCGACGTGTCATCTGCCTGGGGAGGAACGAGTCCTCGGCGATGAAGCTGGCGAGGAAGGGGAAGCCCGTGAATGGGGTGTTCGCGCCGGTGAACAGGATCAGTGCGGTCGCGATCTGGACGATGTAGAAGCCCAGGTTGCCGTACCAACCGGTCCCGAACACCGCATGGGCGACCTGGCTGATGACAGTCGGGCTGCCGTTCTCGTAGGGCGTGGCCTGAGTACGCCAGGCCAGGAACGAGATCCCGAGGACCAGTGAGCCCAGGATCAGGCTCATCGTCGACAGGGTGCGCCGGGCATTGGAGCCTTCGGGACGCTTGAACGCACTCACGCCGTTGGATATCGCCTCCAGCCCCGTCAACGAGGCTCCACCGTTGGCGAATGCCTTCAGCAGAACGAAGACCACGAAGCCGGACAGGATTTGATGGTGCAGGTCGGTCACCTGATACAGGTTGTGCATCCTGTCCTGCTGGCTGTAGGCGATCTTGGGCAGGTCGCCGAAGGCCTCCCGCGCGACGCCCACCACGACGACGAGTCCCGCTGACACCGCGAAGAAATAGGTGGGCAGGGCAAATGCCTTGCCAGCTTCGCGGACCCCGCGAAGGTTCCCGTACGCGAGTGCGACGATGACGCCGATCGTGATGGCGTATGCATAGACCTGCGGGCGCAGGCTCGGCACCAGTGAGGTGATCGCCGCGGTACCTGCCGCGGCCTGAACGGCGACGGTCACGATGTAGTCGATGAGCAGGGCCACCGACGCGATCTGCGCGACCTTCGGACCGAAGTTCTCCCGGGCTACGACATATGAACCTCCCGCCCGGGTGTAGATCATCACCACTTCGCGGTAGGACAGGGTGGTCAGCACGAGCAGTCCCAGCACGACCGCGGTGAGCGGCATCAGGATGTGGAAGCCGGCCAGCCCGAAGACCGGCAACAGCACGATCAGCATCTCTTCTGAGCCGTAGGCGGACGAGGAGATGCAGTCGCTGGACAGGACGCCGAGCGCGGCCTTCTTGGAGAGCTTCTCGTCAGTGAGCCGCTCGGTCACCAGCGCTGGGCCGAGCGCCGCTCTTTTGATGCGGTAGCTGAGCGGGTCGGGTACCTCGAAGCCGGTCACAACTTTTCAGCCAACCTCTTCGCTCAGCGCCCAGGCCCCGAAATACGGGGACCCTCACGCTCCATTCACGCTTCGCTCACGCATGCGAGACGCGACATCGGCAATGCTGGTGGGCTGTCGGGGACAGCATGCAGGAGACTGGCTGCTTCGCGTAGATCGATTCGCGCAGATCGAGGAGTCGCCGAGATGGCTGGACGCGGCACGCTGCGCATCTATCTCGGTGCCGCCCCGGGAGTCGGCAAGACCTACGCCATGCTGGACGAGGGTCAACGCAGGGCAAGCCGCGGCGCGGACGTGGTCGTCGGGTACGTCGAGACCCACGAACGGGTGCACACCGCGGAGCAGTTGGGCGACCTGAGCGTGATCCGGCGCAAGCAGGTCACCTACCGTGACGCGCAGTTCACCGAGATGGACGTCGACGCGATCCTCGAGCGCCAACCCCAGATCGCGCTGATCGACGAACTCGCCCACACCAACGTCGACGGCGCGAGCGCTCACCACAAGCGCTGGGAGGACGTCGAGACCTTGCGGGACGCAGGCATCGACGTCATCAGCACCCTCAACATCCAGCATCTGGAGTCACTCAACGACGTGGTCCAGCAGATCACCGGCGTGCCGCAGCGCGAGACCGTCCCGGACGCAATCGTCCGGTCGGCCGAGCAGATCGAGCTCGTCGACATGACTCCGGAGGCACTTCGCCGCCGGATGGCGCACGGCAACATCTACCCTCCGAAGAAGATCGACGCCGCGCTGGGCAACTACTTCCGGCCCGGCAATCTCACCGCCTTGCGCGAGTTGGCGTTGCTCTGGTTGGCCGACCAGGTCGAAGAGGGCATGCAGCGCTACCGCGAGCAACACGGCATCACCGGTACCTGGGAGACCCGTGAGCGGGTGGTCGTCGCCCTCACCGGCGGTCCCGAGGGAGACGCGCTGATCCGCCGCGCAGCGCGTATCGCCGCGCGGACCGCCGGCGGTGACCTGCTGGCCATCCACATCTCGCGCAGTGACGGCTTGGTCGAGGCGGGGCTCGCGGCACTGGAATCCCAGCGGCTGCTGGTCGAGTCGCTCGGCGGGACTTACCACTCGGTGGTCGGCGACAACGTCGCGAGGGCCTTGCTGGACTTCGCCCGCAGCGTCGACGCGACCCAGATCGTGCTGGGGGCCTCCCGCCGCCGGCCGTGGGCTGTCGCACTCACCGGGCCTGGTACCAGTGCCACGGTCACCAGGCTGTCCGGCTCGATCGACGTGCACATGGTCAGCCACGACTACGCGGGCCAGGGTCGCTCCCTGCCCTCGCTCGGTTACGGCCTCACTCGCCGTCGCCAGTTCGCCGGGCTGCTCAGCGCCGCCTCGATGCTGGCGGTGGGCACCGTGGGCCTGGCATCGATACGGGCACACCTGAGCCTTGCCGGCGACCTGTCGGTGTACCTCCTGATCGTGGTGGTTACCAGTCTGGTGGGTGGGTTCTACCCCGCCTTGGGGGCCGCGGTCGCGGGCAGCCTGCTGCTCAACTTCTACTTCGCCCCACCGATCCATACCTTCACGATCGCCCGCGGTGACAACATTCTGGCGTTGTTGATCTTCCTACTGGTCGCTGTGCTGGTGTCGCGGGTGGTTGACCTCTCCGCCCGGCGGTCCTCGCTCGCGGCCCGCCTGAGCGCCGAGGCGGAGATCATGTCGACCCTGGCCGGCAGTTTGCTGCGCGGAGAGCAGGCGCTGCCGGCCCTGCTCGAGCGGGTGCAGGAGACGTTCTCGATGCGGAGCGTGAGTCTGCTCGAACGCGCCAACGGCTCATTGGCTGCCTCCGGCAGCGGCCCCTGGCGGATCCTCGTCGAAACCGGACCGGATGCCCCGCGGCGGCCCAGCGAGGGCGACGCCTGCGCCGAGATCGCTGAGGCTCGGATGCTCGTGCTGCGCGGGCACGCGCTACCCACCGAGGACCAGCGGGTACTCAGCGCGTTCGCTACGCAGGTGGCTGTCGCGTACCGCCAGCGCGAACTCGCTGAGGCCGCCCGCGCGGTCGCGCCGCTGGCCGAATCCGAACGGGCGCGGACCGCCCTGCTGAACGCCGTCAGCCACGACCTGCGCACCCCGATCGCCTCGGCTAAGGCGTCCGTGTCCAGCCTGCGGGCGGCCGACGTGTCCTGGTCCGAGGACGACCGCCGCGAACTGCTGGCCGCCGCTGACGCCGCCCTGGACCGGCTGACCGACCTGGTCACCAATCTGCTCGACCTGTCACGCCTGCAAGCCGGGGTGCTGCCGGTACTCATCTCGAGGGTCGGTCTCGACGACGTCGTCTCGCGCGCCTTGGACCACGCGGTCGAGTCCCGGACCGTCATCGAGGTCGAGGTGCCGTCCGATCTACCCGAGGTGAGCGCGGACGCCGGTCTGCTCGAGCGAGTCATCGCCAACCTTGTCCAGAATGCCTTGCGCTACGCGCCGCAAGACATACCGGTCCGACTGGCCGGCAGCGCGCACGCCGGTCGCGTGGAACTGCGGGTGATCGACCGGGGACCGGGCATCTCGCGCGCCGACTCGGACGCCGTCTTCGCTGCATTCCAGCGACTCGATGACACCCCGAGTTCTGGGGTCGGCGTCGGGCTCGGGCTTGCTATCGCCCGTGGCTTCGCTGAGGCGATGGGCGGCACGGTGACGGCGGAGGAGACTCCGGGCGGCGGCGCCACCCTCGTCGTCAGTCTGGCCGCAGCGAAGGACATCCGGTGACCCGTGTACTGATCGTCGATGACGAACGGCCGCTGCTACGTGCACTGGCGATGAACCTCACCGCGCGCGGCTACGAGGTGACCGAGGCCGATACCGGTACCCGCGCCCTGAGCGCGGCGGCGGCCCGCGAGCCGGATGTGATCCTGCTCGACCTCGGATTGCCCGACATCAGCGGTCTCGACGTGATCCGGGCCGTGCGCGAGTACGCGTCAACGCCAATCATCGTCTTGTCCGCCCGGACCGGCAGCAGCGACAAGGTCGCCGCCTTGGACCTGGGCGCCGACGACTACGTCACCAAGCCGTTCAGCATCGACGAGCTGCTCGCACGCCTGCGCGCCGCGACCAGGCGCTCGACCCAGGCCGAGACACCGTCGGTGATCACGATCGGAGCCTGCACCGTCGATCTCGAGGCGAAGACAATCCTGGACGCTGAGGGCGAGCGCACCCACCTCACCCCGACCGAGTGGCACCTGCTGGAGACACTGCTCCGCCAGCCGGGGAAGCTGGTGACTGGCCGCGCGCTGCTCACCCAGCTACGAGGGACGCCGGATCACACCGATCCCAGCTACCTGCGCATCTATATGGGGCAGCTGCGTCGCAAGCTCGAGGTTGAGCCCAGCCGGCCCCAGCACCTGATCACCGAGCCGGGGATGGGCTACCGCTTCGAGCCGTGAGTCAACCGCGCGCAGGTCAGTCTCGGGTTCGCTCCACGGCCAGCTCACCGGACTGGAACCGGGCACGCAGCACCTTCTTGTCGAACTTGCCCACAGAAGTCTTGGGCACTTCGTCGAGGTAGGTCCAGTTCTCCGGGATCTGCCAGGCCGCGACCTTGCCATCCAGGAATCCGGCGAGCGACGCGGGTGCTGCCTCGCGGCCCGGACGCAGCACCACGCAGGCCAGTGGCCGCTCGGTCCACCGGGGATCCGGGATACCGATCACGGCCGCTTCGAGGACATCCGGACTGGCGATCAGCAGGTTCTCGATCTCGACGGAGGAGATCCACTCCCCACCGGACTTGATCACATCCTTCGCGCGATCGGTGATCTGGAAGAAGCCGCGCGCATCGATCGTCCCAATGTCGCCGGTGCGCAGCCACCCGTCATCGAACTTCTCCGGCGTCGGCGCGAGGTAGTAGGAGCCGGTGATCCAGGGGCCGCGTACCTCGATCTCGCCGACTGCCTGCCCATCCCACGCCAGCACCTGCCCCTCGTCGTCGACGATCCGCATCTCGACCCCGGCCGCGACCCGGCCGGATTTCATCCGCCAGTCCATCTCCTCGCTGGTGCCGATCTCGACCTCGGCAGGCGCATAGGCCATGCCGCCGACCGGCGAGGTCTCGGTCATCCCCCAGCCCTGGACAATCCGCAGGCCGTAGGTGTCCTGGAAGGCTTCGAGCAGACTGCGCGGCGCCGCGGCGCCACCGGAAGTTCCCATCCGGACTGAGGACAGGTCGATGTCGTGATCGGCGCCGTATTGCAGGATGCCACTCCAGATGGTCGGCACGGCGGACAGGAGTGTGGACCGCTCCGCGGCGATGAACTCGGTCAACGGCGCCGGTGCCAGAAACGGTCCGGGCATGTGCAGTGTGGAGCCGCCGAGGAACGCGGCGAACGGGATGCCCCACGCGTTCACGTGAAACATCGGCACGATTGCGAGGATGCGGTCGGCTTCGCTCGCGCCGGTGATGTTGACCGACTGGGCCGCGAGCGCGTGCAGGAAGGTCGAGTGGTGCGAGTAGACGACGCCCTTCGGGTCCCCCGTCGTCCCGCTGGTGTAACACATCGATGCCGGCGACTTCTCGTCCAATTCGGGCCACGCGAATCCGGGCTCCTGCGCTTGGACCAGTTCCCGGTAGTTCAGTACCTTCGCATCCCCGAGCAGCGCCGTGTCACCCTCGCCGATCACGATGAACGCCTCGACGCTCTTCAGTTCGGCGACGATGGGGGCCAGCGCGGGAAGCAGGCTGGCATCGACGATCACTATCCGGTCCTCGGCGTGGGTGACGATGTGGGCGACCTGCGCCGCGGGCAACCTGATGTTGAGGGTGTGCAGCACGGCACCCATGCATGGCACGGCGTAGTAGGCCTCGAGATGTTCCTGATGGTTCCAGCAGAACGTCGCGACCCGATCGCCGGCGGCTACGCCCAGGCTGGTGAGTGCCGCCGCGAGCCGCTCGGCGTTGCGCGCGATGGTTGCAAAGTCTGCCCTGCGCGCGCTGCCCCCCTCCCAGGTCACGCACTCGCTCTGCCCGTAGACACGTGATCCGTGACGCAGGATCGACGTGATCGTGAGCGGGTACTCGTCCTGCATGGTGCTCGTGATCAATGCATTGCCTCTCGCTCACCGACCGGATGGTCGGTACCGTACCTCCGGATGGTGAGCGTTCGCCTCTTCGACGCCGGCCGGAATACCGCGTCCTGGCCTGGGGACGCGTACCTGTTCGCCCGATCACTGCAGCACCTGTTGATGGCTGCCCAGCCCGGAGGCGCACCATGACCGAGTCACCGTTCCCCGATGTCCGCTGGGGCAGTGAGAACAGCCGACTGCGCGGACCGATGAACGCGTTCGCCTCGACGACCGCGGGCTCCTGGCTGGTGCGCAGCCTCACCCCGCTGGACCGGCGACTGCTCACCCGCACCCGCGGTCGCTACACGGTGCTCGGCCCCATCGGCGCACCGACCCTGCTGCTGACGACGACCGGCGCCAAGTCCGGTCAACCCCGGGTGTCCCCGCTGCTGTTCTGTCGCGACGGAGGCCGACTGCTCGTGATCGGGTCGAACTTCGGCCAGCCCACCCACCCGGCCTGGACCGCCAACCTGCGCGCCGAGCCGCGAGCCACGGTGACCATCGGCGGCAAAGAGGTGGCCGTGTCGGCCACCCAACTGGCCGGCCAAGAGCGCCAGCAGGCCATCGACTCCTTCATCTCGCTGACCAAGGTGTACGCCGCGTACCTGCAACGGACCGACCGCGAACTACGGGTGTTTGCGCTCACCCCGCGCTGACGACGTGACCGCTTCGACTTGTGGGCAGCACCCGTTATCGCTACCGTTCGTTCGAACGAACGAATACAGGAGGAAAGACGCGTGACCCAGAACCCCCTCCCCACCCTCGAGGGCCAGGTGCAACAGCTGGCAGACGGCGGGGTGACCTCGGTGGAGCTGACGACCCGGGCGCTCGAACGGATCGCTACGGCGCAGCCCGTGCTGAACGCCTTCCGGCTCCTGCGCCCTGAAGCTGCGCTCGCCGAGGCATCCCTCGCCGACGAGCGGCTGGCGCGTGGCGAGCGCGGCGCACTGCTCGGCGTCCCGACGGCGATCAAGGACGACACGAATCTGGCCGGGTACCCGACCGCATTCGGCTGTGATGGCAACTTCCCGGTGCAGACAGAGGATTCGGAGCTGGTCCGGCGCATCCGGGCGGTCGGCGCGATCATCGTGGGGAAGACGAACACTCCCGAGTTCGGCCAATGGCCGTTCACCGAGGCGCCATGGTTCGGCGCGACTCGAAACCCCTGGAACGTGGACTTCAGCCCCGGCGGCTCCTCGGGAGGAGCGTCGGCCGCGGTTGCCGCGGGGCTGGTCGCGGCGACGATCGGCTCGGACGGCGCGGGTTCGGTGCGGATCCCGGCGTCCTGGACGAATCTCGTCGGCATCAAGCCACAGCGCGGTCGCATCTCCAGCTGGCCGGATGCCGAAGCATTCCAGGGTCTGACCGTGAACGGTCCGCTGGCTCGCACAGTGGCCGATGCCGCCTACCTCCTCGACGTCGTGTCCGGCTCTCATCCTGGGGACCGCCATCAGGCCCGCCGACCCCTCGAACCGTTTCGCCGAAGTGCGCAGCGCGAGCCGGCACCGCTTCGTATCGCGCTCTCGACCCGCGCGGCCTTCAGTCCCTTCCGGGTGAATCTGCACCCCGAGATCCGCGCCGGCCTCGAGCGCCTGGGGGCGGTACTGGGCGCCCTCGGGCACGAGGTGATCCTCGACGACCCCCGCTACGGCGCCGTCGGCCTGAGCTTCATGCCACGCTCGCACCATGGTCTGCGCCAGTGGCAGGGTCGGGTTCCCGACGCATCCCTGCTGGACCCACGCACGAGCGAGAACTGCCGCAACGCCCGCTACCTGGGCGGCCCGATACTGCGCGCCGCACGCGCGCATGAGCACCGCCTGCACCGCACCGTCGGCGCGATCTTCGACCGGGTTGATGTTGTGCTTGCGCCGACGACAGCCCAGCCACCGCTCGCGATCGGAGCGACCGACGGCCTGTCCGGTTGGCAGACCGACCGGGTCATCGTGAGTTCCTGCCCCTACGCGTGGCCGTGGAACGTCCTGGGCTGGCCCGGCATCAGCGTGCCCGCGGGCTTCACGAAGGACGGCCTGCCGTTCGGCGCTCAGTTGCTCGGCCCGGCGCACAGTGAACCACTGCTGATCTCGCTCGCCGCGCAACTCGAGTCCGTCGAGAAGTGGTACGAGAAGATGCCGGCCAACACGTTCACCGCGGCCGGGTCGTGACCGCACCATCCGGCACCCGCGAACGCATTCTGTACGCGGCACTGCGGGTGATGGGCGCTCACGGTATCGCCGGGCTGACCAATCGGCGAGTCGCGACGGCGGCAGGTATCTCGTTGGGGTCGCTGACCTATCACTTCACGTCGCAGACCGACCTGCTGCGCGAGAGCCTGCTGCTGTTCGTGGCTGACGAGACCCACCGCATCAGCGCTATCGCCGACAGGCTCGCCGATTCCGTGCATGGTGTGCAGGACGCCGCTGCGGCCGCCGAGCGCGCACTGGCGGACGTGGCATTCGGGCCCGAGGAGATCGGTGTCTACGAGCTGTACGTGCATTCGGCGCGCGACCCGGAGCTACATACCGCGGCACGCCAGTGTTTCGCCGCGTACGAGCAGGTCGCCCGGACGACGCTGGGCCTGCTCGGCCTTCCGGATCCGGAGCGCGTTGCGCCGCATGTCGTCGCCCTGGTCGCTGGAGCGCAGCTCAGGCGCCTGGCCACCGGGTCGAAGGATGCTGCCGGTATCGGGGACGGCCTGCTCATGCTGCTCAACGGCGCGCCGCTCGGGTGATCAACCGCGGCGCGCGGCGTGGTGGGCGATGTCGAGGAACAGGCCGACCAGCAAGCCGGCGATAACGGTCGGCACCCACACCCAGATCGCGTACGCACCGACGCCGCCGATCGCGACCATGAGCACGGTGTACAGCACGAACGGCACAAACAGCCCGGCCAGGCACCGCGCCCGCAACGCACTGTCCTGCCGCAGCAACTGCAGGTCGGCATGGCCGCCCCGGATCATCGCCTGCGCCGAGCCGCCGAGCCCGGCCGCCGGCGCGACCGGGGTCGAGCCGTCGGCCTGTTCATTGCCGTTGTCCGCTGCCGAGTGGCGCCCCATGAGCCAAGTCTCGCAAAATGTTCACCAACCCGGGAAGAATCCCCGCCGCGGCCGAGACATCGCGCACCGACGCAGCCCCATGCGGCGGCTCGTTCGGTGACCCGCGTACGTTCGGGCTATGCCCACTGTCGACCCCACATTCCTCGCGATCCCGGTCCGCGAGCTGGCCGCCGCGGCGCTGGATCGCGCTTGCGAGCTGGGCGCGGAGCACGCCGACTTTCGCGTCGAGCGGATCCGGACAGCCACGATCAACCTGCGCGACGGCAAGCTGGACTCGAGCTCGGATTCGGAGGACCTTGGGCTGGCCGTGCGTGTGGTGCACGCCGGTTCCTGGGGCTTTGCAAGTGGGGTGACCCGCACCGTCGCGGCAGCCGTCGAACTCGCTGAGCGTGCCGTCGCGACCGCCAGGGTGAGCCGGGTGCTGAGCTCCGAGCCGGTCGTCCTCGCACCCGAGCCGGTGTACCCGGACGTCACCTGGATCTCGGCCTACGACATCGACCCCTTCCAGGTAGCCGAGGCGGAGCGGGTAGGGCGCCTCACCGAGTTGTCGGAAAGGCTCATGTCCGCCGACGGCGTCGATCACGTGGACACCCATCTCATGCAGGTGCTCGAGAACAAGTTCTATGCCGACACGGCTGGCACGATGACCACGCAGCAACGCGTGCGCGTGCACCCCGCCTTCACGGCCGTGAACGTCGACCGGGGCGCCGGCGCGTTCTCCTCGATGCGCACGCTGGCCCCGCCAGCGGGGCGTGGCTGGGAATACCTCGTCGGCACGGGTTGGGACTTCGACAGCGAGATCGCAGAGCTGCCGCAACTGCTGCGCGATCACGTCAAGGCTCCCACGGTCGCGGCGGGCACCTACGACCTCGTGATCCACCCGTCGAACCTGTGGTTGACGATCCACGAGTCGATCGGCCACGCCACCGAACTCGACCGCGCGCTCGGGTACGAGGCTGCCTATGCCGGCACCTCGTTCGCCACGCTCGACAAGCTGGGCAGTCTGGCTTACGGCAGCCCGGTCATGAACGTCACCGGCGACCGGACCGTCGAGCACGGGCTGGCAAGTGTGGGCTTCGATGACGAAGGCGTGCGGACCCGCCAGTTCGACATCGTGCGCAGCGGGACGCTGGTGGGGTACCAGCTGAACCGCCAGATGGCGCAGGCCAACGGGTTCGGCGAGTCCAACGGGTGCGCGTTCGCCGACTCGTCCGGGCATATCCCCCTGCAACGAATGGCCAACGTCAGCCTGCTGCCCGCCCCGGAGGGCCCCGGGGTCGACGAACTGATCAGTCGGGTAGAGCGCGGCATCTACATCCTCGGAGACCGCTCCTGGTCGATTGACATGCAGCGCTTCAACTTCCAGTTCACCGGCCAGCAGTTCCACCGGATCGAGAACGGCAAGCTGGCCGGTCAGTTACGCGACGTCGCCTATCAAGCGACAACCACTGACTTCTGGGGCTCGATGGAGGCCGTCGGCGGCCCGCAGACCTACGTTCTCGGGGGCGCGTTCAACTGCGGAAAGGGCCAGCCCGGGCAGGTCGCCGCGGTATCGCACGGCTGTCCGGCCGCGTTGTTCCGTGGCGTGAATGTACTCAACACCGTGGCCGAGGGGACCAGCTGATGCAGCCGCAGGAGATCGTCGACAGCGCCCTGGCCATGTCGGCGGGGGACGGATGCGTGGTCGTCGTCGCGGAGCAGAGTGAGGCGAACCTTCGATGGGCGGGCAACAGCCTGACCACGAATGGTCAGATGCAGTCACGGTCGGTGACAGTGGTGACCACTTTCGACTCCGCCGCAGGCACCAGCGCCGGCGTGGTGAGTCGCTCCGTCACGACCCAAGATGAACTCGGCGCACTCGTGCGCGCGTGTGAACGGGCCGGGCGCGAGTCGGGTCCGGCCGATGATGCCGCCCCCCTCGTCGCGAACTACGCGAACGACGACGATTGGTCTGCGGCGCCTGTCCAGACCTCGGTCGCCGTCTTCGAGCGCTTCGCCCCCGAACTCGGTGCAGCGTTCGACCGCTGGCGCAAGAACGACCAGTTGCTGTTCGGGTTCGCCGAACATCAGGTCTGCTCATACTTCGTGGGCACGTCGACCGGGTTGCGCCGGCGCTTCGACCAGCCCGGCGGTCGGGTCGAGGTCAACGGGAAGTCCACCGATCTTGGGCGCTCGGCCTGGGTCGGCGCGCACACCCGCGACTTCGCCGACGTTGACCTGTCCGCGATGGTCGACGGCCTCGACACTCGGCTCGGGTGGGCGCGCACCCGAGTCGACCTGCCGGCGGGGCGCTACGAGACCATCCTGCCACCGTCAGCCGTCGCCGATCTGATGATCTACGCCTATTGGAACGCCGCCGCCCGAGACGCGGAGGAGGGGCGCAGCGTGTTTGCCGGCGCTGCCGGCGGGACCCGGATCGGCGAGCGACTGTCTGAGCTGCCACTGACCCTGTTCTCGGATCCGCAGGCCGGCGGCCTGGAATGTCCCGGGTTCGAGATTGCGACGCGCTCGGACGGTGGGCTCCAGTCGGTCTTCGACAACGGCGCGCCGATCACCGCCACCGAATGGCTCCGCGGAGGCACCCTGGTCGAACTGGCGCGCAGCCGCGCGTGGGCAGCCAAGACCGGCGCGTCCGCACGGCCGTTCGTGTCAAACCTGCTCCTGGAGTGTGCGGATGCCACCAAGTCTCTGGACGAGATGGTCGCCGACACAGAGCGGGGACTGCTGCTCACCTGTCTCTGGTACATCCGTGAGGTCGACCCGCAGAGCCTGCTGCTGACCGGCCTCACCCGCGATGGCGTGTACCTGGTGGAGAACGGGAGGATCACCGGTGCGGTGAACAACTTCCGGTTCAACGAATCCCCGATTGGGCTCCTACGGCGCGCGAGCGAGGCCGGGCGCACCGAGCACACTCTTTCGCGGGAGTGGAACGACTACTTCCAGCGGGCTGCGATGCCGCCGCTGAGGGTGCCCGATTTCCACATGTCGACCGTCAGCCAGGCCCTCTAGCCTGGGCTCAAACCGCTTCGTGAGACATCGCTCGTTGTGACAATGCCCGCAAGTCCTCGATGGGCCTGGAAGCGTTATCGGGGATTAAACTCTCGAGGCGAATCCCAACTGTGGCATGCGCCGGATCGCTCCGGCGCACGGCTGACGTTGACTGGCGAGGAGTTCAGGCAGATGACGGTAAGTACGGTTCCAGGACTTGATACCGCTCCGACGACCAACGCGCGGCTTTTGGCGTGGGTTCGCGAGACTGCAGACCTGACGCAGCCCGATCGCGTGGAGTGGGTGGATGGAACACCCGAGGAATGGGTCCGGATCACCGATCTGCTCGTCGAGAACGGCACGTTCACCCGACTCAACGCCGATATCAAACCGAATTCGTTCTGGTGCGCATCGGATCCCACCGACGTCGCCCGGGTCGAGGACCGGACCTTCATCTGCAGCCGCGATCCGAACGGCGCCGGGGCCACGAACAACTGGATGGACCCCGACGATATGAAGGCCATCCTCGTCGAGCGCTTCCGCGGCAGCATGCGCGGACGCACCATGTACGTGCTGCCCTACTGTATGGGTCCCCTCGACGCGGCCGAGCCGATGCTGGGAGTCGAGATCACCGACTCCCCCTACGTGGTTGCTTCCATGCACATCATGACCCGCCTGGGTTCCAAAGCACTCGCCCTGTTCGACGACGAGCGACCCTATGTCCCCGGTCTGCACTCGGTGGGTGCACCGCTCGAGGCTGGCCAGCAAGACGTGGCGTGGCCCTGCAACGACACCAAATACATCGTCCAGTTCCCCGATGAGCGCCTGATCTGGTCCTATGGCTCGGGCTACGGCGGCAATGCGCTGCTGGGCAAGAAGTGCTACTCCCTGCGCATCGCCTCGGTCAAGGCTCGTGACGAGGGTTGGCTGGCCGAACACATGCTGATCGCCAAGCTCACGTCGCCGGAGAAGAAGTCGTACTACATCGCAGCGGCCTTCCCATCGGCCTGCGGCAAGACGAACATGGCGATGCTCGAGCCGACCCTGCCCGGCTGGAAGGTCGAGACCATCGGCGACGACATCGCCTGGATCCGCATCGGCGACGACGGCCGGTTCTACGCAGTCAACCCGGAGAACGGCTTCTTCGGCGTGGCGCCGGGAACCGACTTCCACACCAACCCGAACGCGATGCGCACGATCGCAAAGGGAAACTCGATCTTCACCAACGTCGCGATGACCGATGACGCAGATATCTGGTGGGAAGGCATGGGCGAACCGCCCGCGCACCTCACCGACTGGAAGAAGCAGAGCTGGACACCAGACAACGGGCAGCTCAGCAGCCACCCCAATTCGCGTTACTGCACGCCGATAGCGCAGTGCGACACGAAGGCCGCCGAGTGGGACGACCCCAACGGGGTCCCCCTCGACGCGATCTTCTTCGGTGGTCGGCGCCGCGACACGGTGCCGCTGGTGACCGAAGCTCGCGACTGGCAGCACGGCGTGTTCATGGGGGCGACCCTGTCGTCGGAGACCACCGCGGCGGCGACCGGCGCCGTCGGCGTCGTGCGGCGCGACCCGATGGCGATGCTGCCGTTCATCGGCTACAACGCCGGCGACTACTTCGCCCATTGGATCGAGGTCGGCAAGTCGGCGGACTCGGTCAAGCTGCCGAAGATCTTCTACGTCAACTGGTTCCGGCGCGACGACGAAGGCAACTTCGTGTGGCCGGGATTCGGCGAGAACATCCGCGTCCTGAAGTGGGCCTTGGAGCGGATCGAGGGTAAGGCTGCCGCGATGGACACCCCCATCGGTCGCGTCCCGACGCCCGATGCTCTCGACGTCGAGGGCCTCGACATGAGCACCGACGAGCTCGCCAAAGCCCTGACCGTCAACGTCGAGGACTGGAAGCACGAGATCACCGCGATCGAGGAGTGGTTCGACAAGATCGGTCCGGCGTTGCCGACCTCGATGCGAGACGAGCTCGACTCTCTGAAACTGCGGCTGAACGGCTGAGCGAGACGCCGCTCACTGCTGGCATCTCGATTTGGATGCCAGGAGTAGAGCAAGCGCACACCCTAGTGGTAGTTTCCGCCCATCTGGGCTCGCAAATCATGCGCGCGTCCGACCGGGAAGGGAACCCTATGTCCGCCATCTCGACCTCCGCGCCGCGAGCCTCGCAGCGCTCCGGCCGCTCCAAGTTCTTCGCGCTGATTGCCGCTATCGTGTCGGCGTTCCTGCTGAGCGCCTGCCACTTCCTCGGTAGCGGCACCATCACCTCGGCGAACGGGCACGACAAGGCCACCTTTGCCCTTAACGTCGATTGCACGGAGGGTCATGAGACGGGCCTGCTCACCTACATCGACAACGGGCGCCCCAACCGGGTCTCGGTGCACGCGACGACAACGTCAGCCTCGCTGGACGAGGCTTGTGGCGAGCTACCGCCTACGGACGGCGCCCCTCCCACCGAGGTCTTCACCGGCACCTACGCACCCCTGGACCCTCGCATCGCAGGGGGAGACTTCACGCTGAACCTCGTCCCGAGCGTCAAGTTCTTGCCCCCCACCTTCAACGGGTACTTTTCCATCAACTTCACCAGCGGCGGGTACGCCGGCTACAGCAACTCGGGACCAGTCGCGACCGGCAAGATAGTCATCATCAACTAGCCGACTCCTCTGTGGACTGCGCCAGTCGGCGCAGTCCACAGAGCGTCAACGCGGCGAGGCTGTGCGAGTCCGCGAACGAGCCGTCGAGCACCATCGCGTCCACGTCGCGCTCGCTGAACCACTGGTGCACCATGTCCTGCTCGCTCACCTCGCGCCGCGGTTGTCCAGGGGTCAAGTCGGACGCGAGAAACACGTCGAAGCACTGTGAGCTGTAGCCGTAGGCGGCAAACAGGCGGCCGAGGTGCCGCCAAGTCCCGGCATGCAATCCGGTCTCCTCGGACAGTTCCTCGACCGCCAGCTCATGCATGGTGCCGGTGTGGCCACTGGCCCAGCCACCCTGCGGGAACTCCCACTGGCGACTGCCGACCGGGTACCGGTATTGCTGCACCAGCCAGAACCCGCCGTCCTCCCACGGCAGCACCGTCACGAAATCCTGCTTGTCGACGACGGCGTAGATGCCGGTACTCCCATCGGGGTACTCGATCTCGTCCTCGCGCAGCGTCAGCCACGGATTGCGATAGGCGACGCGCGTGCTTCGTTGCCGGATCTCACTCATCCTCAACCACGTCGATCAGAACCTTGCCGACCGCCGAGTCCTCGACCGCGGCATGCGCTTGGACGCATCGGTCGAGGGGGAAGTGGTGCAGCGGCAGCCCTGCCTGCGCGCCTACCCTGATCGCCGCCTGATGCAGGGCCGAAGCGATGTCCTCGACTCCCTCAGCCATCGCCAGTGCGGGCGCGGTGTACATCAGAACGAACTGCCAACGCGCGTTGTCGACCATCAGCGCACGCACCGGCAGGGTCGCCTCCTCCCCACCGTCGTTGGCATATACCGCCACCGATCCGCGTCGGGCGAGTACCTGCGCATCGAGCGCGGCGTTGACGGCGGGCGACACCTCGACGACGGTGTGCACCCCGCGTGGGGCGATCCTGCCAATCTCTGCCGCCACATCCTCGCGCCGATAGTTGATCACGTGATCTGCTCCGGCGGCAGCGGCGAGTCGCGCCTTCTCCGGGCCGCTCACCGTCGTGATCACCGTCGCGTCGGACCACCTCGCCAACTGGATCGCGGCATTGCCAACGGCTCCGGCACCACCAGCGACCAGCACAACCCTTCCGGCGAGCGTTCCCGGCCCCAGGCGCCGCGGGCCGTCCTCGTCGACCGTGAGGCAGCGCCGAGCGGTGAGGAAGGGGACGCCGAGGCTGGCGCCGACGTCGAAGGACGCCGTGTCCGGGAGCGGGACCACCCGCCGCAGTGGGACGATCGCGAATTCCTGCGCCGTACCCTCGGGCCGTTCGTAGGCGGCCTCCCAGATCCAGACCCTAGAGCCGATGAGTGCCACGTCTACCCCCGGCCCCACCGCATCGACCACCCCGGCACC
Source organism: Actinomycetota bacterium (assembly GCA_030775705.1). GTDB lineage: Bacteria > Actinomycetota > Actinomycetes > Mycobacteriales > Jatrophihabitantaceae > JALYIS01. Next base: position 17,926 of record JALYIS010000117.1, read on the forward strand.
GTCCTGATTGGGCGTCTGCGCGGGTTCGACCGGCCGACCCGCTTCGGGCCCCCGACGCGACTTCCAGTCGGTGGGATTGACTCCTGATCGGTGTACCCGGACCCGGACCTCGCCCGCGCCCGGATCCCTCAGTACTTTGTCGACCAGTCTGAGCACCTCTGGGTCGCCGGTCCGCTCATAGACGACTGCACGCATGAGTTCGACCGTACTTGCCTGCGGGCAACCTCGGTGAGCGGTCCGGGCGCCGCGACACGGGTGTCAGCGCCAACCTTCGCCGAGATAGAGGTCGGCCCGATGTCGACCCAAGGCGACAAGCCGGGCGTTGACCGCATCGCTGCCCGTCGTTGCCCGCCGGCGTGCCTCGACGTCGACGCGGCCGCTGCGCACGTGGCGGGCGATGAGCCGCTCGACCCGGTGCTCGGTATCGACATACCAGACTTGATCGAGCAGTGGCGCGATCCGGTCCCACGGCGCCTGATCGTGCAGGAGGTAGTTGCCCTCGACGATCACCAACACGTGGGCTGGCACCGGGATCGCGGCGGGGACCGTGCAGTCGTGCTGTCTGTCGAAGGCCGGTGCGCGTACCGCTTCACCCGCCCGGATCCGCTGTAGCAGACTCACGAAGGCGGCGCCGTCGAAGGTGTCGAGCGCGCCCTTGGCGGCCAGCCGATCGTGAGCCCGCAGTTCCGCATTCGACAGATGAAACCCGTCCATCGGCACCACCGTTGCGCTGAGGTGTGCGGCGAGCAGGGCCGCCAGGGTCGACTTCCCGGCACCCGGCGGGCCCGCGATGCCAAGCATCGTCCGCGGGCGTCGACCGCCGATGATCGTCGGCGAGCGCCGCGCGCCGAGCGCGGCAG
>JALYIS010000118.1 GCA_030775705.1 Actinomycetota bacterium
TCATCGGCAGGCACCGGGACGGTCTGGGCGGCGGCGTCCAGATTCGCGACCACCCGCAACCGGCCGCGATGCATGGCCAGCCAACGAGCATCCTCGTCGAAGTCGACCAGTATCGCGGCGAGATCGAAGTTCAACAGGTCCGGCTCAGCCGAGCGCAGAGCGATCAGGCGGCGGTACAGGGTGAGCACTTCGGCGTGCGCCGCGTCCTCGCGCTCTGACCAGTCCAGTATCGCGCCGCGGTAGGCGGCGGGGTCCTGCGGGTCGATCACCTGCTCGACGTTCCAGCCGTGGTGACTGAACTCCTCGACTCGTCCCTGTGCGGTCGCCACGGCTAGTTCTGGTTCCGGATGAGAGGTGAAGAAGGGCCAGCGCCGCGTCGAGCCCCACTCTTCGCCCATCCAGAGCATCGGCGTGAAGGCCGACGTCAGGAGCAGCACCGCGCCGACTCGCAGCAGGCCGGGGGAGGTCAGTTCGGCCAACCGGTTGCCGATCGCCCGGTTGCCGACTTGGTCGTGGTTCTGCAGGGACACGACGAACCGCCATCCCGGGGTGCTCGCACGATCGACCGGCTTGCCATGGTCTCGGCCCCGGAAGGTGGAGTACGTGCCGTCATGGAAGAAGGCGGACGTCAGCACTTTGGCCAGCGTGGACAGCGAGCCGAAGTCGCAGTAGTAACCCTGCCGTTCGCCCGTGAGCACGGCGTGTAGCGCGTGGTGCACGTCGTCGTCCCACTGGGCGTCGAGCCCGTAGCCCGAAGGCGATGCGGTGATCATGACGGGATCGTTGAGGTCGGATTCGGCGATGAGCGTCAGCGTCCGACCGAGGGTCGATTCCAGCGCCGCTACCTCGTTCGCGAGCTCGGCGAGGATATGGACAGGCGACTCGTCATGCAGCGCGTGGACCGCGTCCAGGCGCAATGCGTCGATGTGGAAGTCGCGCAGCCACATCAGGGCGTTGTCGAGGATGAAACGCCGGACCGCCGGCTCGCTCAGATTCACCAGGTCACCCCAGGTATTGCGCCCCGTCGTGAGGTACGGGCCGAACTTGGGCAGGTAGTTGCCAGAGGGGCCGAGGTGGTTGTAGACGACATCCAGAACGACCGCGAGCCCGCGTACGTGGCACGCGTCGACGAAACGCTTGAGACCGTCGGGACCGCCGTAGGGCGAGTGCACCGCATACCAGTCAACTCCGTCGTAGCCCCAGTTCCAGGTGCCGTTGAAGGCGTTCACCGGAAGAAGTTCGACGTGCGTCACGCCGAGCTCCACCAAGTGGTCCAGCCGCTCGATCGCCGAGTCCAACGTGGCGCCCGGGGTGAACGTGCCGACGTGCAGCTCGTAGAGCACGGCGCCGACGAACGGGCGTCCCGTCCACGCCAAGTCTGTCCAGGCGAAGGCAGCCTGGTCGTAGATCCGGCTGGTCCCGTGAACGCCGTCCGGCTGCCACCGAGACGACGGATCGGGCAGCCGCTCCTCGGAATCATCCAGCAGGAAGGCGTAATCAGTGCCGGGGGGCAGGACCGGTCCTTCCCACCAACCCCCTTGGGTCGCGGTTAGGTCGTGCACCGTCGTGGCGCCTGACAGGACCCGAACCCGCTGTGCCAGCGGCGCCCAGAGTCGAAGTGCGGACATGTTGCCACCATGCCATCTGAGGACGGCCGTGGGTTCCGAGGGTCCGTTCATGCAGGCAGGGCGGTCAGTGGACCAGCAAGGCGACGGGGTAGTGGCTCAGCACCTCTGAGAGTGCGACCCAGCCGCGCAAGCGCCGTCCGCTCACGATGTCCGTACCGCCCCGCCCCAGGTCGAGGCTGGTATCGCGCCAACCGCCAGCGCGCTCGAGGGTGACCGGCAGCCGTGTCGCGATTGTCACCGCGCCACCGCGATCGAATGCGATCACGTGATCAGCTGACGCGCCGGTGGCCGGCAGCGGGGAATAGCTGCCGAACAGATCCGGCCAGTCACGTCGCAGGCGCAATGTGCGCGAGGTCAGCCAGAGCTTTGCAGCTCCTGTCGCGTCGATCGGCGGCGCCTCGACCTCGCCGTCCATGGTGTCCAGCATGACCTGCGCCGAGTCCAGGTCGACAGGCCGGCGGTTGTCCGGATCGACCAGCGAGTCATCCCAGAGCTCAGTGCCCTGGTACACGTCGGGGATTCCAGGCATCGTGAGCTGGACCAGCTTCTGGGCCAGTGAATTCGACCAGCCATAGGGCGTGATCCGAGCGATGAAGTCCGCCAGTGGCTTGCGGATGGCCGGCGCGTCATATGCCGCGTCGACGGCCGCGTGCACGGTGCTCTCGAACCGCGGGTTCGGGTCCAGCCAGGTCGTCGCGACGGCCGCCTCCCGCATCGCCTTCTCCACATAGGCATGCATCCGGCCACGGTCGATGAAACCGGCCCCGGCAAAGGTTTGCCACAGCAGATACCCAAACGGGGCGTCGGGTATCGGTGCCGCATCGAGCAGGTGCGTTGCCAGTTGGTGCCACTCGGCCGGAAACTCGCTCAACACGGCTAGTCGCGCCCGCACGTCCTCACCGCGTTTGGTGTCATGTGTGGACAGGGTGGTCATCGACTTGGCCGCGCAGTGCTGGCGGCGATGTTGGCGCCCGTGGAATTCCTCCAGCGAGGCGCCGAACTCGGCGGGGTTGGCACCCACCTCGTTGAGGGCGATGAATCGCGTATACCGGTAATACGCCGTGTCCTCGACCCCCTTCGCCATGACGGCGCCCGAGGTCTGCTGGAATCGGATGCAGAGTTCGTCGCTCGGGTCGGCCAGTCTCGGCGCCAACGCGGCGAACGTGTCAGCGAGGTCCGGCCGAACGCTACTTGCCACCGAGAGCGCGGTCCTCAGGTGATCGGTGCCCGTCGGCGCATAGGACCGGTAGACGGGAAAGGCGATCAGCAGTTCCTTGAGGGCTTCGGCGCTGTGGTCGATACCAGGGACCAGTCGATGCAGCCGGGCAACCTCGGCACGCAGGATCGTGGTGACGGCGAGCCGTTTACCCCGCCGGACGTGCTCGTGGAAGTCGTCGTTGTCCCCGGTCAGCTGCCGGTAGGTTGCGTCCAGCTGCGCCCGCGAGGACGGGTCCACGAACAGGGCACCGACTTCGGCCAGTGCGTCATAGCCCGTGGTGCCGGCTACCGGCCACTCGGGCGCCAACTGTTCGCCCGGCTCGAGGATCTTCTCGACCGTGATCCACGAGTCCGGGCCGGCGAGGCTGCGCAGTCGGGTCAGGTAGCCCAGCGGATCGGCGAGACCGTCAGGGTGATCGATGCGCAGACCGGAGATGGCGTCCTCACGCAGCCACGTGCCGATCTGGGCGTGCGTCGCGTCGAAGACCGCCTCGTCCTCGACTCGAAGGCCCGCCAGGACGGACACGGCGAAGAACCTCCGGTAGTTCTGGCTGGTGTCCGCCTCGCGATAGTTGACCAGTCGATAGTGCTGACGGTGGTGGACCTCGCTCGCGTCGTCGCCCGGACGCACGGTGCCGGCGGCTACCGGAAATCGGTGCTCGAAGTAGCGCAGCTCGCCATCGATCATCTCCAGTTGGGCGGGCGTGAAATCGTCACCGAGGACCGGCACCAGTATCGGCCCGGTCCCCCATTCCACGTCGAACCAGCAGGCGTAGGCAGAGTCGCGACCGTGCCGCAGGACGTCCCACCAGGCGGGGTTCTGATCGGCCTCGGCGACGCCGCTGTGGTTGGGCACGATGTCCACGACGAGTCCGAGGCCACGGGACCGCGCGGCTGCGAGCAGGCGTGTCCAGCCATCCAGCCCCCCGCGCTGGTTGTCCACGCGGTCGAAGCCCACGACGTCATAACCGTGGTCAGAGCCCTTCCCGGCCGGCAACAAGGG
>JALYIS010000119.1 GCA_030775705.1 Actinomycetota bacterium
CCCTGGGGGCACCGATATCGGTGCACCAGGGCGGCACGAAATCAACGGCAAGCCCGATGCGAAGGAGGCGGCGTGTCGGCTGCCCCTGACGGCGCTGCCGACGGTCCGAGCGCAGTGGACCATCGGCGTGAGACACCGACTAACTCCGAGGACCGCATCGCCACCGTCCCCAACGCCCTCAGTGTTGTGCGCCTGCTCGGCGTGCCGGTGTTCCTGTGGCTGCTGCTCGGGCCGCACCAGGACGGCTGGGCGCTGGGGGTCCTCATGGCGTCCGGATTCACAGACTGGGCCGATGGCGTCCTGGCGCGGCGACTGAACCAGATCAGCCGATTCGGGGCGATGCTTGATCCGCTGGCCGATCGGTTGTACATCCTTGCGACGCTCATCGGTCTCGTGCTCCGCCATGTCATCCCGCTTTGGCTGGCACTTGTCATCGTCGGGCGTGACGTGATCCTGGCCGGCGTTCTCGCGCTGCTACGCAGGCACGGCTACGGGCCGCCCGCCGTGCACTATCTCGGCAAGGCCGCGACGTTCTGCCTGCTGTACGCCTTTCCGTTGCTCTTGATCGGCAAATATCACGGCGTCGTCGCCGACGTGGCACGACCAATGGCCTGGGCGTTCACGATCTGGGGGACTGGCCTCTACCTGTACGCCGGCGCCGTATACCTGATCCAGGCGGTCCACCTCCTGCGCGAACCGGCGCCATGACGCTACCCCCGCGCGCGCAGCCCAGCACTCGTCCGCAGAGTGCTCAGCTACTCATCGATCTCGTCACTGACACCCTCGACCCCGGGTATGCCGCTGCGGCGCACCGGCGAGGAACCGAGCCAGCCAGAAGGTGGTACGACAGACCGGCCGTCGCGCTCGGCTGCGCACTGATCGGCTTCGTCGTCATCGTGGCCTACATCCACGCGCACCGCGGCGCGCCCGAGGCCGCCAAGGTGCACGACCGGCTCGTCACCCGCGTCCGAACCGCACAGCAGGATGCCGCGGTTCTCCAACGCCAAGCGCAGGCCCTGGACGCATCGCTGAACCGACTGCGCAACGTCGCTGGCGTCGGATCGCTGGCCGGGCGCCTCGACCAAGAGCAACTGGTTGCCGGTGAGGTAGCGGTCGCAGGCCCGGGTCTGGAGGTCGTCCTGAAGCAGCCTGCGGCGACGTCGTCGCCACAGCCCGGGCGCGCCGGATCCACGCCGATCTCGCAGACGAATATCCTCACCGACCGTGACGTACGAAGCGTGGTCAATGAACTCTGGTCCGATGGGGCGGAGGCGATTTCCGTCAACGACGTGCGCCTGACCCCGACATCGGCGATCCGCTTCGCCGGGGACGCGGTTCTCGTGGACTTCCAGCCGATCGTCTCGCCGTACACCGTGCGGGCGATCGGCAACGGCAACGATCTGGCCACCGCGTTCGCCTCGAGCGCGGTGGCGGGCCGTTACCACACACTGGAAAGTGCCGACGGAATCGGGTTCTCGTTCGCCGAGCGCCCGAGTCTGTCCATGCCGGCGAACGAGAGCGCAAGTCCCCGCTTCGCCACCGCGCTCACTGCCACCCCCGGTGCCACACCCACCGCCTCGACGTCGCGAAGCGCGTCGAAATGATCGCCGCACTTGCCTTGGTCCTGGGTGTCGTCGTCGGACTTGTCCTTCGTCCCACAGTCCCCACGTGGCTGGAGCCATACCTTCCGATCGCGGTCGTTGCGGCGCTCGACGCAGTCTTCGGAGGCTTCCGGGCACGACTGGACGGGATCTTCGATTCAAAGGTGTTCGTCGTGTCGTTCATCTCCAACGTGGTGGTCGCGGCACTCATCGTGTTCCTCGGGGACAAATTGGGGGTCGGCGGCCAGCTGTCGACGGCCGTCGTGGTCGTCCTGGGGATTCGAATCTTCGGCAATGCGGCCGCAATCAGACGGCACCTGTTCCGTGCCTGAGGTGGACAGCACCCGCAGTGGGTCGCCGGCGAACGACTCCGCCGGGCCACCCGGTCCGGATACGACGAGAGCGAGGACAAGTGCGCGCGCCCGGCGACGGGCCGGCCTGTCGATCGGCGTCCTGGTTGCCGCGCTCGGCTTCGCGATCGCAGTCCAGGTCCACGCCAACTCAGCTTCGGACAGTCTGGCCAATCTCCGAGACGACGACCTCATTGGGATTCTGGACAACCAGAGCGCGCAGGCCGACCGGCTGCGACAGCAGATCGCCCAACTTCAGGCGACCATGCTTCGCCTGCAGGACACGGGCGACCGGGCCGCCGCGGCCAAGCAACAAGCGGCGCAGGACGCAGCGGCCCTCGGCGTGCTGCTGGGCACCCTCCCCGCGTCCGGCCCGGGCGTCGTCGTAACCGTGTCCGACCCGGCGAGCAAGCTCGGCCCTGAAGACCTGCTCGATGTCGTCGAGGAGCTCAGAGGCGCCGGAGCCGAGGCCATCCAGATCGGCACAGACCGCGCGACGACGTCGACCGCCTTCACCGGCGCCGCCGGCGCGATCTCGGTAGATGGTGTCGCTCTGAAGGCCCCGTATCGGGTTGTCGCCATCGGTGACACGAAGACGCTCGACACTGCGCTCAACATTCCTGGGGGAGTGGCCTCGACGCTGCGAGCTGCCGGGGGAGACCTCACGGTGAGCGAGCAGCCCGCCGTGACGATCAGCGCGGTGCGACCCCTCCCGGTGCCCAAGTACGCCAAGGCCGGTCACTAGCCTAAGGTCGCAATCACGATCGTCACGCAATCACGATTGTCACGACCGAGAGGCTGCTCATGTCCGACGTTCCCGACGACCTCAAGTACACAGCCGAGCACGAATGGGTCCGCGTGACGTCCCAAGGCGGGAAACAGACCTGCAGGCTAGGGATCACCGACTACGCCCAGCAGGCGCTCGGCGACGTCGTATACGTGTCGTTGCCGCAGGTCGGCGCGACGGTGACGAAGGGGAGCGCCTTCGGCGAGGTCGAATCCACCAAGAGCGTTTCTGATCTGTATGCCCCGGTGACCGGGATCGTCGTGGCCCGCAACGAGGCACTCGACGATCAGCCCGAATTGATTAACTCTGAGCCCTACGGTGAGGGTTGGATCGTCGAGATAGAGGTCACCGACGACGCATCCAGCGATGATCTGCTCGATGCGGCGGCGTACGGCACGTTGGCCGGTTAGCGGCGATCGCGGCAATGACTGTGAACCTGCACCTCAATGTCGACCTTCGATTGACCCCTTGGCACGCCCCGGCCTAGGCTCGGCGGACCGACCTGGCCGCCCGGCAGCGACGGCGTTCACCCCGGTTAGTTCCACCCCAGATCGAAGGGCGACGCGAGTGTTCTGCACGGCATGTGGCACGGAAAACCCTGTGGGAAGCCGGTTTTGCGCCAATTGCGGTGCGGCGCTGCCCACTGCCGCGGCGGGGCCGGATGTCACGAGCACGATCATGACCGGCACTACTGCTCCCGACGCTGACACCGGCGAGTTCTCGACCGAGGCGCATCAGGGCGCTGTGGATGCCCTGTCGCCCGGGTCAGCGCTGCTGGTGGTCAAGCGCGGCCCGAACGCGGGCAGCAGGTTCCTGCTCGACCAGGACCTCACCACGGCCGGGCGCCATCCCGACAGCGACATATTTCTCGACGATGTCACGGTGTCGCGTCGGCACGCCGAGTTCCGACGTGAGGGCAGCGGATACACCGTGCACGACGTCGGCTCCCTCAACGGCACCTATGTCAACCGGGAACGCATCGACGCCGTCCCGCTCTCCGGTGGCGACGAGGTTCAGATCGGCAAGTTCCGGCTGGTCTACCTGACCGCCGCAGCCCGTGCCGAGGCGCAGGCATGACAGCGGTAAACCCGGTCGCGCGCGGCAAGTCCGGCGCCACCCTGACGATTGGCGATGTTCTAGCCCACCTCAAGGTCGACTTCCCCGACCTGACGATCAGCAAAATCCGTTTTCTCGAGGACCAGGGTCTCGTGCGCCCGCAACGTACCCCGTCGGGCTATCGCAAGTTCTCCTCGGCGGATGTCGGCCGGCTCAGGTATGTGCTCGCGCAGCAGAAGGACCACTATCTGCCGCTGCGCGTCATCAAAGACCAGTTAGATGCGATCGACCGGGGGCTCGTGCCCTCCGGCTCGCCGGCGGGCACGCCGCGGGTACCACATGTGGCGATCGCGGCGATCGAGGACAACGCACCGACCGCAGAACATTTTCGCCCTGCACCGGCCGTGCTCCGCCTGTCGAAGGAGGAGTTGCTCAACGCCGCTGGCCTTCGTCATGACCAGCTCGGGGAGCTCGAGCAGTTCGGCCTCATCGCACCGAAGGCCGGCGGCGTCTATGACGACGACGCGCTCGCCGTAGCGAAGATCGTCTCCGACCTCGCCCGATTCGGACTCGAAGGGCGCCATCTTCGTGCGTTTCGGACCGCAGCTGAGCGCGAGGTGGGGCTGTTCTCCCAGGTGGTCGGCCCCATGTCGCGCCAACGCGGCGGCGATGCCCGCGCTCGGGCCGAGGAGACGATCCGTGAGCTCGCCGCCGCCTCCGTACGGCTGCACGCCGCGCTTGTCCAGATCGGGCTGCGCGAAGTGATCGGCAGTTCCTGACACGGCTCACCGATAGGCCGGAACGTGTAGCGTCGACTACGCGATAGATCGTCGGCGGCGGGGTTACGGAGGGTGTGTCGTGCATCCCATGCGTGTAGTCGGGGTCCGGGTGGAACTACCGGCGAATCAGCCCGTCGTGCTGCTGCGCGAGGAGGACGGCATCCGCTACCTTCCGATCTGGATCGGTGCCGTCGAGGCATCCGCGATCGCGTTCCAGCAGCAGGGTGTACACACCGTGCGGCCGCTGACCCACGACCTGTTGCGTGACGTCATCAGCGCTCTGGGTGTCCGACTGGAGGCCGTCCACATCACCGAATTGCGCGACGATGTCTTCTACGCCGAGCTCCGGTTCAGTGGCGGCGTGGCGGTCAGCGCGCGGCCCTCGGACGCCATCGCCTTGGCGCTTCGCTGCGACGTCGCCATCCTGGGCACAGATTCGGTCCTCGATGCCGCGGGCGTCGAGATTCCGAATGAGCAGGAGGACGAAGTCGAAAAGTTCCGGGAGTTTCTGGACCAGATCTCACCGGATGACTTCGCGGCCGAGGGCTGAACGGCATCCCCACAACAGTCAACCTCAAGATGAGGGTTACGAATCCTCGGCGCGTCGCGTTGACCTGAGCATCGCGCGGCCATAGCGTCGAGTTCAGCGTGAATCACCACCGTGAAATTTCAGGGCTTAGTGTCGGCCTGTTCACGTCGCGCAGTGTGCGGCGGACTGGGCTCGCCAGGCGGAACGAGAGCAAGCCGAACGAGAGCAAGCCGAACGAGAGGTTGGCCAATGGACGAGTTCCTGCACCCGGAGCAGGGCACCCTTTTCGCCGACCCGTCCCAGATCACGGACGCGCTGATCGGATACCGCGGCCCGACCGCATGCAATGCCGCCGGTATCACCTATCGGCAGCTGGACTACTGGGCGCGCACCGGGCTGGTTGCCCCGACGATTCGTTCTGCTTCGGGATCGGGGACCCAGCGGCTGTATTCGTTCAAGGACATTCTGGTGCTCAAGGTAGTAAAGAGGTTGCTCG
>JALYIS010000120.1 GCA_030775705.1 Actinomycetota bacterium
ACATCGTCCACCGCCACGACACCAGATCCGTAAGCGCGCCCCCAAGCATCAGGCCGAGTGCCGCTCCTCCGGAGGAGATGACGGCGAACGCCGCCAGAGCACGATTGCGGGCACCCTCGTTCGGTGCGTTGGTGGCGATCAGCGCGAGCACGGACGGCGCCGCCAGCGCGGCGCCGACACCCTGCAGCGCCCGCGAGGTGACCAGTTCCCACGGTGCCTGGGCGAACCCGCCAGCGAAGGAGGCGAGGGTGAACAGACTCAGGCCGACCATGAACACCCGCCGTCGTCCCAGCACGTCTCCCAGGCGGCCGCCCATCAGCAAGAGGCCTCCGAACGCGAGGCTGTAGGCGTTGAGGACCCACGACAGGGATGCGGAGCCGAAGTGCAGGTCCGTGGCGATGTGTGGCAGCGCGACGTTCACGATCGTCGCATCCAGCACAAGCATGAGCTGGCCGACGAGCACGACCCACATGCCGATCGCCGGGTTGCGGCGTGAAGTGAGGGTCGGGGCTGGCCGCGTTTCTAGCCGGGTTCGCAGCGTTGAAGTCATCTGGATGAGTCCTGTTCTGGCCGGCGTGCGTTTGGCCGCGAGCCGACGTACACTGATGTGGAGAGGTTCTCCGCTTCTGTTAACAACGATACGGAGACTGTCTCCACTTAGCAAGTGATTTCCCAGTTCCGGAGGTCGGCAGTGCGGGCGGACGCGGCGCGCAATCGCGACAAGATCGTCGAGGCTGCTCGAACGGCCTTCCGCACGCGCGGCTACGACGCCCCGCTCGATGACATAGCCAAGGCTGCCGGCGTCGGGGCGGGAACCCTGTACCGCCACTTCCCCACGCGCGAATCCCTGGTCGACGCGGTGATGCAGGCATGGGTCGAGCGGGTCGGCGACGCGGTCGGCAAGGTGCTTGCCGAGGGCGGCAGCTCGCGCGAACTCCTGCTGCGCTGGTTCGGCCAATATGTCGAGCTGATCTCGGTGCACAAGGGCGGACCGGCCAAGATCACGCTGGCGATGGAGGACGACTGCTCGCCCATGCGAACCAAGTGTCAGACGCTCCGCACCGCCAATGCCCAGATCATCGAGCAACTGGGAGATGATCTGCGGCCCGGCGTCGACTCACTCCAGTTCGCCCGGCTCATCGGCGGGATCGCCAGTGTCGTTGACCAGGGCAACCTGCCCGCCACATCCGTCGGGCCGATGCTCGAGGTCGTTGTCGACGGCCTGCTCGTCTAGCTGTAGCTCACCATTCGCTGGTCAACTCACCACTGGTCTGCCGTCGGACGAACCACGATCGGACCGAACTGTGCTTCAGGGACCCGCAGGTACTCCGCCTGACCACCGGGGACCGAGCCGTACAACGAGGTGTAGCCGAACATCGACGCGCCTTTGCCCTGCTCGACGTCCTGGGTGGTCTCGCACGTCCCGCGAGGACGGTCCGAGGTCGCTCACGTAGATCGGCCTGGTGCAACGATCGCGACTCTGGCGCTTGACCAACCCATCGAACGCCAAAACGCCGCGGCGAGCTGATTACCTCATCGCTTTGACGGGAAGGCTCTCCGTGACCCCCGCGTCAGTGCACCACCTCAGTCGCCGGGAAGGACATGTCGGTTGTACCCCGTTACCGTTTCCCTGCCAGCAAGTGCAGAGGCCCCCAAGCTCGCCCGCGAGTTCGTTCACACCCACCGCGACGGCTTGACCGCTGAGATCATCGCGGATGCGCAGTTGCTCGTATCAGAAGTTGTCACCAACGCTGTGCGCCACGGACGACCGGACATCACCTTGGCCATGAGGTTGACGCCGCCCGGCCTCGCCATCGTGGTCGCCGACACCGGAGCTGCGCTACCCGTCGTGCCGGAGGCACCACCGGGCCTTGCTCGCCCCTCGGGGCGTGGACTGCTCATCCTGGACGCCGTCGCGACCGCGTGGGGCGTCACGCCGAGTGCGTCGCGTCCCGGCAAGGCGGTCTGGTTCGAGCTTCAGCCGAGATAGGCGGCGCACCCGCACCGCGCGGTGCCGGCAACCGGATCCATCGGTGTTGCGTTCTCGGCGGATCCGCATCGCCGATTGCTCTTGAAAGGTGCCGGCCGGCCGTGATGCCTGATTGCCGTCAACCCAGGTCCTCGGCCTAGCCACAAGTGTGGCGCCGCCGTGCCCGTCTGAACGCGTCGATTCCGACATCGCGACTTACCAGCGGTGGGCTGCCAGTATTGGCGACGTGCAGCACGACGCTGTCAACGACGACACACCTGCGCCGCCGCGCGCGGGATTCGTGGTGCCAAACGATGCCATCGAACGTCAGTTGCATCAGCTTGCGCAGACGACAGCTGAACTGGCAGGCGCGGAAACGATGGCGGCGCTGACCGAGATCGCCGTGTCCCGCATCGGCGAGGCTGTGCGCGCGGCGGTAGCCACCTTGATGTTGTTGGTCGATGAACAGCTGGTCTTGGTCGGCGCGAGCGGCATTCAACCGGGTATCGATCAACGCTTCGCGTCGTTCGGCGTCGGTGACCAGAACCCGGCCAGCGAAGCAGCCCGAACCGGCGCTGCCGTCGTCCTCGGCGCCGGCGACGAGATAGAACACCGCTACCCGGTCCTGGAAGGCACAGTTCCCGCCGGGCGATCGTTGGTGTGCCTCCCGCTGCGGGCCGGATCGCAGACCCTGGGCGTCATCGGCCTTACCTTTGAGGACAGTTGGGTGCCGGGCGGCGGTGAGCTGGAGTACATGACAAATTTTGCCGACTTCTGTGCCCAAGCAAGACGACGTATCCGCGCTACCGAACAGGCGGAGCAATTGTCGCGGCACTTGGCGTTTCTGGCCGACGCCTCCGCCGAACTCGCCCGGAGCCTGGACTATCGCGAGACGCTGGCCAACGTCGCCCGTCTAAGCGTGCCGACCCTCGCCGACTGGTGTGCAGTCGCCGTCGACACGGAGAACGGTCTGACCACTGTGGCCGTGCCCATGTCGATCCCGAGCGCGTCGCCTGGGCGTGGGAACTTCAAGACCGGTATCCGCCCGATCCCGAGGCAACAACCGGGGCGCCGAACGTCCTGCGCACCGGAATCAGCGAGCTCTATCCCTAGATCAGCGATGACATGCTGGTCGCTGGTGCCCGCGACGAGCAACACCTACAACTGAGCCGCGAACTAGACCTACGAAGCGTCCTCGTCGTCCCCCTCACCGCCCGGGGCCGTTCTCTTGGCGTGATCACCATGCTGCGAACCGGATCGTCGCGCGTGTACACCCCCGCCGACCTCGCGATCGCCGAAGACCTCGGACGCCGTGCCGGTATCGCCGTCGACAACGCCCGCCTGCATGGCCAGACCGTGAACGTGGCGTTGCAGCTGCAACGCGCGGTATTGCCCGATGACCTCAGCGCCATCCCCGGCTGGACTATCGCCACGCACTACAGCCCGAGCGACAACGCCGAAGTCGGCGGGGACTTCTACGACGCGATACTCCTGCCCAACGGTCAGCTGGCGGTGTACATCGGAGACGTCATGGGTCACGGCCTGCAGGCTGCCGCAGCAATGGCGCAGATGTGCGCCTCGATCCGAGCATTCCTCACCATCGACCCAGCCCCGCACGCCGTCATGAGCAGGCTGGACGTCATGTTTGACCGGCTCGGCCTCACCCAGCTCGTCACCCTTTTCTCCGGCTGTCTCGACGCCCAGGGCGGCCAGCTCAGCTATGTCAACGCCGGCCACTACCCACCCCTGCTCGTCGCCCGCGTGGGCGAGGTCCGCTTCGTCGAGTCCGACCCGCAGCGCCCGCTCGGCGCCGGCGCAGACCGGCGGTCAGTGACCGTCTCTGTACGGGCGGGTGACGACAGCCTTCTGCTCTACACCGACGGACTTGTGGAACGGCGCGGCGAGCACATCGACCTAGGACTTGACCAGCTGCGGCGCCGCGCCACCGGCCTGGCTTCCGGGCCGCTAGAGGCCTCGCTCGAGAAGCTGGTCGCAGACATGCGTGAAACCGACGGTGTAGACGACGTCACCGCAATGGCTGTCCGCGCCGACCCGTGCAGAGACCTCCCGAGTTCCACTTGACCGGGCCCAGAGGCTCGGCTGGTGTGCTCAACCCACACAGACGGGCTTGATCTACGGCATCCTGGCATCCCACGTGGTCGCTCGCGTGTGGCAGCTCCCGGGAATGGGTAGACCGCGCACATGACGACCAGAGCAAAACCATGACCTCTCCTGTTGACGACTCGCAGCCCCAACCGGGTGACGTCGCCGCGCACGCGGGCGGTGCGCTGGGAACGCCCTCACCCGCGTCGATGCAGCGTGCGGATCCAGGCTATGCGATGGGACCGACCCCGATCACGACCCCGGCAGGACTCGATGAACATGGGCGCGTCCAGCGAGGCAAAATCAGTGCCGTATGGAGTGGTTTGATCATTGCAGCGCTACTCCTGATCGCGTTGATCGCCTTCATCGCCCAGAACTCTCGTCAAGTAGCGATTCACTTCCTGGGCTTCAGTGGACACATCGCCTTGGGTCTCGCCCTGCTAATCGCCTCCGTGAGCAGCGTGCTGCTCGTAGCGATCCCCGGGACGCTGCGGATCCTGCAATTACGACGAGCGTTGCGCAAGAACGCCGTCCAACCGAACTAGTGGGACGGGCCCCCGGCGCCCACCCAGGGTGCCGCACGATCGGCCCGGCACCGTCGCCTCGACCTGGAATACATCGACAAGAAGAGATAGTCAGGACGGGCGGCAGCTGCGAAGCAGGTCGACGGTCTCCGGCAGGTCGGTGAGGTGAGCGATGCCACCGGGAAGTTGGCGCGCCGACCAGCCCCCTCCCGCGGCAGCAACCATGGGAGCGATGCGCACGAGCTCCCGCAGCAAACACAGATCGCTGCTCTGACGACGATGCGCCCACACCATTACGGCCGCGGGAGCAAGAGTTTGAGCGGCATGGCAGGCGGCCGCTCTGGGAAGATTGCCGAGCAGCGTGGTGTGAATCGCCGATTCCGACAGGGCCGCCGACGTCGCGTACAAGGGAAGGGTGTGCTGCTCGGCCTCAGTAGCGACAAGGAGCACGGTTGCCACGCTGGCACCGGACCGGTGTCGCCAGGCGTGGCGTGCGAGCGCAGCCTGGATCGCGGCGACGCTGAGGTGTTCGCACTCCACCCCTTCGCCCTCGGACTGCCAGCGCTGCCCGAGCGCTCGCAGGTGCGGGACGAACACGTCGGTCCAGGCGGTGACTGCCCCCAACCTCGCGAGCAGTCGCTGCGCAGTGCGGGCGAGGGCGGTCGCGTCCAATCTGTCGGCCGCGGCGTCGAGCCTTAGCCGAAATTCGAGGTTCTGATCCGTCGGTGGCCGATCCGCTCGATCCACCGAGCGGATGTCCCTACGCGCCGCAGAACCTCGCGCAGCGCTGGCCGTGGGCATACCCGCGGTGACGAGCCTGTGCACCTGCTGCAGAGCCGCGATGTCGGCGCTGGAGTAACGCCGATGGCCACCAGGGGTCCGGGTTCGTGGCCCAATTCCATAGCGGCGATCCCAACTGTGCAACGTCGACACACTGACGCCGACGTGCCGAGCCGCGTGCGCCACACTCCACAGCGCATCGGTACCGCCGCCTACAGCCGGCATTGATAGGCCAGGTTTGGTCACCGTCCTAGTGTCCCCCTCCGAGCCGCCGACGTCTCTAGTGCAGGCAGGCAGCGTGCATCGGTTCTGCATAGGTTTGAGCATGCCGACGGGCGGGTACCAGTTCGAAGTCGTACCCACTCGCTGCTCGGCGGCCGGTGAGCCCAAAGAATCACCTCGTCGCCGACCATCAGTCAACAGCTGTTGGACCACACAGCAGCTCATCAATGCAAAGGAGACTCGTCGTGGCCTCTGTGACCGAATCAGTGGATGTCGAGGCACCGATCTCGACTGTTTACAACCAATGGACCCAGTTCGAATCCTTCCCCCAGTTCATGGGAGGCGTCGAATCCATCACGCAGACCGATGACACGCACACCCACTGGGTGACCAGCATCGGTGGACAGCGTCGGGAATTCGACGCCGAGATCACCGAACAGCATCCCGATGAGCGGGTCGCGTGGACCAGTACCGACGGCACCGAACACGGTGGCGTCGTCACGTTTCACCGCCTGAGCGAAAGCACCACCCGCATCACCGCCCAAATCGACTGGCACCCCGAGGGCATCGTGGAGAAGGCCGGATCAGTTCTCGGCGTGGACGATCACCAGGTCAAGGCCGATCTCGCCCGGTTCAAGGACTTCATCGAAGGTCGCGGCAGCGAGAGCGGGGCATGGCGCGGAGACGTGCAGGCCGGATCGTGACCGCCACCGGCCGCGTCATGATTTCTTCCACTGCAACCCACGATGATGGTCGCCGCTAGCGTGCCTGAGCCAAGCCAGGCGGGGACGATGCGATGAGCACGCCGGCGGGTGCCTCGCAGGTGGCGCGCCTCGTGCCGGTCCGTGTGCCGCGCGCCGCAGAGGCTGCCGTGCTCGTCTTGCACGGTGGCGGGAGTCGGGGCGCGCCGATGCCGGTGAGTCCTACGCAGCTGTCGGTACTGCGGATGATTCCCATCGCCCACCGCATCGCCCGTGCGGGTCGGGGGCGTCTTGCCGTGTGGCGGCTATTGAACTCGGTCCGGGGCTGGGATGCCACCCATACCCCGGTCGGCGATGTTCGCTGGGCGTTGGGCCAGCTTCGCACGCAACTGCCATCACGCCTTCCCGTGGGCTTGGTCGGACACTCTCTCGGCGGGCGAGCGGCACTCCTGGCGGCCGCCGAGAACGATGTCCGCAGCGTCGTCGCGTTGAACCCGTGGGTTTACGCCAACGACGGAGACGTAGACGCCGCCGGCCGGCACGTCCTCATCGTGCAGGGCACCGCCGACCGGATCGCCAGTCCAGCGCGATCATCGGAGACAGCCCAACGACTGGCGCGCACCACGAGCGTCGGGCTCATTGCCGTCGACGGAGGAAAGCATGCGATGCTGCGCCGCTACGCCACCTTCGACTTTCTGGCTGCGGACTACGTCATCGCGACCCTGCTCGACCGGACGCCCCGCGACGGCCCGGATGGGCCACTGACCAAAATCCTGTCAGGCGTCCCAAACGTAACCGTCTGAGTAGACGCAATGCTGCTGTAGCCAAACAAGCTCACACCCGCCAGGAGGCAGTGCCTGGACGAGCGACTCGGGGGGAGCGTCCCGCTCTACGGCTGGCGCCGCCAGATATTGCTGCGAAGGAGAGTGACGATGGGAATTCGCGGGAGGAGAGGGTGAATGACCTCGTTGCCCCAGCGCCACGCGAGCGCTAAGCACGCCGCCCGGGAGGTCGCCCACACGCGGCCAAACGGTCTGTCAGACGTGAGCATCTCAGCGCTGGGTAAGTTGTCTGAGGCGCTGGAGATCGTTGAACACGCCCGCGGCTGCCTATATGAGTTTCACCGGCTCTCCGGAACGGCCGACCTCACCCTGCAACAAGCCGTCAGCGAGCTGCGCGAGGCCGGTCACGGTGAGCTTGCCGATGAAATCCGGGAATGCCTCGTTGGCCGCGACGTCATCGACGACAAGTGGACGTTCCAACTCATCGAGAGCTACGACCGCCAATATTGGCAGGTCTTTCGCGATGTCGAATGCACCGCAAGGGCACGCCTCGGCGACGCACCACCCCACGTGTTCGAGGCCGAAATGAAACGCCACGAGCAACAAACCCATGGATGAGGGAGTCGCCTCGTCTTCGTGTCCAGTGATCTTGACCTTGCCGCGACGACGATCTACGACTCGGTACGCCAAGCGGCGGCGACCATTACCTCGGCACCGTCCGTCATCTGCCTGACGTTACTTTCATGGACTGCGCTTGGAGATTATGGACGTCAACTTCGGCTTACCCACCGACTAGCTCGGACCCAACGAGGTTCTGCCCGCTCGGTGTCGTCGTCCAGCCGACGCCCCGACGAACCCATCAACGAAATCACCGCGCGGGTGTCTGTCACTCTAGGTGCATGTCGAGCCGCTTGTTCGCTGCCACGCCTGAGCCGCCGTACGTCGCGGTGATCTTTACCTCGATGACGACAGGCGCCGACCGCGGTTATGCCGAAATGGCGGCCGCAATGCAGAGCCTCGCGGCGGATCAGCCGGGTTTCCTGGGCATCGAGTCAGCGCGCGAAGAGGTCGGCATCACGGTGTCCTACTGGGC
>JALYIS010000121.1 GCA_030775705.1 Actinomycetota bacterium
CCGGTGACGCGGGCGCACTTGCCATTGCCCTCAGGTCGCGGCGGGTCGCCGGTCCGGGAGCGATGGCAGCGATCGCGCTGGCCGGCGGCGCTGCCTTGGTCGGTGCGTTTGCCGCGGTCGCAACCGCACGCTCCCATTCCCCGCGGTAATGTTCCCTGCCCCGCCAGTCAGACGTCGAGGCTCAACTGATCCGCACTGACCGTCGCCGCGCCGAGATCGCCCCGGCGATGGTGTGCCCGACACAGCACTTGGTAGTGGATCTGCGCTGAGGGGCTGTCCGCGCCGTCGAGGGTGTCCGCTACGACGACGGTCTCTCCTAGCCGAAGCACCCGGCCATGGCTGACCCTGGCGTTGAGCTGGCCGGGCCGACCGCACCAGCACAGCACTTCGACATGGACCGGGATCACCTCGTCGGCCAGTTCGAACAGCCGCTTGGCGCCCGGCAGGAGAAGGTGCGAAAGTCTGTGGCGAGGCCGAAGCAGTAGACATCGACGCTGGAGTCGTCGACGAGTTCGGCGAGTTGGTCGACGTGGTCCGCGGACAGAAATCCTGCCTCGTCCACGATCAGGTAGTCGAGTTGGCGGCCGGCGGACCATTCGGCGCGCACGATCGCGCGGATGTCGGTCTGTTCATCGACCTCGACGGCCTCCCGGGTCAGACCGACACGTGTGGTGATCGTCGGACCGCCTGAGCGATCGTGGGTGGTGAGCAACAGACCCTGCCGCCCCTGGCGCGCGTGATTGTGATCGATCTGCAGGGCCAGCGTCGACTTCCCGCAGTCCATCGGGCCGTAGAAGAACTTCAGGTGGGCGGGCATCGGCAACGCGCGGCGGTTGCCGGCCGCCGGCACGGAGGCGAGCGCGCCCGATCGGGAAGAGTTGTCCACCACGCGCCGTGACATTAGACCTCGTCGCCCCATTGAGCCCGAGCGGCCAGGATGTCACGAAGCAGCTCGGCCTCGTCCGTGATCAGACCGTCGACACCCAGATCGAGCAGCCTGTGCATCTCTGCCGGATCATTGACCGTCCACACGTGCACTGCCACCTGGCTCCGATGGGCGGCGGCGATGAACCGGCGGTCGACGAATCGACGCCGACCGATGTGACTGGGGACTTGAGCGCACGCCGCGTTCGCGGGCAACCGGGCGGCATGCCCGCGCACCAGGGCGAGGCGCAGGGCGAGCACTTCCCGGGGTGTCAACGCAGTACACAGCCTGGGCCCGACGCGCGCGCGGACCGCGCGCAGGCGTGCACCGGAGAACGACGCGATGCACACCCTGTCGATGGCGGCGGTGCGGGTGATCGCCTCGAGGACAGGGGTGACGCCTGCCTTGGCTTTGATGTCGAGATTTATCCGTGTCTGCGGCCAGGCGTCGAGCAGCTCGTCGAGCCGCGGGATCGGTTCCCTGCCGCGGATCCGCGCCGAGCGCACGACGGACCACGGCATCTCCGACACCCGTCCTCGGCAATCGGTGACCCGGTCCAGCCGTGCGTCGTGGAAGGCCAGCGCGACGCCGTCGGAGGTCACCTGCACGTCGGTCTCCAGGTACCGGTATCCCATGGCGACGGCCCGATCGAATGCGGCCATGGAGTTCTCACAGCCGTCTCGTGCGTAGCCTCGGTGCGCCATGGCGACGGGCCACCGCGATTGCAGGAAAGGTAGGCGCGAACCCGCAGGAACGAGCACTCACCTCACCGAGACCGAGGTGACGTAGAACCTGGCGTCGTGCTCGCGCGCCGTGGTCACTGTGACCGTGGCCCCCGTGGCGCTCGAGTGGAACACGATGACGGTAGCTGCACCGTCCTGGGTGACCGGGCCGTAGAGCTGCCCGGCCAAGCCGGCGGTCACCGCTGGCGCTACGAGGCCGCGGTACACGCAGGACTGCGCCGCAGCCGAACTGCCGATCTCGGCGGACCCGATGTAGTTCAGCGCGACGTCATACCCGCTGGCCTGACCGGTGCACTGCGGCCCGCCGTTCCCGACGAGCCCGCTGGGCGCCGTCGGCGTGGCTACCGGGGTCACGAAGAGGCCGGGGAGAGTGGGCGCGCCGCTGGTCGGGTGGGCGGACAACGCCGAGTTGATGGCGAGCGAAAAGCACACCCGCCACGAACCGCCTTGGTCCACTACCGGGAAGACCTGCGGTTGCGCGACACTCGTGCGCGAGGTAATAAAGCTGGCGTTGACAACGGTGAATCCCTGCTGTGTGCCGACAGCGCCGATCGTGTACGACTCGATGACCCCCAGGCCTTGCAGATGCGACAGTGCCCCCAACCTCTGATCCTCGCGGCACAGGGCCGCCTTGGCGGCACCGATATCGCTGCTGCGGGCGGCATCAAGGAGCCGGGCGACCGCTTCGGCCGGTGTCTTGGCCGCTGGCTGTGAGCGGCCGCCGAAGGCGACGCTGAGGATCACTGCGGCCGCGGTGAGCGCGGCGAGGACAGCCACGATGAGACTGAACCGGCGATAGCGACGACGCCGGCCGACGCGGCGCGCCGTGCGGAGCTGCGCCATGGGGCGGCGTCGGTAGGGCGGCGGGGGATCGAAGTACGGCTTGTCGGTGGGTTGGTCAGGCATGACTCAGGACAGCTGGGCGCGCAGGAGCTTTCCTGTCGCATTGCGGGGGAGGGCATCGACGAACTCCACGTCCCGTGGCACCTTGTGCCGGGCGAGGTTGGATCGGATGTGGGCCTTCAGCTCGTCGGCATCGACCTGGTGGCCCTCACGCAGGACGACGAACGCTTTGAGCCGCTGACCGAAATCGGGGTCGGCGACTCCGATGACGGCGGCGTCGGCGATCCCCGGGTGCCCCACCAAGAGGTTTTCGACCTCAGCGGGGAACACGTTCTCGCCACCGGACACGATCATGTCGTCGTCGCGGCCGTCGATGAACAGCAGCCCATCGGCATCGAAATGCCCGACGTCACCCGATGACAGCAGACCGTCGATCTCATCCTTCGTACCGCCGCCGGTGTATCCGGAGAAGCGCAACCCGCTACCGACGAAGACGCGCCCGATCGTATCGGGCGTGACCACCTTGGCGCCCGCGTCGTCGTAGAGGGCAACGACGCAGCCGACCGGGCTGCGCCCTACGGTACCCGGCCTCTGGCGCCAGTCCTGCGGCGTGGCGACCGTAGCGACGGCAACTTCGGTGGAGCCGTAGAGGTTGTAGATGACGTCGCCGAACAGCTCGGTGGCCCGGTTGCCCACCTCGGGCGGCAGGGCCGATCCGGCGCAGAAGATGATGCGCAGCGCGCTGGTGTCGAAGCTGCGGATGAAGTCTTCGTCCAGGTTGAGCAGCCGCTGCAGCATCGTCGGAACGACGACGAGTGTCTCCACGTGCCGGTCGGCGAGCGTCTGCAGTGTCGCCGTCGCATCAAACTTTCGGCGCACGATCGTGGTCGAGCCCAGGGCGAGGGTGAGCAGGAACTGGGACAACCCGGTGCCGTGGAATAGCGGCGCGCCGAAGAAGGTCCGCTGGTTGCGTCCAAGCGGAATCCGGTCCAGGAATTGGGCGGCCGCGAAGGGCGAGTTGACCTGGCGGGGCGCCCCCTTCGGCGTCCCCGTGGTTCCGCTGGTGAGCAGAACGAGGCCGCCGACCTTCGACGGCGCCGGCAACTCCGCCGGGCTGGCGCCGGCGATCAGCTGCTCGAGCGTGTCATGGTTCGCGGGGCCGTCGCCCACCCAGGCCAGGTACCGGGGAATCGCGGCGGGGACCGCGCCGAGGACGTCGGTGAACTCGTCGTCGTAGACGAGCGCGTCAACGCCCTCACGTTCAGCGACCTGGGCCAACTGCGGCTTGGCGAAGCCGGTGTTCATCAGCAATGCGCGCGCGCCGAGCTTGTTGGCGGCGAACATCGACTCGACGAGACCGCGATGGTCTCGGCACAGCAGGGCGACCACCGAGTCGTGGTCGATACCGCGCGCGCGCCAGGCGTGGGCCAGCGCGTTCGAGCGCCGGTCCAGCTCGCCGAATGTCAGCTCGCCGGTCTCGTCCACCAGCCCCAGCGCATTTGGATCGTGCCTGGCGGCGATGCGGATGGCGCCCCCGACCATGCCCCACCGCCGCATGTCCATCAGTGAGCGGACGGATTCGTCCGGTCGCAGCAGTGAGGTGAGCCCAGCGCGTCGGAGCACGGCCGCCTCGCGCGCGGTGACAGGCAGGCGCAGGATCTGCTCTCTGGCCGTTGACACGTTCATCGCTGCCCCCCGGAGCCGCCCGACACTCACAGGAATATGTCGGTCACGAGATCGGACTCGGCGCAGTCGCCGAAACGATAGGCGCCGAAGTCGGTGACGCCGAGCTCGCGAAGGATCTCTTCGTCCACGAACGTGTTGCCGGTGCACTCGCGCGACGGTCGGGTAAGGACCTCGTGTGCGGCGTCAGCCATGATCTCAGGCGTGCGGGCACCGGCCATCCCGGAATCGCCACCGACGATGTTCTGCACCGCCGCGGTCGCTATCAGGGTGCGCGGCCAGAGGCAGTTCGCGGCGATGCCCACCTCGCGTCGGGACTCGGCGACGCCGAGCGTCAGCATCGTCATCGCGTACTTACTCACCGTGTACGGCGCGTGCTCCCGCAACCAGCGGCGGTCCATGTTCAGCGGCGGGGAGAGGGTCAGCACGTGCGGGTTCGCCGACTTCTGCAGGTGGGGCAGAGCCGCACTGGTGAGGACGAAAGTGCCGCGGGCGTTGATGTCGAGCATGAGGTCGTATCGCTTGGGGGAGAGATCGCCCACGTTCAGCAGCGTGATCGCCGACGCATTGTTGACGACGATGTCGATGCCGCCGAAGTGCTCGACCGTCTGCGCCACTGCGGCCGCTACCCGCTCCTCGTCCCGGACGTCGCCGAGAATAGGCAGTGCACTACCACCAGCGTCCTCGATCTCGGCCGCGGCGGTATGGATCGTGCCTGGGAGCCGCGGGTCCGGTTCATCGGTCTTCGCGATGAACGCGACATTGGCACCGTCGCGCGCGGCGCGCAGCGCGATGGCGAGGCCGATACCGCGGCTGCCGCCCGACATGAGCAGCGTCTGACCGGTCAATGACTTCTCTGACACGATGGGGTTGCCTTCCGACGGTCGTATCGATGCTGCTGCATCGTGTCACGTGCGCCCGGCGAACGCCCGTCAGTGCCGCGCCAGGCGGATCGGCAGGCCATCCTTCGGCCGGGGCAGCGAACTCCAGTCGATCGGCATCACATAGTCGGCCGGGACGCTCCACTGGTATCGCAGCAGGAGCTGGTGCATGGCAGCCTTGATCTGCATACCGGCGAAGTGCAGGCCGATGCACTTATGCGCACCGTGTCCGAAGGGTATCCACGCGTTGCGGTGCACCTTGTCCTCACGGCGCCCCTCGCTGAACCGGTCGGGATCGAAACGTTGCGCGTCCGGCCAGTACTCCTCGAGATGATGCACCCCGTAGAGGTTGGCAGTGACGTAGGTGTCCTTGGGGATGAAATAACCCATCAGCTCCGTGTCGCGGGATGTCTTGCGCATCACTCCGGGTACCGGCGGGATCAGACGCATGGCCTCACGCATGACCAGGTCGAGCCCCACGAGCCGATCCAGGTCGTCGAAACCGGCCGTGGGCGAGCCGATCGCGATGGACTCGTCGCGGCAGCGTCGCTGCCACTCGGGGTGTTTGGCAAGGTAGTAGGCCATCGTCGTGAGCGTGATCGTCGAGGTGTCATGAGCCGCCATCAGGAGAAAGATCATGTGGTTGATGACGTCGTCGTCGCTGAACTGCTCACCGTCCTCGCCTCGGGCATGACAGAGCGCACTGAACAGGTCGTCACTCCCGTCCGCCCTCTTGCCGGCCAGCTGCGGGTACAGGAATGCCTCGAGCTTCTTGCGTCCGGCCAGGCCGCGGGACCAGCGCAGGCCCGGGACCGGGAAGCGAAGGGCTGCCGTGCCTGCCCGCACGCAGTCGGCGAACGCGGCGTTGAGGCCATCAGCCTCGGCACCGAGGTCGGCACCCATGAACGTACGGGTGGCGACGTCGAGAGTGAGCTGTTTGATCGCCGGATAGACAAGGAATTCGGTGCCCGTGGCCCACTGGCCCAAGCCCGCACCGAGGGTCTGGTTCATCGGCTCCAGGTAGGCCCGCAGGCTGTTCGACGTGAACGCCTCCTGCATGATTCGGCGATGAAGATGGTGCTCCTCCAAGTCCAGCAGCATCAGACCTCGGCGGAAGAAAGGGCCGATAAGGAAGGACCAGCCCGGGCCGCTGGCGAAGGCCCGCGTTCGATTCTGCAACAGCTCGCCGCAGGCATCCGGACCCTGGACGGTCACGACCCTGACGCCGAATGCCCTCAGCCAGGAAACCGGCCCGTATTTGTCATATCGGGCTCGGCTCGTGGTGAGCTCGCCACTGATGAACTGGCGTGTGTACCCGACCAGGGGTAGCCCACCGTCGCCGGGTACGTCGTGCAGCTGCCCGGAATCGGTATCGCTGCGAGGCGTCTCGACGGTCATCGCTCGGCCGCCGTAAATTGCGTCGACATGCCGCGAACCCTAGACTGATAACGAGTGTTGTCAACTGTTGGCGACGGAGCGGAGTGACGATGGGGGAGCCGCGCTCCTACCGGGGGGCGACGCTCGCCGAACGCCGAGAGCGACGTCACCAGGCGCTGATCCAGACCGGGCTCGACTGCCTCGAGTCAGACGGCCTGTCCGGGGTGAGCGTGCGCTTGATCTGCGCGCGAGCCCAGTTGACGCCGCGCTATTTCTACGAGAGTTTCGCCGACCTGGATGAGTTGCTCCTGGCCGTCGTCGACTCGGTCGCCGTGGAGGTGGCGCAGCTCGCCCTAGCCGCGATCGACCGCGCAGGCGACCAGCTCGCCGACCAGGTGTACGCCCTGATCGACGCCGGTTATGGTGTGGTCGCCGACGATCCGCGTAAGGCGAACGCCCTCCTGGTGGCGGCCGCCGGATACGGTCCGCTGCGCAATCGCCGCCACGAGATCCTGATGCAATACGTCGACCTCGCGCTGGCCAATCTGCCTGCGCTAGGTGCAGCCAATCTGCGCGAGCGCAAGAACTCCCGCGCGACTGCGGTGTTCTTGCTCGGCGGCACGACCGAGCTGATCGACACCGTCCTGGAAGGCTCCCTACCCCTGTCGCGGACCCGCGTGGTTGCCCAGCTGACCGCCATGTGGGTGGCGGTTCTGACGACCGGCGAATCGAGAGGACCCCTGACGTGACATTTGCCGAACTGGACGACGGCCGGCTGCTCCACTATGTGCGCCAAGGCGCTGGCGAGCCGCTGCTGCTCATCCAGGGCATGGCGGGTCATCACAGGATCTGGGGCGATGCATTCGTCGACCAGCTGGCCAGCGACTTCGATGTGGTCGCGTACGACCATCGGGGGGTGGGGGAGAGTAC
>JALYIS010000122.1 GCA_030775705.1 Actinomycetota bacterium
GCCCTTGGGGCTGGCGATGCCGTAGGGCGCCGCCCCGTAGGCATCACCGCTCAGCTTGAATTGCCCGTTCGACTGCTTGACCTGGTAGGCCGCGACCGGGGAGTCGGCCATGCTGACGTCGGCGCGGCCGCTCGACAGCGCGGTGTTGGCGCCGTTCTGGTCGGGGTAGACCTGCACGTCGACGCCGGGCTTGCCGGCGGACTTGCACTTGCCGTCCTGGGCGGTGGCGTCGTCCTGCTGGGTGGTGCTCTTCTCGACCGAGACGTGATGCCCGCAGAGGGCGTCGAGGGTGGTGACGGCCGGACCGCCCGAGGCCTTGATGAAGAACGAGGTGCCGGAGCTGAAGTAGGTCACGAAGTCGACGGTCTTCTCACGGTCCTTGGTGTCGGTGAACGAGGAGAGCCCGACGTTGTAGGTGCCGTCGACCAGGCGCGGGATGATCGAGTCGAACTTCGCGTTCACCAGGCTGGCTTTGAGGCCGAGCGCGGCGGCCAGCGCCTTACCGAGGTCCGCGTCCATGCCGATCA
This sequence comes from Actinomycetota bacterium, assembly GCA_030775705.1. Lineage (GTDB taxonomy): Bacteria > Actinomycetota > Actinomycetes > Mycobacteriales > Jatrophihabitantaceae > JALYIS01. The sequence goes on from JALYIS010000122.1 coordinate 528, forward strand.
CTGTGTGACCGTCAGTGGCGATCGACTCGTCAGGCGGATACGTCGCGTCCAAGGCGATCGTCAACGTGCCTTTGCTCTTGAGCGCCGCCGGAACGAGGGCGGCGGCCGCCGAGCTCTGCGTGGTGGTGGAGGACGCCGTGGTGCCGGCGCCTCCGGCGGAATTGCTGGCGCCTCCGGCGGGATTGCTGGCCGCCTTCTTACTGCTGGCGCAGCCAGTGAGTAGTAGGGCGCCGATCGCGACCACACTCGTCGCGGCGGCAAGCCCAGATCGCTGGAACACGAAGTACCTCCTAGTAAAGGCGTGACGGCCACACCTTAGAGCAGCAGTTGAGCGTTCAGGGGCCGCGAGCGGAATCGGTACCGACTGGTAACCGTCTGGGATCCCAGACGCAACTACGATGATCCAGTGTCTCAGGTGCCCGCAGCACGGCAAACCCTGACAATACTGCGCTTTCTGGCCCGTCAAGCCGGCCCGGTTGCCGCGGCCACCGTCGCCCGTGAGCTCCACCTCCCGCGCTCCACGACGTATCACCTGCTCGCGACCCTGCAGGACGAGGGCTTCGTGGTCCATCTGCCTGAGGAGCGCCGATACGGCCTCGGCGTCACCGCGTACGAGCTGGGCAGCGGTTACACCCGTCATGCGCCCCTGCAACGGCTGGCGCGCGTCCAGCTGGCGAATCTGGTCGACCGAACCCGCCACGGAGCACACTTCGCCGTCCTGCACGGGCACGACGTCCTGTATGTCATCGAGGAGCGTGCTCCCGGTCGCCCGCCCCTGGTCACCGACGCCGGCGTCCGGCTCCCCGCCCACCTCACCGCCAGTGGGCGCTCGATGCTTGCCGCGCTGGCGCCCCAGCAGGTTCGCGCCCTGTACCCGGACGCAGGCGCGTTCGTCATGCGGACCGAACGAGGGCCGCGCTCGCCCTCGGCCCTGCGCCAGCTTCTGGTCGACGTGCGCCGCGCCGGCTACGCCGTGGAGGACGGGGACGTGACACCCGGATTCGGTTCGGTCGGCGCGGCGGTACTGGATCACACCGGCCACCCGATCGCCGGCGTCGCTGTCACCTATCCCGAGCGCGAGGGCACGCCACAGCTGCGGCAGCAGCTGGCTGCGCGCGTCGTCGACACCGCGCGCACCCTGTCGCACCGGATCAGCGGCAGCCGCTGACCCACACCCTCAGGGCAGCGCCAGCTGGGTCTTGCCCAACACGACCACCCCGCCCGCGGAGACGTGATACCGCTCGCCGTCCAGGTCGGTGTCGACCCCGATGTGTGCTCCTTCGGGCACCACTACGTCCTTGTCGAGGATGGCGTTGCGCACCACGGCGCCACGCCCGACGCGCACGCCGTCCATCAGCACCGAGCCCTCGACATACGCGCCGGCCGCCAGTCGCACCGCGTGTGAGATCACACTGTGGCGGACGGTGGCCCCGGACACGATGGTGCCGGCACCCACGATGGATTCCTGCGCCAGACCACCCTCGACGAACTTCGCCGGCGGCAGGTGCGGATGGTTGGTGTAGATCGGCCATTGCCCGTTGTACAGGTTGAAGATCGGGTGGACGGCGACCAGGTCCATGTGCGCCTCGTAGTAGGCATCGATCGACCCGACGTCGCGCCAGTAGCCGCGGTCGCGCTCCTCCGCCCCGGGCACGTCGTTGTCCGCGAAGTCGTAGACGTATGCATCGCCCTGCTTGACCATCATCGGCATGATGCTGCCGCCCATGTCATGCACCGAGTCCTCGTCGTCGGCGTCACGCTTGAGGACATCGAGCAGCACCTCGGTGGTGAACACGTAGTTGCCCATCGAGGCGTAGCTGAGTTCTGGATTCCCCGGGATCGACGGCGGGTCCGCCGGCTTCTCGAGGAAGGCGAGGATTCGCCGGTCGGCATCGGAGTCGATGACACCGAAGTCAGTGGCCTCCTGCCGGGGCACCTGGATCCCCGCGACCGTCACTCCAGCACCGGATTCGATGTGCTGGGCAACCATCTGCCGCGGGTCCATCCGGTACACGTGATCGGCGCCGAAGACGACGATGTAGTCCGGCTTGTCGTCATAGATGAGATTGGACGACTGAAGGATCGCATCGGCGCTGCCGGTGTACCAGCGCGGGCCAAGACGCTGCTGCGCCGGCACCGGGGTGATGTAGTTACCCACGATGCTCGACATCCGCCACGTTTGGGTGATGTGGCGATCGAGGGAGTGCGACTTGTACTGCGTCAGTACGCAGATGCGCAGGTAGCCGGCATTGACCAGGTTCGACAGCACGAAATCGATCAGGCGGTAGTTGCCGCCGAAGGGCACGGCGGGCTTTGCCCGGTCGGCGGTCAACGGCCACAGCCGCTTGCCCTCGCCACCGGCAAGCACCATGCCCAGCACCCGCGGCTCCCTCGCCATGGTCCAACACTAACGGCTGGCGGACGTGCCCACCTCCGCCCACTGTGGGCGGGTCGCACTAGGGTCGGCGGCATGCGCGTGGCCGTCCTGACCCGTGAGTTCCCGCCTGAGGTGTACGGCGGTGCCGGCGTTCATGTCGAGTTCCTGGTTCGCGAACTTCGCCGCCTGGTCGACGTCGATGTGCACTGCTTCGGCGCACGGCGAGACTCTGACGGAGTACGAGCCTACCGGCCGCCGGCCGAGCTGGCGGCGGCCAACGCGGCCATCCAGACGCTGGGCATCGATCTCGAGATGGCGGCGGCGGTGGGCAACGCCGACGTCCTGCATTCGCATACCTGGTACGCCAACATGGCCGGGGTACTGGGCGCCCAGCTGCACGGAATACCCCACGTACTGACCGCCCATTCGCTGGAGCCGCAGCGCCCGTGGAAGGCCGAACAACTAGGCGGCGGGTACCGGGTGTCGTCGTGGGCCGAGCGGCAGGCGTACGAGAGTGCCGATGCCGTCGTCGCGGTGTCCTACGGGATGCGCGCCGATGTGCTCGACTCCTACCCGTTCCTGGACCCAGCCCGGGTCCACGTGATCCACAACGGGATCGACGCCACGCTCTACGCGCCCACCCCGCCGACCGATGTCCTCGCCCGCCACGGGGTGGACCCGTCGCGTCCGTTCGCAGTCTTCGTCGGAAGGGTCACCCGACAGAAGGGTCTGGCGCACCTGCTCGCCGCCGCCGCTCGCTTCGACCCGTCGATCCAACTCGTGCTGTGCGCCGGGGCACCGGACACCAAGCAGATCGCGGCCGAGACCGAGGCGGCGGTGGCGCGCCTGGCCGCGAGCCGCACCGGCGTGGTCTGGATCCGCGAGATGCTCGCTCGCGAGTCGCTCGTCGAGCTGCTCACCGCCGCCACGGTATTCGTGTGCCCGTCGATCTACGAGCCGCTCGGCATCGTCAACCTGGAGGCCATGGCCTGCGAGACCGCCGTCGTGGCCAGCGCCATCGGCGGTATCCCCGAGGTCGTCGCGGACGGTCTCACCGGCATCCTCGTGCCCCGCCTGGCTGTCACCGACGCCGAGTTCGAGGCAGCCCTGGCCGAGGCTGTCAACGCCTTATGCGCCGATCCGGGCCGGGCCGCCGCCATGGGCCTCGCGGGACGGGAGCGCGCCGTGCGCGAGTTCGGCTGGGACGCCATCGCCCGGCGCAGCGTCGAGCTCTACCAAACACTGGTGGCATCGTGATGACACCAACCCGCGTGCCTCACGGTCATTGAGACTGCCAGGGCAGCACGACCAGTGCGGTCTCGCTGTCCGGCTCGACCTCGGTGAAGCCGCCGTCACGCACGACGGGGGCACCCGCCTCGACAGCTGACGCCCACAGGTCGGGCGTGGCCAGCCGCACCGCGAGCGCGAAGCCGTCGCTCTTCCAGTGCTCCCGATCCGTCGGCCCCGAAGCGCGCCACCCTAGCTGCGCCGCATGCCCGGCTTGGGCCATCGACTTGCCGGCGGTCATCTGCACGTGTGGTGAGAGCAGGATCAGCGGCTGATCGGGCAGCGGCGGCTTGGGCCGCTGGGCATCAGTGAGGTCGGTACCACCGACCTGCAGCTTCGCCAGTTCGGGCGGCCAGCCGTCGAGCGGTATCGGCGGGTACACCCGCAACTCCGCGCCGCGGTGGGACACGTCGAGTCCATCGACCGCTCGGGCTCGCCGCCATTCGGCGCCGCGGGCTCGGCGCACGACCTTGCGGATGCGCTGGGCGTCCCACTCGTCGATTCGTGCCGACCACTCCGGCCGCTGTGAGGTGAGCATGATCAGCACAGCCCGGGCCGCGGCCTCGAGTGCCGAGGTGCGAGTCGGCGGATCGATCTTCTCGATGCGGACCACCATCGCCAGCACTAGTTCGGGTGCCGCCGCTACCGTCGGATCGCTCATGCCAACGACTCCAGCCAGCGAGCCAGCAGTCGCGCGCCGAAGCCGGTCGCGCCGCGACTGCGCACGCCGTCGTCCGCCGCTGACCGTCCGGGACCGGCGATGTCGAGGTGGGCCCAGGGCAGGCCGTGGGTGAACGGGAGCAGGAACAGCGCCGCGGTGATCGCGCCGGGATTGCCGGGCGCATTGTTGGCATCGGCGATGTCTGAGCCGAGCGTCGACGCGTAGTCCTCGTTCAACGGCAGGCGCCACAGTGGCTCTCCGGTGGCCTGCGCGGCGCGGCTCAGTGCGCGAGCAAGGGAATCGGAGGTGGCGAACAGGCCGCCCATTCGCAGCCCGAGCGCCACCTTCACCGCGCCGGTGAGGGTGGCGATGTCGACCAGGACCGTGGGACGCAGCCGCGACGCCGCGTAGGCCAAGGCATCTGCGAGCACGATCCGGCCCTCGGCGTCGGTGTTCGTGATCTCGCTGGTGCGGCCGCCGAAGTGGCGGACCACGTCGCCGGGGCGAAAGGCTGACCCGGACACCGAGTTCTCGGCGATCGGCGCCAATGCGGTGACCCTGACCTTGGTGCCCGACAATGCCGCCGCCCGGACAGCGGCGAAGACAGCCGCGGCTCCGGACATGTCGGTGTGCATCGTGCGCATCGCGCCGCCGGGCTTGATGTTCAGACCGCCTGTGTCGAAGGTGATCCCCTTGCCGACGACGACGGCGTGCACGCCGGCCGCTGCGCCCCGGGGACGCCAGGAGGCCTCGACGAATCGCGGCGCCGACCGCGACCCGCCGCCGACTGCGAGCACACCTGCGAAGCCATTCTCGGCGAGCCAGACCTCGTCCCGAACCTGGACCTCTAGCCCGGCCCGCGACAGCTCCCGGGCCGCCCGCGTTGCCAGCCACCGCGGGGATTTCTGCGACGCCGGCGTATTGGCCAGCTCCCGCGCCCAGGCAGTCGCAGCCGCCGCGCGCAGACCAGAGGCCACGGCCTGCTCGTCCGCGGCACCGATCAGGTTGACCTGTCGCAGCCCGGGCGCAGCCCCCGTCGCCAGCGAGAACCTGTAGGTGCCTAGGGCAAGACCCTCGACCGCCGCGGCGAGCCGGGGACCGGACAGGGAGTGCACGTCGACCCAAGCCACCTGCTCGGTCAGCCCACGCCCCAACATGCCGGCGGCTTCACGAATCGAGGACACGCCGCCGGTCGTAACCAGGCGGTGGGGCGGGGCATCGGTGTCACCGGCCGGTTCCACGGCGGCGATCCGAACATCAGGCACTACTCGATCCTGTCATGCCCGGTCGTTGGGGCAGACAACTTCCACTCCCCGGGCGGGCACAGTTCGGCCCCGGCACGCGTGGCGATCGATCCGATGATCGCCGGTGCGCCGGGGCCGAGGGGTGCACCAGTCAGCTGACCACGCTCTTCAGTGCCTCGCCCAATGCGGCGGCTTCGTCCGCCGACATCTCCACGACGAGACGTCCGCCGCCTTCGAGGGGGACGCGCATGACGATTCCCCGCCCCTCCTTGGTGACCTCGAGCGGGCCATCGCCCGTCCGCGGCTTCATGGCCGCCATTGGTACCTCCTCGATGAGCGCGAGGGCTCACGTGTCAGACATCCGCTTAGACATCAGCCCGGTGATGGGTCGGCCCACCACCAGTTGTGTCCATTCTCCCGCATCGGGGGCCGCACGCCCAACCCCGGGTGCGCGGTAGCGTGCCTGGCATCGTCTGCAGAAGGGGTTCGAGTCGTGTCTGATGTCGTGCTGATCGACCGCAGGGAGGGTGTCGCGACCTTGACGCTCAATCGTCCCGAGTCGATGAACTCGCTCTCCGTGGCGCTGAAGCTCGCCCTGCGACAGGCCCTGGAGGAGGTGGCTCACGACGAGTCCGTGCGCGCCGTGGTGCTCACCGGCGCTGGCCGTGGTTTCTGCGTCGGCCAGGACCTGCACGAGCACATCGCTCTGTTCGATGCCGGGGACTCGGCACCGCTGAGCACTGTGACCGAGCACTACAACCCGATGCTGCTTGCGCTGGCCACGATGCCCAAGCCCGTGATTGCAGCGGTCAATGGCATGGCGGCGGGAGCGGGCGCCGGCCTGACGTTCGCCTGCGATTTCCGCTTCGCGTCCTCCAGCGCGGGCTTCCTGCTCGCGTTCGCCAACGTCGGGCTCACGCTCGACTCCGGGGTGTCCTGGACGCTGCAGCGTCTCATCGGCTCGGCGCGCGCGAGCGCGCTTGCGTTGCTGGCCGAGCCGGTCACCGCGGAGGCCGCCCTGGAGATGGGGCTGGTGAACGCGGTCGTCGAGCCGGACCATCTGCTGCCCGCTGCCCAGGAGCTCGGTGCCCGCCTGGCTGCGGGGCCGACGGTCGCGTATGCCGCGATCAAGGAGTCCATCGGGTTCGCGGCGTCCTCGACGCTGGCCGAGGCGCTCGCGAAGGAGGCCGTACTCCAGACGCGCTGCGGCCAGACCCAGGATCATCAGCAGGCGACCCGCTCATTCGTCGCCAAGCAGAACCCCGTGTTCACCGGGCGTTGACGACCTCAGGGACCGACCGGTGACAGCCGGCCTCCGGGCGCAGCGGCCAGCCAGCAGTCGGGTTGATGATCATTCACCATCCCGACCGCCTGCATGAGGCTGTACGCGGTCGTCGGGCCGACGAAGCGCAGGCCACGCTTCTTGAGTTCTTTCGACATCGCCACTGACTCGGGTGAGGCTGAGGGGATCGCCGTAGAGGGCGCCGGACCGAGGTGGGCGGCGGGCGCGAACGACCAGAGCAGCGCGTCGAGGCCCTCGGGTACCGATGATCGAATCGCCCGGGCGTTCGTGAGCGTCGCCTCAACCTTCATGCGATTGCGCACGATTCCCGGATCGGTAAGCAGCCTGTCGACATCACTCGAATCGAAGCCGGCCACGGTATCGACGTCGAAGTCGGCGAATGCCACCCGGAAGGCTGGCCGCTTGCGCAAGATGATCAACCAGGACAGGCCCGACTGAAATGCCTCGAGCGAGAGTCGTTCGAACAGCGCGCCCTCACCGTGCAGCGTGCGGCCCCACTCCTCGTCGTGGTAGGCCATGTACTCCGGCGTGGACGTGGCCCACGTACAGCGGCGACGTTGGTCAGCCGCCATCGTCGCGCCCGGCAGGCTCCTCGCCGCGATGGTCTACCTCCCCGGACTCAACTGCGCGACCCGACTCGCTCCGGTCCGCGTCGATGCGGCTATCCGCATCGTCGACCTGCCCGGGCGCGGGCCGATACGAGACGCGGGTGAGTTCTCTGGACAACCGGTCGATGTGCTCGTCGCGCGTCCGGATCTCCTCGACGAGGCGGTCCAACAGCAGGTCGGTCTCCGCGAATCGATATCCACGCAGTGCCACCGGCAGCCGCACCTCGGCGACGTCGGAGGCGTTCAGGTTGCCCTCCGCGGGGAGCAGCCACAGCGGCTCGTCGCGCAGGACCGGCGCAATCTGCTCGCCGGCTGGGAGGAACCGGACCGAGAGGAGAAACAGGGCCACCATCAGGCCGATGGCGATCAACCCGTACAGCACCAGCGTCAACACCCGTCGATCGTGTCATGCCGACCCATCTGAGACCGTGTCTGGGTGACGTTTCGTGTGGGATCGCGGAGTTTCGAGCCTGGCGAGCATGCCGTGATGGCGATCGTGAACCGAACACCGGACTCCTTCTATGACGGCGGAGCCAACATCGAACTGGCGCGAGCCGTCGGGAACGTCGAACGCTCGGTGGCCGACGGGGCGGACCTGGTTGACATCGGCGGAGTGCGAGCAGGCTACGGGCCCGTCGTCGAGGTAGCCGAGGAGCTCAGGCGGGTGCTCCCGATGGTGGCGGCGGTGCGTGCGAGATTCCCCGACCTTCCGATCAGTGTCGATACCTGGCGAGCGCAGGTGGCGGCCAAGGCGGTGGCCGAGGGCGCCGACCTGATCAACGACACATGGGCCGGGGCCGATGGCGGCCTGGTCGGGGTGGCCGCAACGACCGGTGCCGCGCTGGTCTGCAGCCACACGGGTGGCCTCGGACCTCGCACCGATCCACACCGAGCTGCCTATGACGACGTCGTCGGTGATGTCGTCACGACCATCACGTCCGCAGCTCAGCGCGCAGTGGCCGCGGGGGTCCGCCGCGACGGCATCCTCATCGACCCGACCCACGACTTCGGCAAGAACACCCGCCACTCGCTTGAGCTGACCCGGCGCCTGGCGGAACTCGTCGCCACCGGTTGGCCGGTTCTCGTCGCGCTGTCACGCAAGGACTTCATCGGCGAGACGCTCGACCTCCCGCCCGCCGAACGCCTAGAAGGAACGCTGGCGGCGACGGCTGTGTCAGCGTGGCAGGGCGCGCTGGTGTTCCGGACCCATGACGTGCTGGCCACCCGGCGGGTCGTCGACACGGTTGCCTCGATCCGCGGTTCGCGCCCGCCCGCTGTCGGTCGCCGCGGGCTGGCCTGAGGACCGTTGCCGGTCCGGCCTGCCGGTCGTCGATCTGCCCCTCGGCCCGGATAGGTTGTCCCGCGTGGAACTGGACAATCTCTCGGTCGTGCGCGAACGCCTAGGTGCTGGTGTGGAGGTCATCCGTCTCAATCGCCCCGAGCGCCGCAATGCCCTCAACTCGGCAACCCTCGGCCGCCTCATCAGCGCGCTCGAGGAGCTGGGGCGCGACTCGGAGCTGCGGGCACTCGTCCTGTCCACCTCAGATTCGCGCGCCTTCTGCGCGGGCGCGGACGTGGCCGAAACGCTCGACTATGAAGGTGGTGTGGCCCGGATGGCCGCCTTGACCCAGCTCTACCGAACCATCGACAGGTTTCCCGTGGCGACCGTCGCAGTGTGCGTCGGCAACTGCGTCGGCGCGGGCGCTGAGCTGGTGGCCGGGTGCGACCTGCGCGTGGGCGGAGACAATCTGAAGCTGGCATGGGCGGGTGCTCGGCTCGGGGTCCCGGTAGGTCCGGCGCGCCTGTCTCCTCTGGTCGGTGTCTCGCGCGCCAAGGACTTGATCTTCACCGGGCGGGTCGTGGGGATGGGCGAAGCCGACGCCATGGGCTTATTGCACCGTACCGCCGCCGCCGCCGACGCCGAGACCGTCGCCATAGAGGTGGCCGCGATGATCGCCGCCCAATCCCCGACGGGCGTGCGGGTGCTCAAGCAGATGTTTCGCGAACTCGAAGCGACAGCCGATCGGGTCGCCTACGAGAACGAACTGCTCATGGAGTTCCAGGAGCACGGCGGTGGGCTGCCCGCAGGCTGAGCACCTGCAGCGCTGCATCGACGGTGCGCACCACCTGCACGGCGTCCAGTGCCGACTGGCGCACGAACCCCTCGGTGCGCAGACGTCGGAGAAAGTCCCACAGCGGCTCGTAGAATCCTTCGGGATCGAGCACGATGACCGGCTTGTCGTGCATCGTGAGCGACAGCGCCGTCCAGACCTCGAACAGTTCCTCCAGAGTTCCGATACCGCCGGGCAGCGCGAGGAACGCGTCGGCTCGCTCGTCCATGACGTGCTTGCGCTCACGCATGGTGTCGACAACGAGGAGTTCGTCGGCGTCGACGTCGGCCACCTCGAGTGGGATCAGGTGGGCCGGGATCACCCCGACAGTGTGGGCACCTCCGGCGCGCGCGGCGGCGGCGACTGCCCCCATCATCGAGACCCGCCCGCCGCCGGATACCAGTGAGTGACCGGCAGCAGCCAGCCCGGTGCCGAGATTGCGCGCGAGATCGAGGTAGCGGGGCGCGATGCCGTCCGACGACGAGCAGTAGACACAGACGACAGCCATCGCAGCTACTGCGCGTCGTGCGCGCCCTGGCGGCTCATCTCCGCTACGGCCCGGTCCTCGGCGACCTCCTGTGCCGACCGGCTGGCGCCCGAGGCGACGATGCGGGCGACGATGTCGTCGATGTCGTCGGTGACGTGCACGAGTTCGAGATCGGGCGCACTCACCTTGCCGCCGGGCAGAACGGTGTCACGTATCCAGTCGATGAGCCCGCGCCAGTACGAGGTCCCGTACAGAATCACCGGGAACCGCGTCACCTTGCGGGTCTGCACCAGGGTGAGCGCCTCGAACATCTCGTCAAGCGTGCCGAAACCCCCCGGCATGATCACGAACGCCTGCGCGTATTTGACGAACATCGTCTTGCGCGCGAAGAAATACCTGAAGTTGATCCCGACATCCACCCATTCGTTGAGACTCTGCTCGAACGGCAGCTCGATGC
>JALYIS010000123.1 GCA_030775705.1 Actinomycetota bacterium
GAGCACCACCGGGCCGGTGGAGAGGGCGACGACCTGGAGCCCGAATCCCACGGTATCGCCGCCGATCGAGAGCAGCCATCGCGGATTGCGGAGCAGGTGGAGGAGTCCGCGTGGATCCGCGTTGCCGGTGCCGGTGTGCACGGCGGCATGCTGCACCGCCGTCGAGGCACCGTAGGCGACGGCGGACGCCACACCGAACGGGACCGCGACCAGGAGCGACACATCGTCAACACTAGCCGTGAATCTGCTGAGGGGCCGGGTCGCCGGCTTCCCCGCCGAGTCCGACTTGCGGTCCTCGCAACGCGGTCCGATGCTGTCCCCATGAGCTCACTGAGCCGCCTGATTCGGGTCACTGTCGCCGCAGCGGCTACCGTCGCCGTGCTTGCCCCGACGCCGGGCCGCGCCGCCGTCGTTGTCCCGCCCCCGACCGCAGGCGTGTACGTCGCCATGGGCGATTCGTACGCCGCGGGGCCACTCATCTTGCCGCTGAGCGACCCGCTCACCTGCATCCGGTCGGCGGTGAACTACGCGGGGCTGCTCGCCGGACGGCTGGACGTCCGAGTGCTGCGCGACGTGACCTGCTCGTCGGCGACGACCGCGAACTTCGCCGGGCCACAGGCCGGCGCGGTCCTCGGCACCGCAGCACCCCAGTACAGCGCATTGAGTGCGGACACCACGCTCGTCACTGTCGGGATCGGCGGCAACGACGTCGGGTTGGTCGGGCTGGCCGAGAGCTGCATCAACATTCTGCCCGCTCCTTTGGGCGCCTCATGCGCCGCCAAGTACACCGCCGGTGGAGTCGATCAGTACAGCCAGCGCATCCAGGCGTTCGCGAGTACCTATGGCACGGTCATCGATCGCATTCATCGCCTGGCGCCACACGCCGTCGTGTTGATGATCGGGTACCCCACCACGATCCGGGCCGGCGGCTGCTTCCCCCTTCAGCCGATCCTGGGTCCGGATGCCACCTATATCCAGGCCAAGATCGACGAGCTCAACGCCGCGATGGCCGCCGAGTCGGCCGCGCACGGCGCGACCTACGTTGATCTGCGCACCTCCTCCGTCGGCCACGACGCGTGTGCGCTGCCGGGAGCCCGATGGATCGAGGGGCTGATTCCGCTGTCCATCGCCGCGCCGCTGCACCCGAACGAATTGTCGATGCAGAACGCGGCAAATGTCATATACGCCGATCTTGCGCACTAGAGCCGACCAGTTCAGCGCGCGTCAGCCGCGCGGTCGTCCTACGCTCCGATCGGCTGTCCGCCACACATCGTCGTGAGGGGCTCATCAGATGCGTATCAAGGCCGTGCTCGCCGCCGCCGGACTTGTCGTCGGCTCGCTGATCGCGATCCCGGCCACCTCCACCGCCACCGCCACAGACACCACTCCGTACTACCTGGCGCTCGGCGATTCGCTGTCGGTGGGCTACCAACCCGGCCCAGTGGTCGCGGGCGATACCAACCAGGGATATTCGGACGACCTGTACGCCACCCTGTTGGCCACCCACCCGGGCCTGCAGCTCAAGAAGCTCGGCTGCAGCGGTGAGACGACCGCCAGCATGATCAATGGGGGCGTGTGCAACGACGGCCGGTATGCCCCGTTCGGCTCCCAGCTCGCGGCGGCGGTGAACTTCGTCCAGACCCACAACGTCACCTACGTCACTCTCGATATCGGCGCGAACGACGTGGACAGATGCACGCCGGGCGGATCGATCAACGCCGCCTGCCTGGTGACCGGGATCGCGACCATCACGCAGAACCTGAACACGATCCTGTCGACCCTCAAGACCGCGGACGGCGGCCGTCCGATCTCGGCCGGCATGACGTACTACGACCCGTTCCTGCAGTACTGGCTCACCGGAACGCAGGGCCAAGTGATCGCGACCGCGTCGGTGGGACTGCTGGCCGCGATCAACACCGCGGAGGTCGCGGAGTACACCCTCTACGGCTTCCGGACCGCGGACGTTTTCGGCGCATTCGACACGCTGGACTTCCTCCCCACGCTGCCCACCCTCTTGCCTGCGAACGTGGCAACGATCTGCAGGCTCACCTGGGAGTGCACGCCCTACGTGAACATCCACGCCAATGCCGCCGGCTATCGGGTGATCGCAGGGGCGTTCGCGCGGGCGGTGAGCTGAGCCGACGACCCCGCCGTGCTCGCGGCGGCGATCGGGCCGTTCGTCAGCTCGCTGCGGGGACGAGCGTCAACGCGGTGGACGCGAAGTGTGAGTGGACACGCTCGTCGACGGGGTCGAGGGCTGGGTCCTCGTGTACGGCGATGTGGCGGTATAGCGTGTCGCGTTGTGCGGGCACCCGCCCCGCCGCGCGGATGAGTTCGATGAGCTCCGTGCGATTGGAGCGGTGACGCGCTCCCGCCGAGGAGACGACGTTCTCCTCCAGCATGATGGAGCCGAGGTCGTCGGCACCGTAGTGCAGGGTCAGCTGGCCGATGTCCTTGCCGGTTGTCAGCCACGACCCCTGGAGGTGGTTGACGTTGTCGAAGAACAGCCGGGCCACGGCGACCATCCGCAGATACTCGAGGCTGGTCGCCTGGGTCTTGCCGCGTAGATGGTTGTTCTCGGGCTGATATGTCCACGGGATGAACGAGCGGAACCCCCCGGTGCGGTCCTGCACGTCGCGGATCATGCGCAGGTGCTCGATCCGCTCGGCGTTGGTCTCACCGGTCCCCATCATGAATGTGGCGGTGGATTCCATCCCCAGTCCGTGCGCGGTCTCCATGACGCCGAGCCAGATCTCGCCGGACTCCTTCAGCGGAGCGATCGCGGTACGGGGCCGTGCCACCAGGATCTCCGCGCCGGCACCGGCGAACGAGTCGAGACCCGCTGACTTCAGCCGGGTGATCACCTCTGGAATGGGCAGGTCCGAGGTGCGCGAGATGTGCACGACCTCCGACGCACCGAGCGAGTGCAGCGTCAGCTGCGGGTAGGCGCCCTTGATCGCGCTGAACGTCTGCTCGTACCACCGCATGCCGAGCTCGGGCGAATGGCCGCCCTGCAGCATGATCTGGGTGGCCCCGAGCTCCACGGCCTCGCCGCACCGGCGCAGGATCTCCTCGAGCTCGTGCGTCCAGCCCTCTTCGTGCTTGGGCGCGCGGTAGAACGCGCAGAACTTGCATGCCGTCACGCAGACATTGGTGTAGTTGATGTTGCGATCGATGATGTATGTGGCGATGTTGTCTGGATAGCGACGACGACGGACCGCGTCTGCGGCTTGGCCGAGCGCGTGCAGCGGCGCATCGGTGTAGATGAGCAACGCCTCTTCGGGCGAAATGCGCGCGCCGCCGGCGGCGTCATCGAGCAACTCGGAAATGGCGCGCGTCATGAGACGAGGGTACGGCGCAGCTGAGGGGTCAGGCGGGCTGGGGGTGGCAACTTTGTGTTGACCTCGTGGCCCGATCGGCGGCGGTCCCTACGCTTGAGGGCATGACGATCCTGCGGATGGACAACGTCGGCATCGTCTTCGACGACCTCGATGCCGCTGTCGCGTACTTCGTCGAACTCGGCCTGGAGCTGGAGGGCACGATGACGGTGGAGGGAGAGTGGTCGGACCGCGTCGTCGGACTCGACGGCCAACGCGTCGATGTCGCCATGCTGCGCACGCCAGACGGCCACAGCAAGCTCGAGCTGATGAGCTACCGGACGCCGACGATGATCAGCCCCGAGCCGAAGAACGCCCCTGCGAACACTCTAGGTATCCGTCGCCTTATGTTCGCCGTCGACGACATCGAGGACACGATCGCCCGCCTGCGGATCCTCGGCGCCGACCTCATCGGCGAGGTGGTGCGCTACGAGGAAATGTTCCTGCTCTGCTACCTGCGCGGGCCCGAAGGCGTCATCGTCGCGCTGGCCGAGGAACTCGGCTGAACCGTCCGGAGACGGCTGGCTGCCGCCTCTCGATGGGTTTGACCAACAGCGAGAATGGCTACCTGGCGCCGAGCCTCACCTACCTGTGAGCCGAGCCCACGGCTCCAGCGTCACCAGCCGAGTTCATGCAGTCGCTGGTCGTCTATGCCGAAGTGATGGCCGACCTCATGTATGACGGTCCGCCGCACCTGATCGGCGACCTCGGCCTCGGTTCGACAGATCGCGCAAATCGCGTGACGGTAGATCGTGATCCGATCGGGCATGGTCGCCGAGTAGTGCGAGGTTCGGCGGGTCAGCGGCACACCCTCGTACAACCCGAGCAGTCCCCGCGGACCAGGTTCGTGCTGCACCGTCACCGCGACGTTGCGCATCAGCCGGCCAAGCTGCGGGGGCAGGCTGTCGAGCCCTTCGCCCACCATCCGCTCGAAGTGATCGGGTTCGATGACGTCCACCCGATGATTGTGCCGCTCGACGTGGGCCGCCTCCCGAGGTGCGTCTCACGCGCTGCGCAGGGCGTCGGCAGGGGTGAGCCTCGCGGCCCTCAGTGCTGGGT
>JALYIS010000124.1 GCA_030775705.1 Actinomycetota bacterium
ATCCCATTCCCGGCCGGCGAGTGCGATCGGTCATCTCGCTCCTCCGGGCAGCGTGGTAGTGGGGGTGGGCGTGGAAGTCGGGGTGGGCGTCGGCGCAACCGCGCCCGGCGGGTGCGTCGCCGGGGACGTCTCGAGGCGGGCCGGTGTACTCGACCTAGCCGCGCCGCTTGCCGGCGCGGTTCCGTGCGCCACGGGCGACTTGGTAATTGGCGCGGTCGATGTGGGCGGCGCCGTGGGTCTGGGATTCGCCACCGCTACAACGACGGGGACGCCTGACACGGGCGCCGGACTGCCGAGCAACCGGACTCGCCCGTCGGCCCCCACCTGCAGGAATGCCGGACTCAGCCCTGGCACCATTCCCAGGGCAGCCGCCGCCTGACCCAGCGCGCCCGGCGCGGCGCTGGCAGCTACCTCGTTCTGAAGCTGCTGGACCTGCGCCGCGACATCGGCGTCCTTGATCGCCAGATTGTGGCGACTCAGCTCGTTCGCGGCGGAGGCGGTATTGAGAGCCAGCAGCGCGCACAGGCAACCGAGGACGAGCCCGGCCACCAGGAGTGCGAACGGCACTCGTGGCGCGCGCCTAGGCCCGTGCGCGGGACGGGTGAGGCCGGTCATGCCGGCATCCGCACACGCTCGGCGGCGCGCAGACGCACGGATGCCGCCCGCGGATTGGCGACTACCTCAGCCTCGGTCGCGCCCTGACCGCCGCGGACGAGAAGGCGTAGCTGCGGACCACGATCGACGAGTACGACCGGTAGGTCGACCGGTGTGGTGTCGACGGTGAGCGGGGCGATGCTCTGTTTCACGATCCGGTCCTCGAGGGAGTGATAGGAGAGGGCGACGAGCCGGCCACCGACCCGCAGCGCAGCTATCGCCGCGGGCACCGCGGCTCGCAGCGCCTCAAGTTCGCCGTTGACCTCGATGCGTATCGCCTGGAACGTCCGCTTGGCCGGATGGCCCCCGTGGCGGCGCGTGGCCGCTGGGATGGCATCGCGCACGAGCTCCGCGAGTCGAGCGGTCGAGGTGATCGGCTGCACCCGCCGTTCGCGGTCGATTGCCTGCGCCACGCGCATGGCGAAGCGCTCCTCGCCGAACCCGCTAATGACTCGAGCAAGATCGCGCACCGCGTACGTGTTGACCACCGTCTCGGCGGTGAGCGAATTGTCGGTGTCCATGCGCATGTCCAACGGCGCGTCCTGGGAGTACGCGAAGCCGCGCCCAACCACATCGAGCTGCATAGACGAGACCCCCAGGTCGAACAGCACACCCTCCACGCCCGGCAGGCCGAGATCGTCCAGCACGTCGGCCATCCGGTCATACACGGCGTGCACGAGATGCACCCGCCGCCCGAAGCGGGACAGACGATCCCGGCTGCGCGACAGAGCACTGCGATCGCGGTCCAAGCCGACGAGGGTCAGATGCGGATGCGCAGCCAGCAGCGCTTCAGCGTGTCCGCCGAGGCCGAGGGTGGCGTCGACGACGACGGCCGGCCGATCTGCAAGCGCAGGCCCCAGCAGCGCGAGCACCCGGTCAAGGAGCACCGGGACATGCACGGCGGAGGATGTCGTCGGCCCCGCGTCGGCCTGGGCATCCATCTGAGTCTCCGTACCCCTTCCGGTGTGTATCGGACCTGCATGGCCCTCGGCCGACACGGCTCTCGTTGATCAGGTGCGGGTTGGCTACTGACGTTTGATCTGGTCCCCGCCCGTCCCGCCTGGCACCGGGGAAGGTGCGCCAGGAGGTGGACGGGAGGAGGCCGGATCCAACGTCATGCGTCGGTCTGGTCCACGGTCGACGGGCTCAGAGGATTCCGGGAAGTACCTCCTCGGCGATGTCGGCGAACGCCTGCTCGGTGCCGCTCAGGTACGCCTGCCAGGCTTCGGCGTCCCACACCTCGATCCGCGAGTTGGCACCGATGACGACGCAGTCCTTGGTCAGGCCGGCGTACTGGCGCAGCGGGAGCGGAACGATGATCCGACCCTGACCGTCGGGGGTCTCGTTCGATGCCGAGGCAAACAGCACCCGCCCGTAGTCACGAACACGGCGGTCGGTCACCGGGGCGTTGCGCAGGGCGTCGGTGAATCGCGCGAACTCCGTCACCGGAAAGACGAACAGGCAGCGGTCCTGACCCTTGCAAATCACCAGGCCACCCTCCAGCTCCGGTCGAAATCTGGCCGGGAGAGCCAGGCGACCCTTGTCGTCCAGACGTGGGGTGTGGGTGCCGAGGAACATCCGCACCCCTCCAACGTCGACCGGATCACTACCGCATTCTCCCCACTGCGCCCCACCGTACCCCACTTCGATCTCCCGTCAACGCGAAATGCCGGTATCGGCAACCAATTCGGGCCGGACACCGTGGTTACCTGCGAATGGCGAAGGTCGGTGATACTCGACGGATCAACGCGGGCATCGTCGCCTGCGCCGACAAGTGCGAAGGACAGCAGCCGTGAACCCCATGCAATACGACGCCCGGGCAGAAGGCGGCGCCCACAGCGCACACCCGTTCGAGGCGTTGGCGGCGGCCTCGCCCGAAGCGATCAACGAGGCGAGTGCCCGGATCGCGGCCAACATCGAGGCCGTGATTGAGGGGAAGCCGACCGCTGTCCGCCTCGGCCTCGCGGTTCTGCTCTCCGAGGGGCACCTGCTCATCGAGGACGTGCCCGGCGTCGGCAAGACCAAATTCGCAAAGGCGCTGGCCCGCTCGATCGACTGCTCTGTACGGCGGGTCCAGTTCACCCCGGACCTACTGCCCAGCGACATCACCGGGGTGAGCGTCTACAACTCCGAAGACCGAGGTTTCGAGTTCAAGCCGGGCCCGGTGTTCGCGAACATCGTGGTGGGCGACGAGATTAACCGGGCCTCACCGAAGACGCAGTCCGCGCTGCTGGAGTGCATGGAGGAGCGCCAGGTCACCGTGGATGGCGTTACCTACGCCCTCGAAGCACCGTTCATGGTGTTGGCAACTCAGAACCCGATCGACATGGAGGGCACCTATCCATTGCCGGAGGCGCAGCGGGACCGATTCACCGCACGCATCTCCATGGGCTATCCAGATCGCGCCGCCGAGATCTTGATGCTCGACGAGCACGCCGCCGCCGATCCGCTGGACACCCTGCGATCGGTCTCCGATGCCACCGAGGTCCGGTCACTCATCCTCGGAGTACGCGAGGTGCACGTGGCGAGCGCCATCAAGGCATACGCGGTCGACCTCTGCGAGGCCACTCGCCGCGCATCAGAGGTCCGCCTGGGCGCCTCGCCCCGCGCGACCCTTCAGCTACTTCGGGCGGCAAAGGCCTGGGCGGCCCTGGAAGGACGCAGCTACGTCATCCCAGACGACCTGCAGTATCTGCTGGTCCGTGTGCTCGCGCATCGGCTACTGCTCACCTCGGACGCTCATGTCGCCGGCCGTACCGCCGAGGACCTCCTGGGCCGCATCGCGAACTCGGTGCCGATCCCCACGGACACCCACGCCTTACGGCACGCCTGACCGAGGTGGGCGCGATCCGAGCTGGTTTCACCACGCGAGCTAGCTGCCTACTCGCAGCAGGGGCGACGGCCCTGGTCTGTGGAATCCTGCTCGGCGAGCTGGACCTCATTCGTGCCGGCACGCTGGGGCTGGCGGTACCAATCGTCGCTGCACTCGTGGTGTTCCGCTCCCGGGTGCGCATCGCGAACCTGCGCACCGTAGAACCCGGTCGCGCCGCGGCGGGCTCAGCGGTAACTATGAATCTGACGATCACGAATCGCTCACTGCTGCCGACGGGCGCGTTGCTTCTCGAGGACCAGCTCCCCCGGCAACTCGCCGGCCACGCGCGGTTCGTGATCCCCGGGCTGGCCAGCCGGGAGGCCCGGACTGTGTCGTACCGCATGCCCGCACTTTCGCGTGGGCGTTACCGATCAGGCCCCTTGCGGATCAGACTCACGGATCCGTTTCACCTGGTGGACGTGGTCCGCTCTTTTACGGTCACGTCGGAGTTCGTGGTCGCGCCCGTAGTAGAGGCATTGCCCGCACTCGAGCCGCCGCGCTCGCATGACATCGGCGACAACGCGGGCAGCCATTCGGTCGGCGCCTACGGGGCCGACGACGCGTCGACCCGCGAATACCGGACTGGCGACGACCTGCGCAAGATCCACTGGAAGTCATCGGCCCGGACGGGCGCCCTGATGGTTCGACAGGAGGAGCGCCCATGGCAGGGCCAGACGACGCTCCTGCTTGACCTGCGCGCCGCCGCCCATCTGGATGAGGAGCCGGCGTCAAGGTCGCGCGAACCGCACGACGTGCGCCTGTCCAGCAGCTTGGAGTGGGCGATCAGTGCTGCCGCGAGCATCGGGACGCACCTCATGCTCGCCGGCCGCGACGTGGGTCTGATCAGCGAGCTCACCACGCCGGATCGGCGTCATTTCGACCGCGCCACCCGTCTCAACGACTATCTGGCCGATGTACGCAGCACCGGCCAAGGGGAGCTGACACCGGCAGCCAGCGTGATCCGGGCCGCCGCCCGCGACTCGGCCTTGATTGCCGTGCTCGGCAACCTCGACGCCGCCAGCCTGAGAACAGTCGCCCAAGCGCATCTGCGCGGGTCCGCGGCGCCTGCGTTCGCTCTTCTTCTGGACACCTTGTCCTGGCAAGGCTCAGCCGAGGGGCATGGGCAGTGCGCCGCGACCGCGCGAGTGCTCAACGCTGCGGGGTGGCACGTCGTGGTGGTTCGCCGAGGCGATCACCTCCCGCAGGTGTGGCAGTCATTGCTGCGCGCCCGCATGGGCGGTTCGAGCTGGGCACCACTTCGATGACAGCTCCGACGACTGGGCCCACGATGACTATCGCAGCGCGAGCAGGCGCTCGGCACGGGGCGGTTGGATCATCGGGGACCCGACGCAGCCTGCGCGCCATGGTCGCCGCGGCGCTCGGCATCCTGCCGCTGACGGAACTCTTCACCGACGTGCGATGGTTCTTAGACGCGCTCGGCGCAATCATTGTCGTCTGCGGTACGGCGGCAGCGCTGCGATGGTGGTACCGGCCCCGCGTTCTGCACACCTGGATCGGCCTGGCGCTGCTGGTCCCATGGCTGGTCTGGCGGTTCACCGGCACACACGCCGCCGCCGGCTTCATACCGACACGCGCCACCTGGCACTACGTCTCGGGACTGCTGGCCCGGGTGCGCGACACCACCAGCAACGGAGTCGCTCCGGTCCACGCTGACGCGGCGATCACGCTCGTGCTCGCGGCGCTGGCGGGTCTGGTTGCGGCGTTCGTGGACTTCGTGGCGGTGATCGGCCGCCGAGCTGCGCTGGCGGGCATCCCCCTGCTGGTCGTGTTCACCGTTGCCGGGGCAGTGCCACGCCACCCGGTCCCCTGGCTGCTGTTCGGCTCGGCCGCCGCGGGATTTCTGCTGCTGCTGTCGATCGATGCGCGCGACGAGGTTCGTGGCTGGGGTCGGATCATCCCTCGGGCCGGTGAATCTCGGCCGTCGGCGGCGCTCGGAGTGTCGGGACCGCGCATCGCAGTCATTGCAACGCTCATAGCTCTCGCGTTGCCGTTTCTCATCCCCACGCGCGCGTCGAATTTATTGGCGAACGCTCTGCACAACAGTTCCGCGGGTGGGGCAGACGGAGGCTTCGGGGCGGGTGGCATCTCCCTGGACCCGTTTGCCGCCCTCAAGGGGGAACTGCAGAGGAGCAAACCGATCTCCCTGTTCACCGTCACGGTCTCCCCATCCCAGACCGACTCGGTTGGCACGCCTCAGACCGTGGCGCCGTACTACCTGCGCGCGAATGTTCTGAATTCCTACAGCGTGCAGGGATGGAGTGCCGCCAGCCACGGTGTCGCCGTTCCCGCATCCGGGCAGGACTTCAGTACAGCGCCAGCCACCCCGCCGTCGTCAAGTGCGAGGTTCAGTGCCCGGATAGATGTCTCCGGCCTGGGCGACAACGCCCCGGTGTTCGCGCAACCGACCTCCCTCACCGGAACTGACGACCGGACAACCTGGAGCCCAACAGATCAGATCCTGCTTGGTCATAATGTGGGCAGGGGCGACCACATCACCGAGGATGTCGCCCAGCCGAATCCGACCGTCGCGCAGCTGGCGGCGGCACCGGACGCCTACTCAGCGCAGTTCGCGGACCAGTACGGCAAGACGGCGGGTGTGACGGCCGCTGTCAAGGCGCTCGTCGGGCGGCTGACCGCGGGCAAGAGCACCCCTTACGGCAAGGCCCTGGCACTCAACGACTACTTCACCGATCCAGCGAATGGCTTCAAATACAGCCTGCAGACCAAGCCGAGCGACGACGTCACAGCACTGGACTCGTTCCTGTCCAGCAGGAGTGGTTACTGCCAGCAGTACGCAGCCTCGATGGCGATCATGCTGCGCGTGGCCGGGGTCCCGGCGCGAGTCGTACTGGGATATTCGCATTCAGCCCCCGACAGCAGCGGTGCGTTCACGGTCACCACGAACAACGCACACGCGTGGGCCGAGGCGTATTTCGTCGGTATCGGGTGGCTCCCGTTCGACACGACTCCGCTCGTGCCGGCACCCGGAGCGGCGACCGCCATCCTGGCATGGGCTCCTCGTCCCGTCGCGACCACGCCGACTGACGTCATTCCGACCCGTCGGGCCACCGGCGCGACGCCATCGCGGCGGGCGGAGGCGACCGTGAGCTCCGGGACCGCGGTGGGCACGGGGCAGCAG
>JALYIS010000125.1 GCA_030775705.1 Actinomycetota bacterium
ACCATCGGCAATCTGTCCGCCCTCGTCGCAGCCCGGGAGGCCGCCCGGCATCGTCGGACCCGTGGGTCGGCGCCGCGGGCGGTCTGCGTCACCGCGGAGACGCATTCGTCGGTGATCCACGCGCTCAAGGTCGTCATGGACGTCGAGGTGATCGAAGTCCCCGGCGACGACCGGGGCCGGCTGGTGGGCACACGACTGCGCGAGACGGTGCAGGCGCTGCCGCCCGCCGAACGCGAGGCGATCTTCGCGGTGGTGGCCACCGCAGGCACGACGAACCTGGGGGTCGTGGACGACCTCGACGGCGTCGCCGACGTCGCCGCCGACTACGGCTGGTGGCTGCATGTGGACGCCGCCTATGGCGGCGCCGGGCTGGCGGCCCCGTCCGTGCGGCATCTGTTCGCCGGTGTCGAGCGCGCCGATTCTTTCATCGTCGACCCGCACAAGTGGTTGTTCGCGCCGTTCGACTCCTGCGCCCTGCTGTTCCGCGATCCCGCGCTCGCCCGTGCCGCGCACACCCAGCGCGCCGACTACCTGGACCCGGTGACCGTCGAGGGCGAATGGAACCCGTCGGACTTCGCCATCCAACTCACCCGGCGCGCGCGCGGTTTGCCGTTCTGGTTCTCCCTCGCCGTGCACGGCACCGACGCCTATCGCGAAGCCGTCGAGCACACCCTCGAGGTGGCCCGCGAGGGTGCCGCGCTCATCGCTGCCGCCCCGCATCTGCGCCTGGTCGTGGAACCGGACCTCACGGTGTTGGTCTTCGAGCGCATCGGCTGGGACGCCGACGACTACGCGCGCTGGGGCGCCCGGCTGCTTCGGGAGCAGTTCGCCTTCGTGACCCCGACCCGGCACCGCGGGCGGGTGTGCACCCGCTTCGCGATCGTCAATCCGCGCACCACCGCGCAGGACCTGGCCGAGATCATCGACTCCATGGTGGCCTGACCCCGAGTTGACCGGCCCTGGATACATACGTACAGTATGTATGTAAACGAATGAGGAGGCCCCATGACGACCAGCTCCGCTCGGGGAACAGCGCACGAGGTACGCGTCGGCGCGGCCACCATCGGCTACCGCGAACTCGGCATCGGGGCACCGGTCGTGTTCGTGCACGGGTTGTTGGTCAACGGCGACCTGTGGCGGCAGGTGGTGCCGGGCGTGGCGCGGGCCGGACTGCGCTGTCTCACCCCGGACTGGCCACTGGGATCGCATTCGCTCGCCGTGCCCGGCGTGGACCTCACCCCTACCGGGGTGGCCGCGCTCATCGCCGGCTTCCTCGATGCCCTCGATCTGCACGACGTCACCATCGTCGCGAATGACACGGGGGGCGCCCTCACCCAGATCCTGATGACGCAGCACCCGGAGCGGATCGGCCGGGTGGTGCTGACGCCGTCGGACAGCTTCAGGCATTTCTTCCCGCCCATGTTCGCCGTGCTCCCCCGCCTGGCGAAGATCCCCGGCGGCACCTGGCTGCTCGTGCAATCGCTTCGCCTGCGAGCCCTGCACCGATTGCCTGTCGCGTTCGGCTGGCTGTCCAAGCGAGCGATCCCCGCCGATGTCATGACGTCCTATCTGGGGCCGGCGCAGCGCAGCGCGGCGATCCGCGACGATCTACGCCGTTTCCTGCGCAGCGTCCACAAGCGGCACACCCTCGCCGCGGCGCAGGCGCTGCCGGCCTTCACCAGGCCGGTGCTGCTCGCCTGGGCGAGCGAGGACCGCGTCTTTCCGCTCGCCGACGGCCGGCGGCTTGCCGACCTGCTCCCCGGCGCCCGGCTGGTCGAGATCGCCGACTCCTACACCTTCGTGCCCGAAGACCAGCCCGAGATCCTCACCGGCCTCATCGTCGACTTCGTGACCGGCAGTGCCGCCTAGCCAGCCCGAACGGGCCCACGCAACCCAGCTCCAGCTGATCTCGACCGCGCGGCGCCTGTTCGGCGAGCGCGGCTACGCCGACGTGCCGGCGGAGGAGATCGTCGCCGCGGCCGGGCTGACTCGCGGCGCGCTCTACCACCACTACGCGGACAAGCGGGCGCTGTTCGAGGCCGTGTTCGAGCAGCTCGAATCCGACATCGCCGATGAGATCGCCGCCGCTACCCTCGCCCCTGCCGCCGACGGTGACGGCATCGCGGGCATCGCCGCTTCCCTCGACGCCTTCCTCGACATCTGTCAGCGCCCCGAGGTCCTACGGATCGGGCTGACCGACGCGCCGGCGGTGCTGGGCTGGGCGAGGTGGCGCGAGATCGAGACCGAGCACGGCCTGGGTCTGATCGCTGCCCAGCTCGGCGACCTTGCGGCGGCCGGCCAACTGGTCGAGGCCCCGATCCAGACGCTCGCCCAGATCGCGCTCAGCGCCGTCATCGAGGCCGCGCTGATCATCGCCAACGCGCACGATCAGCAGGGGGCCCGGCGTGACGCCCAATCGGCGTTGTTAGCCCTGCTCGCTGGGATGCTTCGGCTCTAGACTGGGGAGCATGTCTGACGCCGCGCAGGACGCCATCGCCGCCCGCACGTCCTATGACATCCCGATGCCGCAACACCTGCAGGCCGCGATCGCCTCCGATTGGGATCCCGCGCCCGCCATGCCGCATCCGGCCCGCCCAGACGCCGCGAGCTACGCGGCCAAGCGCCGCGAGCGCCTGTCGCCCGAGTTCGCTGGCCAGCTTGTCGTCATCCCGGCAGGCAATCTCAAGGTCCGCGCCAACGACACGGAGTACGGTTTCCGGGCGACCAGCTCCTTCACCTGGCTCACCGGCGAGACCGCGGCCGACGCCGTGCTGGTGATGAGCCCGACCCTCTCCGGGCACGACAGCACCCTCTATGTCCGCGAGTTCGCCCAGCCCGGCGAGGTCGCCTATTTCACCGACCGGGCGCACGGCGCGGTGTGGGTCGGCAACGTCCCCAGCGTCGAGGACACTGCATCGGCCCTATCCCTGACCACCAAGCCGTTGTCCGCGCTGCGCTCGGACCTCGATCGACACCGAGGCCCCGATGCCGTCGCGCTGAGCGGCATCGACTCGTCGGTGGACGCCCTGCTGCGCAACGCCGGTTCGGAGCGTCTGGCCCAGGTGCTCGATGAGCTTCGGCTGGTCAAGGACGAGTGGGAACTCGAGCGGCTGCTCGAGGCCTGCAACGCCACCGCACGTGGCTTCGCCGACGTCGCGCGCGAGCTGCCCAACGTAATCGGACGCAGCGACGTGCGCGGTGAGCGCTGGCTCGAGGGAACCTTCGGCCGGCGCGCCCGGTTGGAGGGCAACGACGTCGGCTACGGCAGCATCGTTGCCACCGGTCGGCACGCCACCACGCTGCATTGGTGGCGCAATCACGGGACCGTGCGGCCCGGTGACCTGCTCCTGGCCGATATGGGCGTGGAGACCGACGAGCTCTACACCGCCGACGTCACCCGCACGATGCCGGTCGACGGCCAGTGGACGCCGGACCAGCTGCGGGTCTACCGCGCCGTGCACGAGGCCCAGGCAGCGGGCATTGCCGAGGTGCGGGCGGGTGCGGACTTCCTCGCCGCCCACCGCGCGGCCAATTGGGTGCTGGCGGACCACCTGCACTCGTGGGGCATCCTCCCGGTGACGGCCGATGCCTCCTGCGATCCGGACGAGAACCGCCCCGGCGCGGGGCTGCACCGCCGGTACACCCTGCACGGCACCTCCCACATGCTCGGGATCGACGTTCATGACTGCGCGCTGGCGCGTAACGAGACGTACCGGGAGGGGATCCTGGCCCCGGGGTACGTGCTGACCGTCGAGCCGGGCCTGTACTTCCAGAGCAATGACCTGTCCGTACCTGCCGCACTACGCGGCGTCGGCGTGCGGATCGAGGACGACATCGCCGTCACCGACGCGGCCCCGGTCAATCTGTCTGCGGCATTGCCGAGCGAACCCGACGACGTGCTCGCGTGGATGCGCGAAGCGCAGGGCAGCCCCGCCCGGCCATGAGTGATCTCGTCCTGCGGCCGGGGCGTGGGCTGCCGGACGGGTTGGTGATACCGGCCGCTGAGTTGATCGAGCGGTTCAGCCGGTCGTCGGGCCCGGGAGGCCAGTCGGTGAACACCACCGACAGTCGGGTCGAACTCAGCTGGGACATCACCACCTCCAGCGCACTCAGCGAGCATCAACGGGCGAGCCTGCTCGAGCGCACCGGCGCTCGGGCGATCGAGGGGGTCGTCACCATTGCCGCCTCGGAGCACCGCTCGCAGCTGCAGAACCGAACTGCGGCCCGCGCACGGCTCACCATGCTGCTGACCGATGCGCTCGCGCCGCCGCCCCCCGCACGGCGGGCCACCCGGCCGTCTCGGGCCGCCAGGCAGCGACGGCTCGACGCCAAGCGACAC
>JALYIS010000126.1 GCA_030775705.1 Actinomycetota bacterium
ACGCCGCACTGAGCGACCCGCACTTGCCACCAGTGTCAGGCCTGGCGCCGAAGGCGTTCAGCCTGGACCAGATCGGTGACGGAACCCAGGCCGTAATGCTGCTGCAGCAGGCAGGTCTGCTCTGACCGCCACCCAGATATCGCCGGCCGAGGCGGCGCCTGCGCTCGACGCGATGGCGCCGCGTCGCTGGTATCGGCACAATCCGCCACGCCTCACGCGGCGGCCATTGGCGATGGTCTATCTGTTGACGATCGCGGTCGCCGGTGCGCTCCTGCTGCCGGAGTTGTTTCTGCTGCTCCAGGCGCGCGATGTCGGCTGGCCCGAACTACACCGTGTCCTGTTCCGATCGCTCACCGTCGAATTGCTCAAGAACACCGTCCTGCTGGCGGCGATCGTCACTGGGGCAACCGCCATCCTCGGTACCGCGGCAGCGTGGCTGATCGAACGCACCGATCTACCGTTGCGACGGCTGTGGGCGGTAGTGATCGTGATGCCGGTCGCCGTTCCGGACTTCGTCATCGGCTACGCCTGGCACTCGCTGTCGCCGACCTTCATCGGACTCAAGGCAGCCGCGTTCGTGATGGCCCTGGACCTCTATCCCCTGATCTACCTGCCGGTGGCGGCGGCACTTCGCAGAACCGACCCGGCCCTGGAGGAGACGGCGCATGCGTTGGGCCTGGGGCCCTGGCGAACCTTCCGACGGGTGATCTTCCCCCAGATCAGGCCGGCACTGCTCGGCGGCAGCATGGTGGTCATGCTGGCGCTGCTTGCGGAGTACGGCGCCTTCGAGATCCTGAACTTCCGCACGTTCACCACTGAGATCTTCACCGAGCTGCAGGTCGACCGGTCCGCGGCCGCAGCGTTGTCGCTTCTGCTGGTGGTGCTGGGCATTGTCGTGCTTGTTGGCGAATCGCTCGCGGGCGGACGGGGGCGCGCCAGTCGCACCGGACCCCAAGCCGCGCGGCCCCCGGTTCGCCGCCGCCTCGGCAAGACGACGGTGCCGGCCCTGATTGGGCTGACTGTGCTGATGACGCTCGCGATCGGCGTGCCGATCGGCACCCTCGTGTACTGGCTGAGCACCTCGCAACACACCACCCTGCCGGCGAGCACGACGCTGTTGTCGGCCACCCTGGCGACTGCTCGCTATGCCGGCGCCGCAGCGGGGATGGCCACGATCGCGGCCATCCCCGTCGGCCTGCTGGCAGCGCAGCGCCGCGGCCGCGTCGGTCGGGCGCTCGAACGCAGCACGTATCTCATCCAGTCCGTGCCCGGCGTCGTGATTGCGCTGAGCCTGGTGTTCTTCGCCGTCCGCTATGCCTTCTCGCTTTACCAGACCAGCGAGTTGCTGATCATCGCCTACGCCCTGCTGTTCTTCCCGCTGGCGCTCGTCTGCGTCCGCGCGTCCGCCGTCCAGGCGTCGCCGAGGCTGGCAGAGATGGGCCGCTCGCTGGGCTATCGACCGATCCGGGTGTTCTTCAAGGTCACGCTGCCGATCATCTCTCCGGGCGTGCTGGCGGCGTTCAGCCTGGTGTTCCTGTCGGCGGTCACGGAGTTGACCGCGACGCTGGTGCTGGTGCCCACCGGCGTGCACACCCTGGCGACGCAGTTCTGGGCGTACCAGACGAACACCGCGTACGGGGCCGCTGCGCCGTACGCTGGAGCAATCGTGGCAATCTCCGTCATCCCGAGCCTCGTGCTGGGTACCTGGTTCTCCCGCCGCAAGGGCGGCGGCGACGTGGTCGTGATCGGCACATGAACGCGCTCGAGGTGCAGAGCATCCGGGTCAGCTACGGCGCAACACCAGTGCTGATCGATGTCAGCCTCGAGGTGCCGAAGGAATCGATCACGGTGGTGCTCGGGACCTCGGGAAGCGGCAAGACGACCCTGCTGCGGACGATTGCCGGCTTCGAGCGACCGCAGGCGGGGCGAATCGTGCTGGCGGGTCAGGTCATTGACGCCCAGGGCACGCACGTCGCTGCCGAGCGACGCCGGCTGGGCTACGTGCCGCAGGAGGGCGCCCTGTTCCCGCACCTCAACGTGGCGCGCAATGTGGCGTTCGGCCTGCCACGTCGCGAGCGACGCTCGGCGCGAGTCGACGAGCTGCTGACCCTCGTCGGTCTGGCGGACCTGCGCAAGCGCTATCCCCACGAACTGTCCGGCGGTCAGCAACAGCGCGTGGCCCTGGCCCGTGCGCTGGCGATTGATCCGCCGGTGATTCTGCTGGACGAGCCGTTCTCCTCGCTCGACGCGGCGTTGCGGACCAAGATGCGCGCCGAAGTGGTGGACGTGCTGCGCGCCGCCGGGACGGCGGCGGTGATGGTGACCCACGATCAACAAGAGGCGATGTCCATGGCGGATCAGGTCGCGGTCCTGCGTCATGGGCGGGTGGCCCAGGTGGGGTCGCCGCGTGAGCTATACACGCGGCCGGTGGACCCGGCGATGGCTCAGTTCCTCGGCGAAGCGAACCTTGTCGACGCGGACTTCGACGGCGACGCGGCGATCACCGGACTCGGCCGGCTGCACATCACAGCCCGTGTCGAAAGGCGCGGCGTGGTGTTGGTGCGCCCCGAGCAGATCTCGATCGAGGCCGGCGAGAGTGGCGACGGCATGCGTGGGCAGGTGGTCAACCAGACCTACCAGGGTCACGACACGCTCGTCTCCGTGGCGCCCGATCAGCCGTGCGGCGCGGCCACCATCGCAGTGCGGATAACCGGTACGGCGTCCTACAAGATCGGCGACCGGGTCACGGTCCGAGCCGACGGTCTCGCCTCGGCTTGGGCGTCGCGCGAAGGCGCGCAGGAACATTCGCGCGAAGGCGCGCAGGAACACTCGCGCCAGGCCGCGCAGCGCCACTAGGCCTGTAGGGTGACGTGCGTGCGAATTCAACACACGGCTGCCGCGATCGCTGTCATTGCCGGTCTGGCCAGCTTGGGCGCCTGCAGCAGCAATAGCAGCGGCAGCGGTTCGACCTCCGCATCTGTGACCACGACCGCCACCACCACCGGGGCGCCGACCACCGCTGCCAGCGGGGCCACGAGCGCGGCCACCTCGGGCCTTGCCGGCATCACGGGGACCACGTTCTGCACGAAGCTGGCCGCGACCTCCGCGAAGCTCGCGGGCCTTGGCTCGGCCATCAGCAACCCGGCGTCAGCGTCCGCCCTGATCGATGCCGAGGTCGCCGAGTTCAACGCGCTCAGGGCCGGGGCCCCGGCAGACGTCGCGGGCGCGATCACGGACCTGGTTTCGGTGCTGCAGGCCATCAAGGGATACCTCGCGAACCCGACCGCGACGCCTCCCGCCGCGCTCCAGTCGCTACAGACGAAGCTGCCCGCGGACAGCCAGATCCTCGGCACCTACGTCGCGAAGAACTGCGCGCACGGCTGACCCGGTTGACCCGTCGACCGGGCAGCGAGCCGGCTACTCGTTGTCGGAGCGGTAGCCGAGATTCGGGGACAGCCACCGCTCTGCCTCTGCCACCGCCCAGCCCTTGCGCTTGGCGTAGTCCTCGACCTGGTCGCGACCGAGGTGCCCGACGACGAAGTACTGCGACTGCGGGTGGGAGAAGTACAAACCGCTGACTGACGCGCCTGGCCACATCGCCATGCTCTCGGTCAGTTCGATGCCAGTATTGCGCTCGACGTCGAGCAGCTGCCAGATGGTCTGCTTCTCCGTATGCTCCGGGCAAGCCGGGTACCCGGGAGCGGGCCGGATGCCGACGTAGCGCTCCTTGATCAACGCTTCGCTGTCGAGTGCCTCGTCGGGCTGGTAGGCCCAGAACTCGGTGCGCACTCGCTCGTGCAGGCGCTCCGCGAACGCCTCTGCCAGACGATCCGCCAGCGACTCGAGCAGGATCGCGCTGTAGTCGTCGAGCGCCGCCTTGAACTCGGCGATCTTGTCCGCGATGCCGAGCCCCGCAGTCACCGCGAACGCGCCGACGTAGTCGCGCAGGCCGGTCTGCTTGGGGGCGAGGAAGTCCGCGAGGCAGCGGTGTGGAACGCCGGCGCGGTGTTCGGTCTGCTGGCGGACCTGGCGCAGCGTGGTCAGGACGTCGCTGCGCGATTCGTCGGCGTAGACCTCGATGTCGTCGTCCTCGACCATGTTTGCCGGGAAGAGCCCGAACACTCCGGCCGCCGTGAGCCACTTTTGCTCGACGATCGAGTCGAGCATCCGCTGCGCGTCCTCCCATAGTCGGCGGGCGGCCTCGCCGGATGCGGGGTTGTTGAGGATGTCCGGGAAGCTGCCCTTCATCTCCCAAGCATTGAAGAACGGTTGCCAGTCGATGTAGCGACGCAACTCCGAGAGCGGGTAGTCGTGGAATGTCTTGACGAACTGGGTGGGGGCAGAGGATGGGTGGTAGTCGTCGGTGTGGCTGTCGCGGACCTGCTGGGCGATCATCCGTGGCCGGGGCGGGCGGTAGCCGGTCCAGTCGATCGGTGTGCGATTCGCACGCGCGGCGGCCAGCGCAATGATCATCTTGGCGTCGGTGCGCGCAGCATGCCTATCACGCAGCGCGTCGTAGTCGACCTTCAGCTCGGCCAGCAGAGCCGGACGCTGCTCGTCCGAAAGCAGCGCGGCTACCACCGGCACTGACCGGGAGGCATCCTTCACCCAGATGACCGGGCCGTGATACTTCTGATCGACCTTGACCGCCGTATGCGCCCGCGACGTCGTCGCACCGCCGATCATCAGCGGTACCTCCAGGCCCTGGCGCTCCATCTCGGTCGCGAAATTGACCATCTCGTCCAACGACGGGGTGATGAGGCCGGACAGCCCGATGACGTCGGCGTCGTGCTCCTTCGCCGCATCGAGGATCTTCTGGGCCGGAACCATCACGCCGAGATCGACGACGTCGTAGTTGTTGCACTGCAGGACGACGCCGACGATGTTCTTCCCGATGTCGTGCACGTCGCCCTTCACCGTGGCCATGATCACCGTGCCGTTGCTGCGCCTGGCGTCCTCCGGCGACTTGCCGGCCTCGATGAAGGGGATCAGATAGGCGACGGCCTTCTTCATCACGCGGGCCGACTTCACCACCTGTGGCAAGAACATCTTGCCCGCACCGAACAGGTCCCCGACGACGTTCATCCCGGCCATCAACGGTCCCTCGATGACCTCGATGGGCTGACCGCCGCGGGCTTCGATGAGCGCGCGTAGCTCTTCGGTGTCCGTTTCGGCGTAGGTGTCGATGCCCTTGACGAGCGCGTGGGTGATGCGCTCGTCGACGGGGAGCTCACGCCATTGCTCGTTGCTCGCCTCGACCTTCATTCCGTCGCCGGCGAATTCCGTGGCGATCTCGAGCAGCTGCTCAGTGGCGTCGGGTCGACGGTTGAGAATCACGTCCTCGATCCGCTCCCGCAGACGCTCGTCGACCTGGTCGTAGCCGACCAGCGCGCCCGCATTGACAATGCCCATATCCATGCCGGCGGCAACCGCGTGGTAGAGGAACACGGCATGAATCGCCTCGCGCACCGCGTTGTTGCCGCGGAAGGAGAACGACACGTTCGACACACCACCGGACACCATCGCGTGGGGCAGGGTCTGCTTGATCCAGCGGGTGGCCTCGATGAAGTCCACCCCGTAGTTGGCGTGCTCCTCGATGCCGGTCGCCACCGCGAAGATGTTGGGGTCGAACACGATGTCCTCGGCGGGGAACCCGACATCCTCGACGAGAATGCCGTAGGCCCGCTCGCAGATCGTCTTGCGGCGCTCGAGATTGTCGGCCTGACCCTGCTCATCGAAGGCCATCACGACGATCGCCGCACCGTACTTGCGGCACAGCGTGGCCTCACGACGGAACTTGTCCTCGCCCTCCTTCATCGAGATCGAGTTGACGATGGGCTTGCCCTGAACACAGCGCAGGCCCGCCTCGATGACCTCGAACTTGGACGAGTCGATCATGAGTGGGACGCGGCTTATGTCGGGCTCGCTCGCGATCAGCTTGACGAACCGATCCATCGCGGCGACGCCGTCGATCATCCCCTCGTCCATGTTGATGTCGATGACCTGCGCCCCGTTCTCGACCTGCTGACGAGCGACGGCCAAAGCGGCGTCGTAGTCACCGTCGCGGATCAGATTGCGGAACTTCGCCGACCCGGTGATATTGGTGCGCTCTCCCACGTTGACGAACAGCGACTCCTCATTGATCGTCAACGGTTCCAGGCCCGAGAGCCGGCAGGCGCTGTCGCGTTGCGGGGGCACTCGCGGGGTAAGGCCCGCAACAGCTTCGGCCATGGCGGCGATGTGATCGGGCGTGGTTCCGCAACAGCCACCGAGGAGGTTTAACAGGCCGCTCTGCGCGAACTCGCGCACGATAGCCGCGGTCTGGTCGGGCAGCTCGTCATACTCGCCGAAGTGGTTCGGCAACCCCGCATTCGGGTAACAGGAGACGAAGCAATCGGCGATACGCGAGATCTCAGCGAGGTACGGCCGCATCTCTTGAGCGCCTAGAGCGCAGTTGAGGCCGATCAGCAGGGGCCGAGCATGGCGCACCGAGTTCCAGAACGCCTCGGTGACCTGCCCGGACAGGGTCCGACCGGAAGCATCGGTGATCGTGCCCGAAATCATCACCGGCCAGCGGCGGCCACGCTCTTCGAAGAGGGTCTCCAGCGCGAAGATTGCTGCCTTCGCGTTGAGGGTGTCAAAGATGGTCTCGATGAGCAGGACATCGGCCCCGCCGTCGACCAAGCCGTTGGCCTGTTCGAGGTAGGCGTCCACCAGTTCGGCGTAGGTGACGTTGCGGGCGCCGGGATCGTTGACGTCGGGGGAGATGGACGCCGTACGGTTGGTGGGCCCGAGGGCGCCGGCGACGTAGCGCGGGCGAGTCGGGTCGGCCGAGGTCATCGCGTCGCACTCCGCGCGAGCCAGCCGCGCGGACTCGTAGTTCAGCTCATACGCCAACTCCTGCATGCCGTAGTCGGCGAGGGAGATCTTCTGCGCATTGAAGGTGTTCGTCTCGACCAGGTCGGCGCCGGCCTCGAGGTAGGCACGATGGATCGCCCGGATGGTGTTGGGCTGGGTGAGCGACAGCAGATCGTTGTTGCCCTTGAGGTCCTGCTGCCAGTCGGCGAATCGCTCTGCCCGGTACTCCGCCTCGCTGAACACGTGGCGCTGGATCATCGTTCCCATCGCACCGTCCAGGACGAGAATTCGCGACCGCAGCAGCGCGGTCAGCGACTCCGTCGCGTCCCCACGGATCAGCTGTGGATCGGGCTCTGTCGCGGACATCGACGCCTCCGACTTCGGAGGCGCCCTTTGCCACGAACCGCGGGCCGAGCGTGGCGGGCGTTCGCCCGTCGCAGCGCCTCTCGACCTGTGTGCAGTTTAGCGTGACGCGCAAACCCGGCGATGAAGTATCCGACTCTCGGCTGATCCGCACGCTGAACGCGGCATGGACCGGCCCTGCGGTCGCTGTCTCAATGTTGCTAGCCTCGCGGGGCTGCGAAAGGGGCGATGGGGTTGGACATACCGGTCGCGAAAAGGGCACACGTTGAGCACCGGCTGGCCAATGACATCGTCTCGTGGCTCACCACCGTCCGCCCGAGCGGGATGCCCGACACGGTCCCGGTGTGGTTCCTCTGGAAGGACTCGGTGTTCCTGATCTACAGCGAGCCGCACAAGCTGAAGCTGAGGAACCTTGAGAACAATCCGCAGGTGAGCCTTGCCATTGATGACACCAGGGGCGGTGATGATGTCGTGCGCTTCGAGGGGACGGCAATGATCTTGGAGAGCTATCCGGCGCTGGATCACGTGCCCGAGTATGTCCAGAAATACGAACCGCATATTGGGCGGCTCGGCTATGGCGACCCGACGCGGTTCGCGGCCATCTTCTCGGTGCCAATCGTGGTGACGCCGACGAGGTACCGACAATGGGTGTGAGAGGGGTGACGGCGGGGAGTCGGACATAGGACCTGAGCGGCCGAGCGTCGTGGCTACGCTGCCGTTGTGAGCCTCCTCGATCTGAACCCCGACCAGCTGTTGTCGACCACGCGAGCGGTGCGAAAGCGGCTCGACTTCACTCGCGAGGTTCCCGACGAGTTGATCCGCGAGTGTGTCGATCTTGCCCTGCAGGCCCCCAGTGGGTCGAACAATCTGGTGATGCGCTTCGTGGTGGTCCGCGACGTCGCTAAGCGTGCGGCGGTCGCCGGCCACTATGCGGCGTGTTTCGCCGAGTACCGCGAGTCCCAGTACTACGCGGGCGCGCAGGTACGCGAGGGCGCGATCGAGCACGCTCAGCAGCAGCGGGTAGCGAGCTCCGCCGATTACCTCGCCGGACGGATGGCCGACTCGCCGGTCCTCGTCATCGGCTGCAGTGAGGGGCCCTCACGCCGTGCTGCCCAGGCGATGATGGGCAGCGTCCTGCCCGGGATGTGGAGCTTCATGCTCGCTGCCCGCGCTCGCGGTCTCGGGACCGCCTGGACGACGCTGCACCTGGGGCGCGAACAGGAGGTCGCCGACATCCTCGCGATCCCGTTCGAGACAGTGGCTCAAGCCGTCCTGACTCCATTGGCCTACACGCTGGGCACCGACTTCACACCGGCCCACCGCCCGCCGGCCGACAGCGTCATCACCTGGGTGTAGCAGACTCTGTGTCCGTCGATTGTTCTGTTGTGCCCCGGCCGGCGCCGGCCCTCGCTCGGAAATTCGACGGAACGCATGGCGGCAACGTCACCCACGCCTGCCTCCGGCCAGTGATTCTCCGCGGCGTTCTGGACCACCGCACAGCGACACCGCGCGGAGACGAGGCCGTACAGTTGTTGGTGGTTGGGTATTCAGCCAGTCCGGAACCAGCAGACGCGAAGGCGTCAGCCGGGTGAGCCTCCGCTCAGCGCCGGGCATTGACCCGTGACCTCCTGCTTAGGCTACTGACCGTGCACCTCATCAGCCCGTCACTCTCCGGGCCTGCTGTGCACCCCGGTTCAGGCCCGGTCGGTGGTCACCGTTGCGCCGACGGCACTGCATCCGATTGCGTTCGAACGTCACATCGAGGTCCCCAACAGTGCGAACAGCATCACATCGAGCGCGGCGATCGCGATGACTGCCAGAAAGTACCGACGGCTTCGCGGGTCGCGCAGCGCCGCCACAGTGGCCCACGCTGCGGCAAGAACCGTGAGCAGCAATCCCACTCCCCGCAGCGCCGCCTGTCCGTGATCTGGCGGTCCCACCAGAATCGCGATCGAGGCAGCGACCAACAGGATCGGACCGAGCACTGCGCTGCGACGAGCGCCGAGGCGATGCGGCAGCCCGCGT
The DNA here is from genome assembly GCA_030775705.1 of Actinomycetota bacterium. Taxonomy (GTDB): domain Bacteria; phylum Actinomycetota; class Actinomycetes; order Mycobacteriales; family Jatrophihabitantaceae; genus JALYIS01. The sequence continues at coordinate 9,247 of JALYIS010000126.1, forward strand.
ACGCCGGTCGCGTCGTCGTCGAGCAGGTCCGGAAGCACGTTCGCGAAATGAGCGGCCACGCCGAACAACGCACCGGCCGCAATCGCCCATGCGGCAGGCCAACGTGGATCACTCGAGGCGAGCGTCGCCACAGCCGGCACTGCGCCGAAGGCGACAGCGTAGGCGGCCCAGGACCAGCGCGTCGCCTTCAGCCCCAGGTCATAGGCCCAGCCGCAGGCCACGCTGAGGCCGAGAACAACGAAGGCGGCCCACCCCAGCGGGGCAGCAGCACTGAGCGCGATCACGACCGCGATCGCCGCGGCCGCACAGGTGGCGCGAACCGACACCACGCCACTGGCGACGGGCTTGTCGGTGCGGTGCACCGCCCGGTCGCGTTCGGCGTCCACAGCGTCGTTGCACCACCCGATCGAGAGTTGCCCGGCGAGCATCGCCAGCGTGATCAGCGTTCCCCGGATCAGGGTGGTGCCAGCTTCAGCGGCCAGCCCTGCGGTCAGCGCGGTGACGGCCAGCGACGGGAGGGGGTGGCAGGCGAAGGCG